>NZ_CAZELG010000042.1:0-129879 GCF_964512825.1 Tenacibaculum halocynthiae | reverse complement strand
GGATATACAGGAACAGATAGTTTCGTATATGAGGTATGTGATAATGGAAGTCCAGTAGTATGTGATCAAGCAACGGTTTACTTAACTGTTAATCCATTAACAGAAACTGATACAGATGGAGACGGAGTTCCTGATAATGTTGATGAAGATGATGATAATGATGGAATAGCAGATGTTGATGAAGGATCTGGTAATAACAATGCTACTGGTGATGAAGATGGTGATGGAATACCAAACTGGCAGGATACTACCGATGATGGAAATACAGGAGATAGTTCTATAACTGATTATACAGATAGTAATGGTGATGGTATTCCTGATGTTTATGATACAGATGGAGATGGTGTTCCTAATCATTTAGATTTAGATAGTGATAACGACGGAATTTTAGATGTAGATGAAGGTGGAAATGGAGCTTTAGATACTAATGGAGATGGTGTTATAGATTCTAATGATACTGGATATAGTGATGCTGATGGAGATGGGCAAGATGATGATTCTGAAATTATATCTGAACCAGATACTGATGGAGATGGAGTGCCAGATTATTTAGATCTTGATAGTGATAATGATGGTATTAATGATGTTATTGAAGATGGAAATGTAGATAATAATAATGACGGTATTGCTGATGGTGGAGATGCTGACGGTGATGGTATTGTTAATAGTGCAGATAACGATGATTCAGGATTTGGTGAAGGTAACGGAGGAGAATCTGAAAATACTGATACTGATAATGATGGAGTACCAGATTATTTAGATCTAGATAGTGATGATGATGGAGTTAATGATGTAGAAGAAGGAGGTAATGATGATGTAGATGGAAATGGTTTAGTAGATGGGCCAGATTCAGATGGAGATGGTATTCTTGATGTTGTAGATGAAGACGATAGTGGTTTTGGAGATTCAGGAAACTCAGATGTAAATGATACTGATCCTACTGATCCAAATGATGGAGGTTCAGGTGTTGTAACTGATAGTGGTACTGATTCTGATGGAGATGGTATTTCAGATAGTGAAGATGGAGCAAATGGAACGTTTGGAGATGCAATTGACACAGATGGAGATGGAGTTCCAGATAATATAGATGAAGATGATGATAATGATGGAATAGCAGATGTTGATGAAGGATCTGGTGATAATAATGCAACAGGTGATGAAGATGGTGATGGTATTCCAAACTGGCAAGATACTTCTGATGATGGAGATTCAGGAGATGGTTCAACAACTGATTATACAGACAGTAATGGAGATGGTATCCCAGATGTTTATGATACCGATGGAGATGGAGTACCAAATCATTTAGATTTAGATAGTGATAATGACGGAATTTTAGATGTAGATGAAGGTGGAAATGGAGCTTTAGATACGAATGGAGATGGTGTTATAGATTCAAATGATACTGGATATAGTGACGTAGATGGAGATGGACAAGATGATGATTCTGAAAATATATCTGAACCAGATACTGATGGAGATGGAGTACCAGATTATTTAGATCTTGATAGTGATAATGACGGAATTAACGATGTTATCGAAGATGGAAACGTTGATGTAGATAATGATGGTATTGCTGACGGAGCAGATGCAGATGGAGATGGAATTGTTGATAGTGTTGATAATGATGATTCTGGATTTGGTGAAGGTAACGGAGGAGAATCTGACAATACTGATACTGATAGTGATGGAGTACCAGATTATTTAGATCTAGATAGTGATGATGACGGAATTAATGATGTTGAAGAAGGAGGTAATGATGATGAAGATGGAAATGGGTTAGTAGATGGGCCTGATAGTGATGGAGATGGTATTCTTGATGTTGTAGATGAAGATGATGGTAATTTTGGAGACTCAGGAAATTCAGATGTAAATGATACTGATCCAACTGATCCAAATAGTGGAGGAGATGGAGTAGTAAGTGATAGTGGAACTGATTCTGATGGAGATGGAATTTCTGATAGTGTAGATGGGGCTGATGATGTATTTGGTGATAGTTATGATTGTATAACAATTTTTAACGAATTTAGTCCAAACGGAGACGGAGTAAATGATGCTTTACAAATTGATTGTATAGAGAATTATAAAAACAATACAATTGAAATTTTTAATAGATGGGGTAATACTGTTTATAAAGCGAAAGGATATAATAATGAAGATGTAGCTTTCAAAGGAGTATCAAATGGTAGAGTCAACATTAATGTTGATAGTAAGTTGCCTGTAGGAACATATTTTTATGTATTAGATTTAGGAGATGGTAGCCCTGTTAAAAAAGGATGGATATATATTAACAGATAATAATTATCATATTTTAAGACAATAAAACTATAAAATGAAATCATTTTCAATATTAACTTGCATACTAGGTATTTGTTTAATAACAAATACCTATTCGCAACAAGATCCGCAGTTCACTCAATATATGTTTAATACATTAAGTGTTAATCCTGCATATGCTGGTTCTAGAGGTCATGCTGTAATAACAGCTTTAGGAAGAACACAGTGGGTAGGTTTTGAAGGAGCTCCTGATACACAAAATTTAAGTTATGATACACCTATTGGTAGGTCAAAGTTGGGACTTGGATTAAATTTAGTAAATGATAAAATAGGGCCATCTCATGAAATTTATTTTGATGGAAACTTATCATATACTGTAGAGACAGGAGAAGTAGGGAATTTAGCTTTTGGACTTAGATTAGGAGGAAGGATATTAAATATTGATTGGACAAAAGGAAGGTTGGTTAAAGATGAAGCTTTGTTTGCCAGTAATATTAATGGTAAATTTTTACCAACAATAGGAGCTGGTATATACTATCACGAACCTGAATGGTATATAGGTTTATCTGTACCAAATTTTATTAGAACTGAACATTATGATCAAAAATTAGCTTCTACAACAACAACAGCAGTTGAAAGAATGCATTTTTTCTTAATAGCTGGTTATGTGTTTGAATTAAATGAAAATATAAAGTTTAAACCAGCCGCGTTAGCTAAAATAGTTTCTGGTGCTCCATTGTCATTAGATGTTTCAGCTAATTTTTTATTTAATGATAAATTTAGAGCTGGTGTAGCATGGAGATGGGGAGATTCAATAAGTGCTCTATTAGGTTTTCAAGCCACTGACTCATTATTAATTGGATATGCTTATGATTTAACTACATCTAATTATAATGTAACAAATTCAGGAACTCATGAAGTTATGCTTAGGTATGACATATTTAAAGAATATAAATATAAATCACCAAGGTTCTTTTAAACTAGAAAAAGTAGAATTAATGAAATCACAAAAAATATTACTAATACTATTAATAGTAATAAGTGTTAATACAGTTTTTGCACAAAGCAGAAGAGTCGCTGATAGATATTTTGAAGAGTTTTCTTATATCCAATCAGCAGAATTATATAAATCTCTAGTGGTAAAAAAAGGAGACACTTCAAAACATGTTTTAAGTAGGTTAGCTGACTCATATTACAATAATGCTAATACTGAAGAAGCATTAATTTGGTATGAGAAATTAGTGAAAATTTATAGAAATGAGGTAACGGATAGATATTTATTTAAGTATGCCCAAACTCTAAGAAGTAAAGGAGATTATAAAAAATCAGATTCTATCTTTTTAGTTTTGTCTGAAAAAAATGATAAGAGTAATAGGAAAATTGAATTAGAAAATGAAAATTATCTTCTTGATTACTCAAATAATAAAGACCAAAGAATAAGTATTAGAAATTTAGCAATTAATACTCCATATTCTGATTATGGAGGTTTTATTTTAGATGGAAATGCCTATTATACATCTGCTGCTCCAAAAAAAGGTAAAAAACAACGTTTATATAAATGGAATAATCAACCATTTTTAAATATTTACAAAGCTAAAGAAAGTATAGAAACCATAGAGGGAAATGAAAAGGATACAGTTTTAGAGTTAAATAATCATAAAATTTTACCTGAGCCTATTACTACAAGATATCATGAAGGTAAACCTGTTTTTACTAAAGATGGTAAAACTGTTTATTTTACAAGAAATAATTTTGATGGTAAAAGATTAAATAATGATAAGAGAAGATCTGTTAATTTAAAAATATATAGAGCTTCATTAGTAAATGGAGTGTGGAGTAATGTACTTGAATTACCTTTTAATAGTAATGAGTATTCTACAGGGCATCCAGCTTTAAGTCCTGATGAAAAATTATTATATTTTGTTTCTGATATGCCAGGAGGTTTTGGAGCATCTGATATTTATAAGGTAAAAATCAAAGAAAACGATGCATTTGGTAAACCTATTAATTTAGGTGATAAAGTAAATACTTCTGATAAAGAAAAATTTCCTTTCATTGGAAATGATAATACGTTGTATTTTTCTTCAGACGGGCATTTAGGGTTAGGATTACTAGATGTTTTTCAAACTAAAATTAAAAACGATTCAACTTTTACAAAAGTTACTAATTTAGGAGAGCCTTTTAACAGTAAAAGAGATGATTTTGCTTTTTATATTCATGAAGATGGTAAAAAAGGTTTTTTCTCATCTAATAGGAAAAAGGGAAAAGGAGATGATGATATTTATAGTTACTATATATATACAACACCTTCAATTTGTACGAAAACTATAACAGGTACTGTTGTTGATGCTAAAACCGGTGATATTATACCTGATGCTATATTAAAATTAGTAAATGCTTCAGGTGAAGTAATGCATGAAACTATTTCTGATGTTTCTGGTAATTATAAATTTGAAAAAGTATTATGCGACTCAAAATATGTTATTAAAGCAAGTAAATTAGATCATAGACCAGATCAAAAACCTATTGATACTATGTCTAAAGAAATTGAAGTTGTAAAAGTTGATTTAAAACTTATTCCTTTAATAATAGGAGATCAAATTGTTATAAACCCAATTTATTTCGATTTTAATAAATCATTTATTAGAGAAGATGCCGAATATGAGCTGGAAAACATTGTTACAGTAATGAAAAATCATCCTGAAATTGTAATAAAAATTGAGTCTCATACTGATAGTAGAGGTAAAGATGCCTACAATAAGTTTTTATCAGACAAAAGGGCAAAATCTACAAGAGATTATATTATATCAAGAGGCATACCTAAGAAGAGTATAGAAAGTGCTATAGGGTACGGTGAAGAGCAGTTATTAAACAATTGTAATAATGCTAATCAAAGAAAGTGTTCAGAAAAGGAACATCAAGTAAATAGAAGATCATATTTTTATATTGTTAAAGGAAAAGATAGAATACAAGCTAAGCAACAGGCAGAAAAAATTAAAGTAAAAAAAAGAATAAGTAAGCGTAATAGTTACTTAATGTTTTTAAGAAATAATTTTAAATCAAATGGAAATAATCCAAGTCAAAATAAATGTACAAAAGATAGTGATTGTGAAGAAAAATAAAAAATGATAGTATTAATTAAAAAAGGAAGGTATTTTAAAATACCTTCCTTTTTTTTTAATTTCTAACTATTGACATGCAGACATAAAGCTCCGGCTTGTTTGCCGTAAATTCTTTAAGCCAAATTGTTAATTCATTAATTTCGTGAGGAAGTAATCGATTTAAAGCTTTCTTTAATTCCTTACAAAACAAATCAGAGTTAAAACTTACTTTTTTAAGTACCGTTTTAGTGTAGTCATACATAGCTCTTGCCATTTTAAGGGGATTTGAGTTATAATTATTAATCGTAATTTACGAAAAAATATTATGTGAACAATGTTAAAGTTAAGCAAAAAAAAGCCAGCTTTAAAAAAACTGGCTTTTTGATTATAAACTATTTACTTTTTGTATAAGTTCTTTAGCTTTGATTTCTAGGTTTTTACTAATGTTTTTGAAATGACTTTTTTTGTTTTCAATATTTTTAGCATGTACGTTATCTAGTAAACCATCAAATGTAGCGATTGCTTCATCTATAATTGCTTCAGATTTTGCTGTATCTTCTTTAGGGTTTAATAGCTCCCATACATAACATTCTTCAATGATATCCCCTAAGGTATAATTAATATCTTTCTTTAAGTTTTTTATACTTGCCATAATTATAAATTTGATGCAAATTTACTAGTTTTTATTCTTTTAATATCAAATAAAATACGAAATAAAACCTATTTTATAAAATACTCGATAAACATTACAATGAATTTAAAATATCAGTAATTTTTGTGTAGGATTTATAATTGAGATTAGTTGTGTCTTGAGTTACTTTCTCATGTTCCCAAGTAGTATGAAAAGGAATATGAATTGCAGAAGCACCAATATTTAATAAAGGTAGAACATCTGACTTTAAAGAATTACCTATCATTAAAAACTCACTAGCTTGAATATCTAAATGGTTAATTAATTTAGTATAATCATTTTCTTTTTTTTCACTCATTACTTCAACATGATGAAAGTATTTAATTAAGCCAGACTTTTCTAATTTTCGTTCTTGATCTAATAAATCACCTTTTGTAGCAACAATTAATTTATAATCTCTTTTTAAACTATTTAAAACATCTATTACACCATCTAAAATTATAACAGGTTTTTGTAACATTTCTTTACCTATATTTATTATTTTACTAATAGTTTTTTGATTAATAGTATTATTAGAAAGTTCTAAAGCACATTCTATCATTGATATAACAAATCCTTTAATTCCATAGCCATAAATTGGCAAGTTTTCAATCTCTTTTTTATATAACTCTTGATGTATTTTATTTTCTGTTTCGTAATTTGATAATAGATTAGCGAAAGCATTTTCAGCTTCTCTAAAATAAGTTTCATTTACCCAAAGTGTATCATCAGCATCGAAAGCTATAACTTTAATTTGTTTTTTAATCATTTTGTTTAGATAAATATTTTTTTGCTTTTTCTAAATCTTCAGGAGTATCAATACCAATACTTTCAATAGTAGTTTCTATCATTTTAATTTTTTTGCCAACTTCTAAATACCTGATACATTCTATTTTTTCAGCAGTTTCTAAAGGAGTCATAGGTGTGTTATAAAAATCTAATAAAGCTGATTTTCTAAAAGCATAAACTCCTTTATGTTTGTAGTATGTAATACTTTGACCCTTTTCCCTATGAAAAGGAATAACACTTCTAGAAAAGTATAAAGCAAAGTTATTTGTATCAGTAATTACTTTTACATTATTAGGGTTTTCAATCTCTTCTCTTTCTTTTATAGCAACTTTTAAAGAAGCTAAATCAATAAGGTGTGTTGTATCTTCTTTGAAAACAGCTATTAGTTTTTTTAAAGATATAGTATCAATAAAAGGTTCATCACCTTGAACATTTACAACAACGTCAGTTTCTATGTTTTCTACAGCTTCAGCTATTCTATCAGAACCGCAATCATGCTCTTTTTTACTAATAATAACTTTTCCATTTATGTTATGTATTGTTTGAGATATAATTTCAGAATCTGTTACAACATAAACTTCATCAAAAAGTTTTGATTTATGAGCAGCTTCATAAGTTCTAACTATTACAGGCTTTCCTGCTAAGTCTTTCATTAATTTTCCTGGAAATCTTGAAGCTTGATATCTAGCAGGTATCATTGCAATAATATTCATAAGTTTTTATCTAAAATAATTTCAAATATACCATTTTATAGGTTGAATATTATAATTGTTTCGTGAAGTATAAAGTTTAGGTAAATAAATAGGAGGGAAGAATAATAATTAAAAAATCCTGAAACAATTAAGTTTCAGGATTTTTATTTATATTATATGATGAATTTTGATAAACCTTAATCGTTTAATTTAAAGTTGATAGGTATAGTATATTGAACATTAGCTAATTCTCCATTTTGTTTTCCAGGAATAAATGTAGGTAATTTAGTTACCATTCTTTTAGCTTCTAATTCTAAAAGTTGTCCATCTTTAGGTCCTCTCATTTGAACATTTCTAACTTTACCTTCTTTACTAATTACAAAAGTAACCCATACTCTTCCTTCAATATTTTTTCTTGCAGCAACTTCTGGATAGTTAAAGTTTCTTTGAATATGACTAATCATTCTTTCATTAAAACAATTTAACCTTTCAAAATCAGAAGCATTAGCACATGCTTTAAATTGAGGAATAGATTGAACTTTATTAAATTTTATGATATTAGTAAGACGAGCTTCTTTAACAACAGGTGCTGCTTTCTTAACAGGTGCTTTCTTAATAACTTTCCTAGCTATCATATTTTTCTTAGCTTTATCATCACTGCCAGGAACCTTAAATGTTATAGGAATACCATACTTAACTTTTACTTTTTTACCATTATGCTTACCAGGGATGAATTTAGGTAATTCAGTTACTAACCTCTTAGCTTCTTTTTCTAATAATTCTCCTCCCTTAGGACCACGCATTCTAATATCCTGAACAACTCCACTTTCATTAATAGTAAATTGAACTAAAACTCTACCTTGAATATTATTTTTTATAGCTTCTTCTGGGTATTTAAAGTTTTTAGAAATATGTTTACGCATGTTTTCTTCAAAACATTTAGCTTGTTTAACTAAAGGTTGGCTTTCACATTTTGAAAACAAAGGAATTTCCTCAACTATATTGAAAGGAATTTTTTGTAAAGTTTCTCCTGAGTCTTCAAGTTCTAACTTACCAACTAACAACGTTTTTTTCTTAACGTTAGCTAATTGATGAGAATTATTTGAACCTCCAATAGCAGAAACGGCTGATTTGTTTTTACGAACAACACGTCTTCTTGTAGAAACTTCAATTGATACTTGTTTTTTTGCTGAACCATCAGCACCTTTTACTTCTTCTACTGCACACTTAGTAATACTATTTGGGTCAGCTATACTTTCGTCTGGAGTAGCACATTGCTCTTGAGCTGTAGCTATAAAAGAAAATAATATAGCTATAATTAACAAGGGGAATCTCATCATAATCTTGCTTAATTTAGGGGTTAATAATTTTGATTAACATTGTAAACATAATAAAACAAATTTTAAATTCAAAGAAAAATAACAATTACTTTACTGTTAAATTAATATTTATTTTACCTACTTTAAAAATACCTTTCAAAGTAATGTTCTATATATTATGACGCAAAAATATGTAAAAAGTTACAAAAACAAGTAATTATTTGTTTAAAAATTAACTAGTTATGTTTTTTATTACCTTTTTTTATTCATTTTCCCTTTGTTTTAAAGGAGTTTTGTAATAATCGTTTAAAATATTTTTTTTACGTTTTTTTTTGAAGAAATTTATTTTTTAACTTTTTTTTTCAAATTTATGGCTGTTTTTAATTTACTCGCTTGTTAAGTTAATAGGAAAAACATAATCGACATTAACAGGTAGCCCATTAACTTTACCAGGTTGTAAACTAGGGAGTTTTGATAATATTTTAATGACTTCTTCTTTTAATTTGTTGCTCTTCTTTGAACTTATTATTTGTGGCTCTTTTATACTTCCATCAATAGCAATTTTAAAACGTATAATCACTTTTCCAGAAATATTATCTTCGACTATTGATTCAGGATCAAAGTTTTTAATAAAATGTTTTTGCATATTATTTTTAAAACATTTAATATTTTCTATTTTATCTCCGTTTGAACATGATGGAAATAAAGGTACTTCATCAACAAGTTTGAATAGCACACTTTTGGTGTTTAGTTTATTTTTAGTGGTACTCGAGGTATTAATTAAAGCTTGTTTTAAATTATTATTTAAGCTTAAATTTGATTTAATACGTTTAGGAGTTGTTTTAAACCTACTAGTAATTCTTTTTCTTGATGAAATTGAGGTTCTAGTTATTTTTCGTTGTGTTGGTTTTACTTTTTTTTCTTTAGTGTTTTCTATTTCACATTTACTGATAGATATACTATTTAAATCGGTTATGGTTTCTTCAGATGATTTACATACTTCTTGACTAAAACCATTTAATGATAATAATAAAAAGATTGATGTTAATAAATTTGCTTTCATGATTTATGGGGCTTACTTGGTTGATGTAAATTTCTCTTTTTTACATCGAAAAGCCTTTACCTTAATATCATAAATGCATTAATTAATGTTATGCTTAATGTTAGGAATGTTAATTTAAAATTAATAGAATATTTATAAAAAAATAAAACTCCCATTAAATGAGAGTTTTATACAATAGTATGTTTATTTAATTATTTTACGTTCATTAATTCAACGTCAAAAATTAATGTCGCGTTAGGAGGTATCACCCCACCAGCACCAGCTTCACCATAAGCTAAGTTTGACGGTATAACTAAACGAGCTTTATCTCCAACTTTTAATAATTGAATTCCTTCATCCCATCCAGCAATTACTTGACCAACGCCAATAGCAAAATCAATAGGTTGTTTACGTTTGTATGAAGAATCAAAAACAGTTCCATCTAACAATTGACCTTTATAATGAACAGAAACTGTTGCTCCTTTAGTAGCTTGTTTACCATCGCCTTGTTGTAAAACTTTGTAACGTAGCCCACTATTAGTTTCATCATATCCAGCAGCCACAGAGTCTAATAATTCTTTTTGTTTAGCTTTTTCTTGTTCTTCACGTTTTTCTCTAGCTCCTTCAAAAGACCTAAAAGCTTCAACTGCGTTGAAAGCTTCTGCAGTATCACCTACACGAATTATTTCTACATTCATTTCGTCTTCTTGGGCTACAGCATCAACTACATCTTGTCCTTCAATAACACTTCCAAAAACAGTATGTTTACCATCTAACCAAGGAGTAGCTACATGCGTAATGAAAAACTGAGAACCATTTGTTCCTGGTCCAGCATTTGCCATAGATAATTTACCAGGAGCATCATGTTTTAATTCAGGATGAATTTCATCATCAAATTTATAACCTGGATTTCCTGTTCCTGTTCCTTGTGGGCAACCACCTTGAATCATAAAATCAGGAATAACACGGTGAAACTTTAATCCATTATAATAAGGAGTTCCTTGAGGTTTTGCTGAATTTTCTAGGTTACCTTCTGCTAAAGCAACAAAATTACCAACTGTACCAGGTGTTTTTTCGTATTCTAAATTCACTAAAATATTCCCTTTAGAAGTAGTGAACTTTGCATAAATTCCGTTATTCATCTTTTTAATTTTAAAAACTATTTTACATTATTTTGAAACGGACAAACTAGCAAAATTGAAGTTAAATCCGATATTAATATTTGTTGATTTTACATTGCCAAAAGGCGAATATAATTTACCGCCAGAGGCAGTAATTGAAAAATTATTTGTGATATTATAATTTAAACCAGCTGTAGGTCTTATAATAATACCTTCATCTGTATCAACTCCAGCGCCGCCAGCAGCTCCAGCAGTAAGATCTAAAAAGGCATTTAGTTTATTATTAAAAAAGGTATTAGTTTTAAAACCTAATCCAACTAATCCATGAGCATAACCACCAGATTGACCTTCATAAGCAAAGCCAGCTTCACCAATTAAATAGATGTTTTTGGTTAAATCATAGTTAAATTGTAAAGCCAATAATTGTAAATCTACTGAGTATATTTTATTTGGAGGGTCTTTTTTAGCAACATTAAAGTAAGATTGATTTTCTATACTTAATGTTATACCTTTAGTTTTAAAAGTAGCTGTTTCGTTGTTAGAAGATGTTTTAGTACCACCGTTTAATCCTATATATTTTACACCAAAACCAAGAGTATAAGCTTCTAGGTCTCCAGCTAAAGCTCTATAATAACCACCATGTCCACTTAAAGCAAAATTGTTAGATAGTTTTAAGTCCATTCCAATAGATGGGTATATCATTAAACCACCTTCAGGAGCAATTCGTCCACCTGCAGCACCAATTCCTAGCTTAGTAAACAAATTAATATATTTAGATTGGTATGGATGGTATCCAGCACCTATAAATAAATCCATAAAACCAGCACGTAAACCTTTGTAAATGGCATCTGTATGTGCAAATAAGAAGGTGTTTTCGTTTAAATATTTTTGATACTCAAAACCAAGTACATATAAGGTTTCTGTTAAAGGAGTACGATCATCTTTTTTAGATTTACCAAAAGGAATGAAAAAATCAAAGCGTACTTGTTGTACATTTTTAACTGTTGAACGTTTCCAGAAATTATTAGAAGAGAGGTTTGAATTAATAAAATTTTGATGAGCTGTATCATAATTAGAAAAACGTAATAGGCTTGGGATTTCTAAAAAAAATGAAACAGAATTGCTTTTTATTTCTCCAGAGTAAAAATTTACATGACTATATTGGACGCCAAAAGAGTAGTTGTTTTTTTTATATTGTAAACCAATGTTTGGATTAATAAAAGCACCATCGTTAACATAAATTCTATAACCACCACCTCCACCAAAGTGGAAATTAGCATCAAAATATAGATTTCTATATAGTTGTTTATTAATTCCTAGTTCAACACCTAAAGTAAATAAACCACCCTGATCTCCTGTTAAAGCAGCATGCATTGCAGCTCCACCATATAACCAATCATTGAATGGCATTTGATAATGTAAGCCCATCATTCCCATAGTTGGTTTCAAATCAGGGAACTTATTTGAAGGCATCTGAACAGGAATAAAGTTTAATCGAACTTTATTATGTAATTCCTTTCCTTTCAAAAGAGATAAATTTTCTTGTGAAAAAGTAAAAGAAGTAAATAGTAACAAAAAACTGAAAAGGAACAATTTATTTTTTGTTGTCTCAATATTAATTAATGTTTTTACTATCATAATAACTTACATTTTTAATATTATTTACTGAAATTCACTTGTGAAATGTAATTTTACACTAGGATATTTACTTTGAGTCATTTGAATAGTAAAAGTAGAATCAGCTAAAAATACCAACTGACCTTGTTTGTCTTTTGCTAAATAACGTTGTTTAACACGTTTGAATTCTTTGAATTCTTCATTTTTAGGGTCTTCAGGTTGTACCCAACAAGCTTTGTGTACTGAAATATTTTCATAAGAACATTTAGCACCATATTCATGCTCCAAACGATATTGTATTACTTCATATTGTAAAGCTCCAACAGTACCAACAATTTTACGTCCGTTCATATCCATTGTAAATAATTGAGCAACACCTTCATCCATTAACTGATCTAAACCTTTGTATAGTTGCTTGGCCTTCATTGGATCAGCATTGTTTACATAACGGAAATGTTCAGGAGAAAAACTTGGTATTCCTTTGAAATTAAGTTGTTCACCTTCTGTTAAAGTATCTCCAATTTTAAAGTTTCCAGTATCATGTAAACCAACAATATCACCAGGGAAAGATTCATCTACAATTTCTTTTTTTTCTGCAAAAAAGGCATTAGGGCTAGAGAATTTTACTTTCTTTTTATTTCGTACATGTAAATAAGGAGTGTTTCTTTTAAAAGTACCTGATACAATTTTTATAAAAGCTAAACGATCACGATGTTTAGGGTCCATATTTGCATGTATTTTAAATACAAAACCGGTTAGTTTCTCTTCTTTAGAATCTACTAAACGTTCCTCAGCTTTTTTAGGTTGTGGCTGTGGTGCAATATCAATAAAAGCGTCTAATAATTCTTTAACTCCAAAATTATTTAAAGCAGAACCAAAAAACACAGGTTGTAATTTTCCTTCTAAGTATTCTTGTTGATTAAATTCAGGGTATATTCCATATACCATTTCAATTTCCTCTCTTAGTGTTTCAGCAGCATCTTCTCCTATAATTTTATCTAATTCTGGATTTGTAACATCATCAAATTGAACACCTTCAGAAATAGTTGTTTTGTTTTCTCCAGAAAAGATATTAAGTTTCTTTTCCCAAATATTATAGATTCCTTTAAAATCATACCCCATACCGATAGGGAAACTCATAGGAGTTACATGAAGACCTAACTTTTGTTCAACTTCATCTAACAAATCAAAAGCGTCTTTTCCTTCACGGTCTAATTTATTGATAAATACAAGCATAGGTATGTTTCGCATCCTACAAACTTCAACAAGTTTTTCCGTTTGAGGTTCAACTCCTTTAGCAACATCAATCACAACAATAACGCTATCAACAGCAGTTAAAGTTCTAAAAGTATCTTCAGCAAAATCTTTATGTCCAGGTGTATCTAGAATATTAATTTTCTTATCTTTATAAATAAAAGCCAATACAGAAGTAGCAACAGAAATTCCTCTTTGACGTTCAATCTCCATAAAATCAGAAGTGGCTCCTTTTTTTATCTTATTATTTTTTACAGCACCAGCTTCTTGAATTGCCCCACCAAATAATAATAATTTTTCAGTTAAGGTTGTTTTTCCAGCATCTGGATGTGATATAATTCCGAACGTACGTCTTCTCTGTATTTCTTCTAAAAAACTCATCTATAAATTTTAAGGTTGCAAAGATACATTTAATTATAAAACCGTTCAAAGTATTAATTGTTGAACTGCTGTCAATTTTGTAAGTTTGCTTTCATTAATATCGACAAATGAAAGAACAGGTAATTTTAGTTGATGAACAAGACAATCCTATTGGATTAATGGAAAAAATTGAAGCTCATGAAAAAGCATTATTACATCGTGCTTTCTCTGTTTTTGTTTTTAATAACAAAGGTGAGTTAATGTTACAACAAAGAGCTAAAGAAAAATATCATTCACCTTTACTCTGGACAAATACATGTTGTTCTCATCAACGAGATGGAGAAACTAATATTGAAGCAGGTAAGCGTCGTTTACAAGAAGAAATGGGGTTTGTTTGTGATTTAGAAGAGGTTTTTAGTTTTATATATAAAGCCCCTTTTGATAATGGTTTAACTGAGCATGAATTAGATCATGTACTTGTTGGTAAGTTTAATGATGTTCCATTAATCAATAAAGCAGAGGTGGAAGCTTATAAATGGATGCCATTGCAAGAGGTGAAAAATGATATTGATAAGAAACCAGAAATTTATACTGAATGGTTTAAGATAATTTTTAAAGAATCTTACGAAAAAATTTATAAATTTATATAAATTATGCCAAAAGTTACTGTACATAGAAAAGCTCATTTTAATGCTGCCCATAGATTATATAACAAAGAATGGTCAGATGAAAAGAATGTTGAAATTTTCGGAAAATGTAACAACCCTAATTATCATGGACATAATTATGAGTTAATTGTATCTTTATCTGGTGAGATTGATAAAGAAACTGGGTATGTTTATGACTTAGGAAAATTAAAAGAATTAATTAAAACAGAAATAGAGGATGTTTTTGATCATAAAAACTTAAATTTAGATGTTAAAGAATTTATGAATATAAACCCTTCAGCTGAAAATATAGCTGTTGTAATTTATAATAAGTTGCGATTGAAAATAGAAAATGAATTTGATTTAAAAATTACATTATACGAAACCCCTAGAAATTACGTAACCTATAGCGGTGAATAAAATTATATGATAGACCAATTACTTAGATTTAAACCTATATTAAAACAAAAAATATGGGGAGGAGAGAAATTAAAAACTGTTTTAAATAAGATAACGGAAGAAGATTCTGTTGGAGAAAGTTGGGAGATTTCAGATGTAAGAGGAGATGAATCGGTAGTAAGTAATGGTGAGTTTATAGGTAAAACTTTAAAAGAACTTTTAAAAAACTATAAAAGTAGTTTAGTTGGAGAAAGTGTTTATAAAGATTTTAAAGATGATTTTCCTTTATTGATTAAATATATTGATGCCAAAGAAGTATTGAGTGTACAATTGCATCCAAATGATAATATGGCTAAACAAAGGCATGATTCTTTTGGTAAAACAGAAATGTGGTATGTAATGCAAGCGGATGAGAAATCTAATATTATTGTTGGTTTTCAAAAAGATTCAAACGAAGAGGAATATCTTCATCATTTAAAAAATAAATCATTACTAGAAATTTTAAATATAGATGAAGTTTCTAAAGGAGATGTATATTTTATTCCACCAGGTAGAGTCCATGCGATTGGTGGTGGAGTTTTAATTGCAGAGATACAACAAACATCAGATATAACGTATAGAATTTTTGATTGGGATAGAAAAGATAAAGATGGTAGTTATAGAGAGTTGCATACAGATAAAGCTTTAGAAGTTATAAATTACAAATCACAAGTTTCTTATAAAACTGATTATGTGAAAAAACAAAATGAAACAACTAAAGTTGTTTCATGTGTTTATTTTACCACTAATGTATTACCTGTAAAAGGTAAATTATCTATAAATCACTACGAAAAAGATAGCTTTGTTATTTATATGTGTGTAGCTGGTAATGTAACCTTTACTTATAAAAATCAAATTGAAAAACTAACAATGGGACAAACAATTATGATTCCTGCTTGTTTAAAAGATTTTGTTATTAGTTCACCAGAAGAATCAGAATTATTAGAGGTTTTTATGCCAAAACATTAATTTTTTTTCCTTTTATTATGATGTAGCTTTTTCATTATTTTCCATTTAAACTCGTGTTCAGCAACTTCAAGTGTTAGTGCTTTTTTATACGATAAGAATGATGATAGTTTATCAAAGAATAAATTTTTTAAAACGGTTTTCTTTTTATTTATTGATTTTATTTTTAATAATATTTTTTTAGCATCTTCTTCGGAAATGCTTTCAAAATCACCGTTTTTAGAAATTCTCTTTTTTATTTTGTAGCGCTCTTCTTTATGAAGTTGTCTCATTTTTTTACTATAGTCATTATATATAGGCCAAAATTTTTGAGCTTCATTTTCAGTTAAGTTAAGTTTTTCTGTTATGTAAGCTATTTTATAAGCTTGTATCTTACTTTGTTTTTTTCTTTTAAATTGAGCTTGCGAATAGAAGCTAGAAAAAAGAAAAAATATAGCGATAAGTAGTGTTTGTTTTTTCATTTTTATTCTATTTCATTAAAAATTGTACTGTTTTCAATAGTATTTAAATATTCTTCTATGTTATCGTTATTTAATTCAATAGAAGTAATTATGTCTTCTTCAAGGTTCAAATTCGTTGAGTTAATAGCTAATGACAAATCTTCTTCTGTAGTATTTATATAACCATTTTCATACCAATCTTCAATATCAGCTGTAGTTATATTATTAAAATCGATAATTTCATTATCAGTATTAAAAGTAAAATAAGTATAACTTAAAAAAACAAGAACACAAGCAGCTACTGCTGTAGGTATAAGTTGTATCGTTTTTTTATACAATGAAATTACTTTACTCTTTGGTTGTTTTTCAATGTCAGTTATTTTATTTATGATTGAATCCTCTAGATTATCAAAGTAATTTTCAGGTGTTTTAAAAGGAATCTTTTTACTTAAATATAAATTACTTTCAATGGATACTTTTTCTTCAAATTTTTCAAAATAATTTTCAGGAACAGTAAAGCCATTAACCTTATTGGTTTGGTCAGTTATGTATTTTATGCTATCCTTTATATTATTGTTCATATTTATTTGACTTGCTTTTTTGAAAAAGGTTTAATTACTGCTTTTAATATACATCTCAATTTTTTTAACAGCATGATGATATGATGCTTTAAGACCTCCAACACTTAAGTTCAAAATTTCTGAAATTTGATTGTATTTCATGTTGTCAAAATACTTCATATTAAAAACTAATTGTTGTTGTTGAGGGAGAGTAGCTATAGCTTTTTGAAGAATTATTTGAATTTCATCTCCATTAAACCAATAATCACCATTTAAGTTAGAAGTTAATTCTTGTTGATAATCATTTATATCAACACTTTTACTTTTTGCTTTTTTGTTTATAAAGGTAATAGCTTCATTAGTAGCTATTCTGTACATCCAAGAAAATAGTTTACTATCTCCTTTGAATGAATCAATGTTTTTAAATACTTTGATAAAAGTATTTTGTAAAACATCATCAGCATCAGCATGTATTAAAACAATCTTTCTGATATGCCAATACAACCGTTCTTTGTATTCGGATATTAGAATTTTAAACGCTATTTCTTTTGTAGAAGCGTCTTGCAGTTGATTAATAAATGTTATTTCGTCTGTCAACCAATTTAGTTTAGCTGTTAGACCATAAATTTATTAAAAGGTTTAATTTAAATACGAAATTTTATTTTCTTTTTTTGAAGAAACCAAACAAGCGTTTTTCTTTAATGGTTTCAGAAACTCCTTTCGGAAGCATTTCTTGCCAACCTTCTTCGTCTTCTTTTATCATTTTTAAAACTTTACGAGAAAAGATACTTAGAATTTCAGGGTTAAACCCTTTAATGTCTACTAGTTTACCATTTGATTTGAAGAACTTATAAAGTTCTTTTACACGTGGGTGAACTTTTAAGTTTTCACTTGTTATATATTCACCTGATTCTTCTTCTTTATAAGGATACATATAAACTTTTAAATCTCTATAAAAAAGTTTACCAAATGCTTCAAGAATTCCACCACTTAAACTTCGGTAGTACTTCTCGTCAAAAATTTGAATAAGGTTGTTTACTCCCATAGCTAAAGCCATACGTTCTTTGGTAAATTCACTAAAATATTCAACCAACTTGAAATATTCTTGATAATCGGTAATCATTACGTTTTGACCAAGTGAACATAATAATTCAGCTCTGTCTAAAAAGTCACGCTCATTAATTTTCCCTTCAGCTTTAAGGTTACTTAAGGTAATTTCAAAAATTATTTGAGTTTTCTCAGGATCTACTTTCTTTTCGGCTAAAAATAATTCTTTAGACTTTTGGAACATATCCATATTTACTTTAGTTACAGGTCTAAAGCTACCACGTAGAGCAAGTATGTTACGTTTGTATAATACTTGAGCAGGTAATAAATTGTTACCATCAGAGTCAAACATTACGGCGTTAGTCATACCGTTTTTAACTAATTGTAAACTCATTAATCGATTATCAACATACATAAACCTTGGTCCAGAAAAGTTGATCATATCAATTTCTAAACGATCTTTATCTATATTGTCATAAAAAGATTTAAGTAGTTCTTTAGGGTTGTCATTTAAGTAAAAAGCTCCATAAACTAAGTTTACACCTAAAACACCTAGAGTTTCTTGTTGTAATCTTGCATCAGTTTCTTTAAAACGTAAATGCAAAACGATTTCGTTATAGTCTTCTAAAGGATCAAGTTGAAAACGGATACCAACCCAGCCATGTCCTTTAAATTTTTTAGAAAAGTTTATAGTAGCTACGGTATTTGCATAACTAAAAAAAAGTTTATCTGGATGTTTTTGACGATCTAAACGTTCTTCAATTAAATCCATCTCATGCCTAAGCATTTTTTTTAATCTAGCTTCCGTAACATATCGATTATCTTTTTCAATACCATAAATAGCATCAGAGAAATCTTTATCATAAGCACTCATTGCTTTTGCAATTGTACCAGAAGCACCACCAGCTCTGAAAAAATTACGAACAGTTTCTTGTCCTGCTCCAATTTCGGCAAAAGTACCATAAATATGAGCATTTAAATTGATTTTTAAAGCTTTAGTTTTGGTAGTTTGAACCGTGTTTATTTTTTGATCTCCCTTTAACGTAATTGCCATTTTGTTATTTTTTGTTACGTGAAGCAAATGTACTGAAAATTGAAACTATCAGTCAATTTTTATCGTATTTTTGTGTTAACCATGAGTAAAAAAAAACAAATAAAAGTAACTTTTTTAGGAACAGGCACTTCAACAGGTGTTCCAATGATTACAAGTAACCACCCTGTAGCGTTTTCAAAAGATTTTAGAGATAAAAGGTTGAGGTCATCAATAATGATTTCTTGGGATAATGTTAACTATGTTATTGATTGTGGACCAGATTTCCGACAACAAATGATTCGTGAAAATGTTCAATCAATAAATGGAATATTATTTACTCATGAACATTCTGATCATATTGCTGGATTTGATGATATAAGACCTTTTGGATTTCGAATGGGAAAAGTACCTATATATGTAACAGATAGAGTGCTTAAAGCATTGCAAAAAAGGTACGATTATGTTTTTGTTACTGAAAATAAATATCCAAGTGCACCAACGGTTGAGGTAATTCCTGTTTCTCATAAAAAAGTATTTGAATTAAATGAGGTTACGGTTACACCTGTAGAAGTTTTACATGGAAGTTTACCTATTTTAGGGTATCGTTTTGATAATATAGCTTATATCACAGATATTAAAACTATTTCTATTGAAGAAAAAATAAAACTACAAAACTTAGATGTTTTAATAGTAACTGGATTAAGAAAAGAACCACATGCAACACATTTCAATATAGAAGAGGCATTAGCTTTTATTAAAGAATTGAAACCTAAAAAAGCATATTTAACTCATATAAGCGAGCTGTTAGGGTTTCATGAAGAAGTAGAGAAAGAATTACCTAATAATGTGTTCTTAGCATATGATGGATTAAATGTTAGTGAATAGATAGATTTTAATGATAAAGGAATAAAATTTAATTAGTACAAAAACAACATTTAGTTTGTAAACATTTATACCTTTAAGAACTGTAAAAAGATAGTTACCAATGAAAATTATAATATCACCTGCTAAATCGTTAGACTTTGAAACAAAAGCAACAACAAGCTTATATTCAGAGCCTAGATTTTTAGATAAATCAGAAAAATTAAATAAAAAACTAAGAACATTATCAAAGAAAAAAATATCAGAATTAATGAAAATATCTGATGATTTGGCAATGTTAAATTATGAAAGAAACCAAGAATGGGAGCTTCCTTTTACATTAGAAAATGCTAAACAGGCTATTTATGCTTTTACAGGTGAAGTTTTTAGAGGGGTAGATGTTGTTACTTTACCAGAAATAAAAGTGCCTATTTTACAAGATAAACTAAGAGTTTTGTCTGGATTATATGGTTTACTAAAACCTCTTGATTTAATTCAGCCGTATAGGTTAGAAATGGGAACTAGATTAAAAGTAGGAAGAGCAGATAATTTATATAAATTTTGGGATGACCAATTAGCAAATTCACTAAATGAAGAATTAGATAATGATGAGTTATTAATAAATTTGGCAAGTTCTGAATATTTTAAAGCAGTGCCTAAAAAAGTATTGAAAGTACCTATGATAACTCCAGTTTTTAAAGATTTTAAAAATGGTCAATATAAAACTATCATGACATACGCAAAAAAAGCTAGAGGACTAATGGTGCGCTATATAATAGAGAATGATGTTGAAACATTAGAAGAGTTGAAAGGGTTTAATGTAGATGGATATGGTTTTTCTGAAGAAATGTCTACAAAAACAGATTTAGTTTTTACAAGGTAGAAAAAAGCACTCTTTCTAAGAGTGCTTTTTTATTTTTAACAATCAGCTAAACCAACAGTAATAGCCAAACCTCCTTCAGAAGTTTCTTTGTAATTTCTATTCATGTCTTTAGCGGTTTCCCACATGGTGTCTATAACTTTATCTAAAGGAACTAAAGAGTCTTCAGGATTAGTTTCTAAAGCTAATTCAGCGGCATTTATTGCTTTTATAGCTCCCATAGCATTACGTTCAATACAAGGAATTTGAACTAAACCACCAATAGGATCACAAGTTAAACCAAGGTGATGTTCCATAGCTATTTCTGCGGCTACTAAACATTGAGATGGAGTACCTCCTAAAAGCTCAGTAAGGGCTCCAGCAGCCATTGCAGATGAAACTCCAATTTCAGCCTGACAGCCTCCCATTGCTGCAGATATAGTAGCGTTTTTCTTAAATACACTTCCAATTTCACCAGCAACTAGTAAGAATTTTTTGATGTGTTCAAAGTCAGCATTATGATTTTCTATAACTAAGTAATACATTAAAACTGAAGGTATAACTCCAGCGCTTCCATTTGTTGGAGCAGTAACAACTCTTCCTAGAGAGGCATTTACTTCATTAACAGCCAATGCACAACAACTAACCCATTTTAAAATTTCTCTAAACTTAACTTCTGTACTTCTTATAGCAGTAATCCATTCATTTTTATTTGTATAAGCAGCCTCCTTAATTAACTTTTTATGAGTTTCAAACGCTCTTCTTTTTACATTTAAACCTCCAGGTAATGTACCCTTAGTGTGGCAACCAATATACATACACTCAAGCATTGTGTTCCAAATACGTAATAATTCAGAGTCAATTTCTTCTTCAGTTTTTAAAACTAATTCGTTTTGTAAAACAATTTCAGAGATTTTTTTGTTTTTTGAATTACAATAATCTTCTAGCTCAGAGGCTCTGTTTATAGGGAAAGGGAAGTTTTGTTTGTTAATCTCAGTAGTGGTTGAAGTTTTAACTTCTTCTTGAATAACAAAGCCACCACCTATAGAATAATAAGTCTCACTAGATATTTCATTTTTTTCTTTAGAAAAAGCTCTGAAAGTTAAACCATTAGAGTGAAAAGGTAAAAAGTCTTTGTTGAAAATGACTTGGTTAATTGAGAAATTTAAAACTTTTTCAGCGTTGAAATTAAGGGTGTTAGTTTGCTTTATTTCAGAGATAATATGTTCTATATTATCAATAGGGATATATTCAGGATCAGTTCCACTTAAACCTAATAGAACAGCTAAATCAGTAGCATGTCCTTTTCCTGTTAAAGATAAAGACCCGTAAAGATCAACTTTTATAGAGGAAACGGTTTCTATAAGTTCGTCTTTTTTTAGTTTTTGAATCCATTGTTGAGCAGCTCTCCATGGACCTAAGGTGTGCGAGCTTGAAGGCCCTACACCAATTTTTAACATATCAAAAACGCTAATAAATTGTGACATAGTAATTAGTTGTTTGTAACGGGCTAAAATAAAAAAATCCTGCATTAATACTAACGCAGGATCTATTTTTTAAAAAAGAAAAAATATTACATTCCGTAAACAGATTCTTTGTCAAATTTCTTTGTTAGCATGTAGTATACTACAGCACGGTATTTATTTCTTTCAGATTTTCCAATTCGTTCCATAACTTCATTGATTGCTTCGTCTAATTTTGGACCATCAGCTAAACCTAATTTTTTTATCAAAAAGTTCTTTTTTACTGTTTCTAATTCTTTTGCATCAGAACCAGATACAGTTTCTGCATCTTTTTTATAAATAGAAGGACCTAATCCTTTTGTAACTGCTTTTAATAAATCAGTATTTGAACGAATGTCTCTGTCGTCCATAAATTTTTTATACAATTCTACTTTTTCGTCAAATTTACTCATGATTTTTTGTTTGAAAATTAAATTTTTATTCTGTTTGAATTTTTAATCCATTCAAATATAGAAAAATAATTTATTGTTTCAAATTAGTTTAGGGTATTATGTTTAGCAGTTATAATTGTTAATTATTTTGTTAACAATAAAAGTAAACAAACGTTTTTAGGCATTGTTGTTGTTGTAAATTTATATATAATTCAAATCAAAAGCCTATGCCTGTATCAAAATTTGAATCCATGTTAAAAACAAATAGCGTTTATTTTTTCGATGCTACAGAGTTTGAGTATATTATAGAACATTATTTAAACATTGGTAAACACTCATTGGCAAAAAAAGCAGTGAAGTTAGGTTTAGAACAGCACCCTAGTTCAATCCAATTAAAACTAATGCAAGTAGAATTGTTGATTTTTGATGGAGAACTACCGTCAGCAATTCAACTATTAGGAGAGATTGAAGCTGTTGAGCCTCACAATGATGAAGTATTTATACAAAAAGCCACGATTTTATCTAAAAAAAATAAACACAAAGAAGCAATAGAGGTTTTAAAAGAGTCTTTAGAATATGTTGAAGGCCCTGAAGATATTTGGTCTATGATGGGGATGGAGTATCTATATTTAGATGATTATGAAAATGCTCGTTTAAATTTTGCTAAGTGTATTGATGTTGACTATGAAGATTATTCATCACTTTATAATATTGTTTATTGTTTTGAAATGGAACAAAATAGTGAAGAAGCAATAAAGTTTTTAAATAGTTATATAGATAAAAACCCATACAGTGAAGTTGCTTGGCATCAATTAGGAAGGCAATATTTTGAAATTAAGATGTATAATAAAGCTTTAGAGTCTTTTGATTATGCTGTTATTATTGATGAAGCTTTTATAGGTGGGTATTTAGAAAAAGCTAAAACGCTTGAAAAGCTTGAGAAATATGAAGATGCAATCGATAATTATTTAATAACATTAGAGTTAGATGATCCAACTGCATACGCATATATAAGAATTGGTGAATGTTATGAGAAATTAGGGAACGTTTCTACAGCAATTCATTTTTATAAAAAGGCTGTTCATGAAGACCCTTTATTAGATAGAGGATGGATGATGTTAACTAATGCATGTTATACTAATAAAAATTATCCTAAATCTTTATATTATGTAAATAAAGCAATTCAAATAGATGAAGAAAATGCACTTTATTGGAGGAAATATGGAGATATAAATTTGAAACTAAATTTTTATGAAGAAGCAGTAAAAGCTTTTTACAAATGTATAGATTTAGGTGATAAAGAAATTGAAATATATGTAGCTCTAGCAGATATTTTATTGTTTTTAGGTGATTTTAATGATGCATTGGTTGTGTTGATTAAAGCTAAAAAAATATATAAAGAATTTGCTGAAATAGAATATCGTTTATGTGGTTTGTTTATGATTCTAGATAAAGAAGAGTACAGTTTAACACATTTAAAAAACGCGTTAGCTATAGATTATGAATATAATTTTATAATCAAAGAATTGTACCCGACAGTTTTTCAAAACATAAAGGTAAAAGAAATAATAAATAATTTTAAAAGAGTAGTTAAGTAGTTTCATTCTTTTAAATAGTAAAGTTTAATATTCCCTTTTTCGTAAATAGATAAAGGGTTTTTTTGTGCCTTTTTTTATTTCAATTAGAATATGAAGATAAAATACTTTATTTAATAGTTTAAAAAATAAACTAAAGCTAAAAAGGGACTATTAAAAATGATCAGTAACTATTATAATTTATTTTAACAGATTAATAAGAAGAAAAATTAATTTTTCTTTTTTAAATTTATACTTAAATATTTAATATAAAATAGTGTGTTTTTAACAACTAAAACCGAAAACGGTTTCGTTTTTTTTTGTTGAACCGCTCTAAAAAACAACTAGATTTGATACTATAATTTTATGGCAAAAAGAATAAAAAAAATAGCAGTAATGACTTCTGGAGGAGATTCTCCAGGAATGAACGCAGCAATAAGGTCAGTAGTTAGGGCTTGTGCTTATTACAGAACGGAATGTGTAGGAGTTTATAGAGGTTATCAAGGAATGATTGAAGGAGACTTTACATTAATGACAGCTAGAAGCGTGAATAATATAATTCATAAAGGAGGAACTATTTTGAAATCAGCTCGGTCAAAAGAATTTATGACTGTTGACGGTAGGAAAAAGGCTCATGAAAACTTATTAGAGCATAATATTGATGCATTAGTGGTGATAGGTGGAGATGGTTCCTTTACAGGAGGAGTTGTTTTTAATAAGGAGTATAATTTCCCTGTAATTGGTATACCAGGAACAATTGATAACGATATTCATGGAACATCACACACGTTGGGATATGATACAGCTTTAAATACAGCAATGGATGCTATTGATAAAATAAGAGATACAGCATCATCTCATGATCGATTATTTTTTGTAGAGGTAATGGGAAGAGATGCTGGGTTTATTGCTTTAAATGCTGGAGTTGGAGCTGGAGCAGAAGAAATATTAATTCCAGAAGAAGATTTAGGACTAGATAGAATGCTTGAGTCTCTTAAGAAGAGTAAAAGATCTGGAAAGTCATCAAGCATTGTGGTTGTAGCTGAAGGAGATAAATCTGGTAAAAACGTATATGAATTAGCTAATTATGTTGAAGAGAACTTACCAGAATATGAAGTAAGAGTTTCTGTGCTTGGTCATATGCAACGAGGAGGGTCTCCAACTTGTTTTGATAGAGTTTTAGCAAGTAGGTTAGGAGTAAAGGCAGTGGAGCTCTTAATAGATGGTAATTCAAACTTAATGGTTGGTTTAAAAAACAATGAAGTAATAGCAACTGATTTAGAAAAAGCAATAAAAGGGATACAAAATATAGATATGGAACTCCTGCGAGTTTCTGATATTATGACGACTTAAATAAATATTATGATAAAAATAGGGATTAACGGATTCGGTAGAATAGGTAGATTAGCATTTAGATCTGCAGTAAAACGGACAAATGTACAAGTAGTGGCTATAAATGATTTAATTGAAGATGTAAATTATTTAGCATACATGCTTAAACATGATTCAGTTCATGGAGATTTTGACGGTACTGTAGAGGTTGTTGACAATAAATTAATTGTTAATGGAAATCATATTAGAACAACTGCTGAACGTAATCCTGAAAATTTAAAATGGAATGAAGTCGATGCAGAATATGTTATTGAAAGTACAGGTTTCTTTACATTAAAAGAAAAAGCAAAAATGCACATTACAGGAGGTGCTAAAAAAGTAGTTATTTCTGCACCATCTCCAGATGCTCCAATGTTTGTAATGGGGGTGAATAATAAAGAATTAAAAAAAACTGATACTATTTTTTCAAATGCATCATGTACTACAAATTGTTTGTCTCCAGTAGCTAAGGTATTAAATGATAATTTTGGAATAGAAGAAGGGTTAATGACTACGGTACATGCTTCAACTGCTACACAAAGAACAGTTGATGGACCTTCTTTAAAAGATTGGAGAGGTGGAAGAGCTGCAATGCATAATATAATACCTTCGTCTACAGGTGCTGCAAAAGCAGTAGGGAAGGTGATACCAGAACTGTCAGGGAAACTTACAGGAATGGCTTTTAGAGTTCCTACAATGGATGTTTCAGTGGTAGATTTAACTGTTAGGTTAAAAAAAGAAGCAAGTTATAATGATATTAAAAAAACAATGTTAAAGGCATCTGAAAATGAAATGAAAGGTGTTTTAGGGTACACAGAAGAAATGGTGGTTTCTCAAGATTTTGTAGGTGATACTAGAACTTCTATTTTTGACGCAAATGCAGGGATAGCTTTATCAGATAATTTTGTAAAAATAATCTCTTGGTATGATAATGAGATAGGATATTCAACTAAAATAGTTGATTTAGTAGAGTATTCTGCATCTTTATAAAGTATTATTAAATCTTTTATTAAAAACTGATAGGAATTTAACTCCTATCAGTTTTTTTATTTTTATAAGCTTTATATTTGTAATAGTTAAAAGCAAAAGAATTTTAAAAAAACTTTTCACTTTGTTTTTAAGTGAATAGATAAATAAAGTAGAATGATAAAAATTGGAATTAATGGATTCGGAAGAATAGGAAGGTTAGCGTTCCGTTCTGCCGTTCAAAGAGATAATATTCAAGTAGTGGCAATAAATGATTTATTAGATATAGATTATTTAGCATATTTGTTAAAATATGATTCAGTTCATGGTCGTTTTAATGGAACTGTTGAGGTTAAAGACGGTAATTTAATAGTTAATAATAAAGTTATTCGTGTAACAGCTGATAGAAACCCTGAAAATTTAAAATGGGATGAAGTAGAGGCTGATTATGTAATTGAATCAACAGGTTTTTTTACAGATAAAGATAAAGCAATGTTGCATATTAAAGGAGGAGCAAAAAAGGTTATTATATCAGCGCCATCCAAAGATGCTAATATGTATGTTATGGGAGTAAATCATGCTGATTTAACCAATGATGAAATTGTTTTTTCAAATGCCTCATGCACTACAAATTGTTTAGCTCCTTTAACAAAAGTAATTAATGATAATTTTGGGTTAAAAGAAGGTTTAATGACTACCGTTCATGCTGCAACTTCAACTCAGAATGTTGTTGATGGACCTAATAAAAAATGGCGTAGAGGTAGGTCAGTTGTTAATAATATAATACCAACAACTACTGGAGCAGCAAAAGCAGTAACTAAAGTAATACCAGAATTAAAGGGAAAGTTAACAGGAATGGCAGTAAGAGTTCCTGTAGCTGATGTATCTTTAGTAGATTTAACTTTTAGAACAGAAAAAGCAACCTCATTAAAAGATATTTTAAAAGCTTTAAAAGAAGCTTCTGAAGGAGATTTTAAAGGAATTATCGGTTATACCGAAGATGAAGTAGTTTCTCAAGATTTTGTTTCTGAACCTAGAACTTCTGTTATTGATGCTGATGCATGCTTAGAGTTAAATGAAAACTTTTTTAAAGTGATATCATGGTATGATAATGAATTTGGATACGCTACTAAAATAGTAGATTTATTAGAGTATTCTGCATTACTATAAGTTTTAAAGAAAGTATTAAAATAAAAAAAAACTCCCTTATTTGAAGGGAGTTTTTTTATTTTAACTGTAATTATTTTATAGCAATCATACTGATTTCTACATTTACAAATTTAGGTAAATTAGCTACTTCTACTGTTTCTCTTGCAGGTGCAGTTTCTTCATTGAAATAAGTAGCATACACTTCGTTAATTTTAGAGAAATTGTTCATGTCTGAAATAAAAATTGATGTTTTTACAACATTTTCAAAAGTCATTTCAGCAGCAGTTAACACTTCTCTCATATTTTCCATTACTTGTTTAGTTTCTAGTTCAATAGAATCTAAAACTAGTTCGCCAGTTTCTGGATTGAAAGCTATTTGACCTGATGTATATAAGGTGTTTCCACTTAATACTGCTTGATTGTATGGGCCAATAGGAGCTGGGGCTTTACTTGTTGTTATTATTTTTTTCATGAAATTATATGTGTGTTTGTTTAGTTTTAAAATAATACCCTATCTGGTGGTTTGTTTTTGTCCCATTTTAAGTCTCTTAATACAGATGACTTAACACCAATAAAAAAGTTGTAAGAAGCAAATTGACCGAAAGGAGTCCAAGAAAAATTAAAATTCCAACTATCTAAATCTCTAGCAAATCTTAATGTGGTATTAGTAAAGGCATTTCTTTTTATGTCATAACCAGAATTGATTCCTACTTTCCATTTAGGAGATAATTCCACATTACCGCTAAACATTAATGAATTATTCCCAATACCACTAACTATACCATTATTACTGTAATTAACGGCATATACTATATTAAGATTCCAAGGAATGTTTGCTTTATATAAGTTAGCTTTTTTTGTAGTATTTTCAGAATTTAAATTGTTTTGAGTATTGCTAGGGTTAGAACTGAAATCATTTGTAGCGGGAAGGTTTTCTCCAAAAACATCAGGAGTGTTTTGAGCACCATTTCCAGATTTATTTTCACCTTTTTTTTCTTCTTTTTTGTCAAAATCTCTACTAGAAATAGAATAGTTTGCACTAATTCCAACATTTGTAATTCTAAATATATCAGAATTAAATTTGTCAATTAAATTCCCCTTGCTGTCTACTTGATATGGGTTTAGAGTAGCGTTAAGGTTTACTGCTAATTTATCTTTAAAAAGACGAGTACCTGCACTAGCTTGTACTGGGCTCCAGCGTAAACTATCGGCGGCAATATTATAGCTACTACTAAAATTCAAGTTATTTAAAATAGTAATTTTTTGGTCTTCTTCATCACTGTCAGGATCTTTGGGGGCTACTTTAGCTTCTAATACATTGTTTAAAGAAATACCTATTGAATTTGATACACCGCTTGCTGGAGTTCCATAAATCCCTCCCTCAAAAGGAGAGTAAGTTAATAAGTCGTTAGGGTTGCTACTTTGTTGTACTTGTAAGTTATGATTTCTAGCAAAATCTGGTCGGTAACCATAAGAAATTGAAGGTCTAAACGTATGTCTAATAGCTTTTAATCTTCCTTTTTTAAAGTTAAAAGTACCATATACATTAGTAGAAAGTGAAACTCCAAAATTATAATCATTAAAACGATTAAATCCACTTATAGTATCATTAACAACTGCACCTTGATTACCATTTGAGTTACGTATATTAGGGTCAAAACGTTTATTAATTTTTCTAAAATACCAAACATCTTTATAATTTACACTTGGTGATAAAGTAAAATATTTAAAAGCTTTTATATTAGTATTTGCACTTGTGTTATGTTGAATTCCGGCATTTGCTTTTTTAAACATCATAGGTTTAAAAAACTCTGCATCTGTAGTGTTAATTCTATATTCTCCACTCATACTATAACCAATTCCCATTTTTTGAATTGGGTTATCTTTTAAACCACCTTTACCAGTAAAAGGATAAATTCTATCCATGTTTACTTGTAGTGAAGGAAGTGTCATAGTAATAGAATTATTGTTGGTGTTTTGAGAATGTGTAGCTGTAACATTCATATTAAAAGGAGTACCAACAAAGTTTTTAAAATATGATATAGAAGAACTTAAAGTGTTTGTTAATCGTTGAGAGTTATTTAACTCGTTAATAGATTGATTGTAATATTGACTACTACCAACATTAACAGAAGCTGAAAATCGAGAATTTGGACTCGATTTTGAATCTTGACTATGGTTCCATCTAATATTGAAATTAGATCGTTTACTATAGCCAGTTAAACCTCTAACTCCTTCAATAATATTTTCAAATCTAACACTGAAATTACCACTGAATTTGTAGCGTACGTAATAATCAGAGTCACTGCTAAGTCCCCAACTACCATTAGTATATATATCACCTAAAAGAGTTAAGTCAAAATAATCACTTAAAGCAAAATAATATCCTCCATTAGATAAAAAGAACCCTTGGTTAGAACGTTCACCATAAGATGGAATAATAAATCCTGAAGAACGTTTATCTGCTAAAGGGAAATATGCAAAAGGTAAAAATAAAGGAGTTGGAACGTCTGCTATTACTAAATGACTTCCTCCAACTATAATTTTTTTACCAGGTACTAGCTTTGCTTTATTTGTAGCAATATAAAAATCAGGATTTTTCTTTTTAGAAGTTGTAAAGCGAAGTTTACGCATAAAAACCGTTGAATCATTAACCCGTTTGGTTTTTTCACCATAAGTAATTATACCACTTTGAACAGTTTTAACTCCATAAACTAATGCCTTTTTTGTTTTAAAATTAAAAAGGATAGAGTCTTGTTCACTTTCTTGATCTCCTTGTTTAAAAACAGGTCTTTGATGGTAGCCTAAACTATCTTTTATACCTTTAGCGTACAAAGTGTTTTTCTTGTAATCTAAAATAATAATACCAGCTTTTAAATCTATATCGGTGTATGTAACTCTAGCTTTATTGTATAAAGTTACAGTTCTGTTTTTTGCATTTTGTATTGTGTAATCTTCAGCGTCATGGGTAATAATACCATCAATAACCTCTTTGGGTTTTATTGAATCAGTAACGGTTGAGTCTTTGATTTTTTTTAATTTACTTTCTTTTTTGACATTAAAAAGAGTGTCTTTAGAAATTTTTAACTCCTTTTTTTGTTGAGGTTTCTGAGAGCTAATCCCTTTTTTACCAAATTCTTGAGCGTTACTTAATTGAAAACAAAAAAGGTAGAAAGCTAAAAGTATGTAAGTTAGATTTGTTTTCAATATATTAAATACTATTTTTGTGTTTAATTAAATATATGGCTTACTATTTGCGTTAACAAATTTTAAATGTCAAAATTACTTAAAATTTATTGATGAAAATCTTAAAATTCACCAAAAATAATATCAAAAATTTAACTTTTATATTTTTTATAGGAATTACTTTTTTTACGTGCGTTACATCGGTAAACGCTCAAAAGAAGTATGTTGTTGTTCTTGATGCTGGGCATGGAGGGAAAGATCCAGGTAATCTAGGTAACGGATATAGAGAAAAAAATATAGCACTACGTGTTGCGTTAGATGTAGGTAAAGAATTACTAACATCTAGAGATATAAAAGTTGTTTTTACCCGAAAAAAAGACGTTTTTGTAGAGTTACATAACAGGGCGAAAATAGCAAATAACAAAAAAGCAGATTTATTTGTTTCTATTCATTGTGATTCATATTCTAAAGATAGAGCACATGGAGCAGGAACTTTTGTTTTAGGATTAAGAGGTAATAGCGGAAATTTAGAAATAGCAAAAAGAGAAAATGCTTCTATTTTATACGAAGATAATTACGAACAAAATTATGACTATAATCCAAACTCTCCTGAATCACTAATCGGTTTATCAGTGTTACAAGAAAAAAACTTAGATAATAGTTTAGCGATAGCTGGTCATATTCAATCTAATTTTTCTAATTTAAAAAGGTTTGACAGGAAAGTAAAACAAGATAACTTTTTAGTATTAAGAGAAACGATTATGCCTAGTGTTTTGGTAGAACTTGGTTTTTTAACTAATAAAGCTGAAGGCCGTTTTTTAAATACTAGAAGAGGTCAAATAAAAATGGCAAAAGCCATTGCTGATGCAATAAAGAAGTACGTTAATCAATTAAAAATTAATACAGTTGGGGGTAGTCTACCTGTAATTGTTGAAAAAACTAAAAAAGAAATTGTAGCTAAAAAGAAGCCAGCACCAAAAGAAATAGTTACTAAAAAAATAGTTACACCAAAAAAGAAAGTTAAAAAAGATAAAAAGAAAACTCAAAATATTGTTGTAAAAAAGCAAAAGATAAATAAATCTTTAATAGAGTTTAAAGTTCAAATTGCAGCTTCTAAAAGAAGTCTAACAAAAAATAATTTTAATTTAAAAGGATTGAGAAACGTAAAATCATTATTTATTGATGGGTATTATAAATATTATTATGGTAATACTGTTGTTTTTCAAGAGATTAAAAAGTTTTTGTCTGAAGCAAGAAAGGCAGGACATAAAGATGCTTTTGTTGTAGCCTTCAAAGGAGGAAAAAAGATTTCAATAAAAGAAGCATTAAAAACAAAGTAAATTAAATACTAACTGCCCAATAACTCCAAAATAATTGTTATTTTCGCTTGTAATAATTTTTTTAGATGTCTAAGGAGTTAAAAACAGGAATTGTAGCAGTTGTAATCATAGCATTATTTGTATGGGGGTATAATTTTTTAAAAGGACAAGATCTTTTTAGCCCAAATGCAAGACATTTTTATGTTGAATATGATAATATAAATGGACTAAATCAAGCTAGTTTAGTAACCATAAATGGATTAAAAGTAGGTAAAGTTGCAGAAATAAACTTTAGCTCTAATCCTGAAAGAAAAGGAAAAATAGTTGTTAAAATTTTTCTTGAAAATAAATTTAAATTTTCTAAAAATAGTATCGCCAAGATTTATTCAGCTGGTTTAATGGGGGGGCAAAATTTAGCTATTGTACCATTTTATGATGGCGAAGAAGCAAAAACTGGAGATTTTCTAAAAGGAAAAGTAGAGTCAGACCTTATAGCTTCTTTAAGTGAAAAGTTAAGCCCTAAAATAGAAAGTACATTGGTTGGTGTTGATACCTTGGTAAATGCTTTAAATCAAGTTCTTAATACTAAGTCAAGAGAAAGTTTAAATAGAAGTATTTTAGGACTTGAAGGAACTATTTCTGATGTTCGAAAAACTTTAGCTTCAGTAAATCACTTAGTAACTAGTAATAGATCAAATTTAGATTCTACTCTAAATAATGCTAAAAAAATAACAGATAATTTTTCTAAAGTGTCTGAAGAATTAGCTAAAGCTAATCTTTCACAAACGGTAAAGAAGCTTGAAACGGTATTAGCCAGTGCTAATGTTATTTTATCAAATGTTAAAAGTGGTAAAGGAACTCTTGGTAAATTAATGACAGATGAAAAAATGTATACTAACTTAACAAACGCTTCTAAAGAAATGGAAGAGTTGTTACGTGAGTTAAAATTAAATCCAAAACGATTTGTACATTTTTCATTATTTGGAAAAAAAGCTAAGCCATTTAATAAAGAAAAAAATAAGAAAAATATAAGTAATACTAAATAAATATTATCTTTTTAATGAGTTGGATTAAAATAATTTCGTTTAATGAAGCGCAAGGAAAATTAAAAAGGTTATATTCAAAAGTAACAGGACCTAATAATAATGTAGACAACATTATGTTAATTCATGGCTTAAGACCACATACAATGGTAGGTCATATGTCATTGTATAAAAACGTACTACATAATAGTAATAATACACTTCCTAAATGGTATTTAGAAACACTAGGAGTTTATGTTAGTATATTAAATAAGTGTGATTACTGTATTGAGCATCATTTTTTAGGATTGAAAAAGTTATTAAAGGACGACGAAAAATCTGACTCTATAAGAAAACAACTTGAGTTAAATAATTATGAGTCTATTCTAGATCATAAGTATATTGAAGGATTAAAATATGCTGAGAAATTGACTTTAGAACCTAATAAGTTAATAGAAGAACATATAGAAAAACTGAGAAAGAAAGGATTAACTGATGGAGAAATTCTTGAAATAAATCAAGTGGTTAGCTATTTTAATTATGCTAATAGAACGGTTTTAGGACTAGGAGTTTCTACAAAAGGAGATGTTTTAGGTTTATCACCTAACAGCTCTGAAGACGATAATTGGAATCATCAATAAAACTAACAAATAATACATGGAAAATTACGTACCAAACATCTTTTTTGCAATTATTTTAATAGCAGGTATAGGATATTTTGTAATGAATGTTCGAAAGCTGATCAGAAATATTAAATTAGGTAAAGATATTGACAGAACTGATAGAAAACCAGAGCGATGGAAAAATATGGCTAAAATAGCTTTAGGTCAATATAAAATGGTTCGCCGACCTGTATCAGGAATTTTACACGTAGTAGTTTATGTAGGGTTTATTCTGATTAACATTGAAATGCTTGAAATAGTTATCGATGGATTATTTGGAACGCATCGTGTTTTTCAACCAATATTGGGTGATACTGTATATGGTTTTTTAATTGGGAATTTTGAGGTTTTAGCACTTTTAGTTTTTGTTGCTGTTATTGTTTTTTGGTTCCGTAGAAATATTGAAAAGGTAAAGCGTTTCTGGAGTAAGGAAATGAAAGGATGGCCAAAGAATGATGGGAATATCATTCTATATTTTGAAATGGTTTTAATGTCATTATTTTTAATAATGAACGCAACTGATGTTGCTTTTCAAGAAGCAGGAACTGGAAATGTTATTTCACAATTTATAGCACCTTGGTTTAATGGTTTTTCACATGAAGAATTACACACTATAGAAAAAGTTTCATGGTGGTTGCATATTGTAGGGATTTTAATATTCTTAAACTACTTGTACTATTCAAAGCACTTGCACATATTATTAGCATTTCCAAATACATTTTTTGCTAATTTAAAACCTAAAGGACAGTTTACAAATGTAGAATCTGTTACTAAAGAGGTTAAAATGATGATGGATCCTGATGCAGACCCTTATGCAATGCCTGAAGAAGGAGAAGAAGAAGGTGAGCCTGAAAAGTTTGGAGCATCAGATGTTACTGATTTAAATTGGGTACAATTAATGAATGCTTATACTTGTACCGAATGTGGTAGATGTACTTCGTCTTGTCCAGCTAACTTAACAGGAAAAGAATTATCTCCTCGTAAAATAATGATGGATACTCGTGATCGATTAGAAGAGGTTGGAAAAAACATAGATGCGAATGGAGGTACATTCAAAGATGATGGAAAACAATTATTAAACGATTATATTTCCCCTGAAGAATTATGGGCTTGTACAAGTTGTAATGCATGTGTACAAGAATGTCCTATAGGAATTGATCCATTGTCAATTATTATGGAAATGCGTCGTTATTTAGTTATGGAAGAGTCAGCGGCTCCTCAAGAGTTGAATATGATGATGACCAATATTGAGAATAATGGAGCACCTTGGCAGTATAGTCAAATGGATAGACTTAATTGGAAAGATGAGTAAAGTTTTAACTTAATTAAAAACTTTATAATAATGAAAAGGAGCATTTAAAATTAATAATAAAAACTAATAATTTACAATATGAACGTACCAACAATGGCAGATATGATGGCTAAAGGGAAACAACCAGAAGTGTTGTTTTGGGTAGGAGCAGCTGGAAGTTACGATGATAGAGCAAAGAAAATAACAAAAGCTTTTGTAAAAATATTACACCAAGCTAATGTTGATTTTGCAGTATTAGGTACAGAAGAAAGTTCAACTGGTGACGCAGCTAAACGAGCTGGAAATGAGTTTTTGTTTCAAATGCAAGCAATGACTAATATAGAAGTGTTGAATGCTTATGAAGTTAAAACTATTGTAACATGTGATCCTCATTCATTTAATACCTTAAAAAATGAATATACAAGCTTAGGAGGCAATTATGAGGTTTTTCATCATACTCAATATATAAGTAAATTAATAAAAGATGGTCGCTTATCAATAGAAGATGAGATTTTAAAAAATAAACGTTTAACATATCATGATCCTTGTTATTTAGGAAGAGCAAATGATGTTTATGAAAGCCCTCGTGAATTAATTCGTCGTTTAGGAGTTAAAATGACTGAAATGAAGCGTCATAAATCTACAGCATTATGTTGTGGTGCAGGTGGAGCACAAATGTTTAAAGAGCCAGAAAAAGGTGATAAAGACATTAATATTCTAAGAACAGAAGACGCATTAGAAACTAAACCACAAATAATAGCTACTGGATGTCCTTATTGTAACACAATGATGACTGATGGAGTTAAGTTTAAGGAAAAAGAAAACCAAATAGAGGTTAAAGACATTGCAGAGTTAATTGCTGAAGCAAATAAATTATAAAAATATATAACCGTTAATATAAAAAAGGCTGTCTTATAAATGAAGACAGCCTTTTTTCTTGGGGGACTTTTAGAAATTTAATAGCTATAAACTTTTGAATCTTGTAATATTAAAAAATCAGATAAGTTTGATTTAATAAAATTTTTAAGTTTATTAGAAAATTCATAAGTAGGAACAATATCAAACTTCTTGAGTTTTGTGATATAACAAAAAGTAAGTGCAATATCTTTATCTTTTAATAAGGTGTTACTTCTTGATCTAAAAACTTTAATTAGCATGTCATCTATGCTCCCTTTTTTAATAATACTATCTTGATTAATTGTAATGTTTGCCATATAATAAAATTTGGTTAATACTTATGTTAAAAAAATACATATCTAATTTACTGATAATTAAGTATTTGTGAAATAGGTGTATGCCCCTTAATTCATTTAAGGGGTTTCCCGTAGATTTTTAAGGGGAATCCATTAAGTGTCTGTTAATCTAGTGTTTACCTTTTTTTGTTTTTTTATAAATCAGTAAAACTTAAAACAAAATATTCTTGAAAAGAATATTTTGTGAGTATTCTTAAGTTACAAACTTATGTATGTTTTTGAAATACTATTTAAATAGATTTGGTAGCTTGAAAATTTATAGAGTTTAACTTTCCTATTAAAAATAACTCTTTTTTTTGTTAAAGAATAAGTTCTACGATACTAATATTTAGTGTGAGAATAATTGTAAATAAATTGATTTTTAAATAATTAGCACAATATTTTTTTGCTAATTACTTTATTTTAAGTATATTCATAATATTAAAGTTATATATTTTATGTTTAGAATAATTGATTTATAGGGGGACGTTCGGTTTGTTTTATTATTAACCAAATGCTTATAAATAATTTATGAAACTAGCAATTATAACTGCTTATCCACCAAGTAAGGTAACTTTAAATGAATATGGTTACTATTTGGTGAAAAATTTTAGAGTAAAAAAAGAAATAACGGAGCTTATTTTGCTAACAGATGTTACCAAAGAAGCTAAGATTATTGATTTTAAAGAAAAAGGATGTAAGATATCTGTAGTAGAATGTTGGAAGTTTAATAAAATTTCTAATTTTTTAACTATATCTAAAGCTATTGAAAAAACTAAACCAGATGCTATACTGCTTAATTTGCAGTTCATGAAATTTGGTGATAAAAAAATACCTGCTGCATTAGGCTTAACGCTACCCTATATTTTTAAATTAAAAAAAATACCTACTATAGTATTATTACATAATATTTTAGAAAAGGTTGACTTGAATAAAGCCGGTTTTACTGGTAATAAAACACTTGCTTCTATATATAATTATATTGGTACAGTTTTAACAAAGCTCATTTTAAAAGCTAATGTCGTTACGGTAACTATTAATAAATACGTTGGAATAATAGAAGATAAATATAAAGCTACTAATATTAAGTGTATACCACATGGAACTTTTGAAGAACTAACTGAGCCTTCTTATAGCATTCCTAAAGGACCAAAAAAAATAATGACCTTCGGAAAATTTGGCACATATAAAAAGGTAGAGGTATTAATTGAAGCTGTTGAGAAATTAAGAGCAACAGAAGAAATAGATTTAGAAATTATTATAGCTGGTACTGATAACCCAAATGTTCCCGGATATTTAAAAAAGGTAAAAGAAACATTTAAGCATGTACCTAAGCTTGTTTTTACAGGTTATGTTGAAGAAAGTGCTGTTCCTAAGTTATTTGAAGAAAGTAGTGTTGTTGTTTTTCCTTATACTTCTACAACTGGCAGTTCAGGGGTATTGCATCAAGCGGGTAGTTATGGACGAGCAGTTGTGATGCCAAACATTGATGATTTAGCAACGTTATCTGAACAAGAAGGATATAAAGCTGAATATTTTGAAACTGAAGATGCAAGTAGTTTAGCTACGGCTTTAAATAAAATAATTAAAGATGATACTTACAGAATGTCATTAGGAAAAGCCAATTATGAAGCAGCTACCAAATACCCAATGTCTAAAATAGCACAAATGTATTTAGATACGTTTAATACTATTATTAGTGAAGTAGATTTAAAATAAAAACTTGATTAGTAAAAATAACTTATTTCTTATATAATAAGTTATAAAAATAAATATAACCCGTCCCTATAAAAAAAGAAACATGAAAATACTTATTATTGATGACCAAGAATTAGTTTTATTACCAATTGAAAAGAGATTAAAAAAATTAGGCTATGAAGTGAAAACGGAAACAAATGGATTTAATGGAATTAAATTATTTGATTCGTTTAGTCCAGATCTTGTAATATTAGATATTAATATGCCTATAATTTCTGGATTTGACATTCTTAAACATATTAAAAAAAATAAAAAATCAACATCAAAAATAATGATATTATCGGGAAGTACTGATAATAATGATGTAGTTAAAGGTTTTGATTTAGGAATCCATGATTACATGAAAAAACCAATTAGTTTAAATGAAATCTGCGTAAGAACTAAACGTTTAATTGGAGTACCGGAATTACAAGAAAGCAATACAAATTTTAATGAAAATATAATTATTCAGAAAAGAGTAGTTGGTGTTGTAATTCCCTGTTATAATGAAGAAGATAGATTATTAAAAGATGAATTTTTAAAGGTTTTAGATAATTATTCAGGGTATTATTTATGTTTTGTAAATGACGGAAGTTCTGATAGAACTTTAGAGGTTTTAGAAGAGTTGAAAGTAGGAAGAGAAGATTATATAACAATATATAATTGTGAAAAGAATGGTGGGAAAGCTGAAGCAGTAAGACAGGGAATGCTGTACTTACAACGTTATAAAGCTTTAGATTATGTTGGTTTTTTAGATGCAGATTTATCTACTGATTTTAATGATTTTGAAGATTTAGTGGTAACAATTGAAAATTCAGATTATAAGATAGTAAGTGGTTCTAGAATTCAAAGAATGGGAGCAAATATTGCTAAAGATTCTGCTAGAGGTCTTATAAGTTTAATGATAAACTATATTATAAGAAAAATCTTATCTATGGATATTAAAGATACTCAATGTGGTGCTAAAATATTTAGAAAAGATGTGGTAAGATTACTGTTTAGTGAAAAGTTTTTAACTAAATGGTTGTTTGATGTAGAGTTATTTATTCGATTAAGAAAAACTTTTAGTTTAGAGAAAGCTAAAAAAATGATATGTGAACAACCTTTAAAACGATGGATCCATGTTGATGGTTCAAAATTATCAATGAAAGATTCATTTAAGATTATTTTTCAATTAGGACAAATAATATGGAAATATAGAAAAAGGGAAGAAAAAATAGAATATCAACCAAGTTTTAAAGCAAAAATGACTTCATTAGAATAGAGTAATTCTATTTAAGATATAAAACTTTCTTAAAAGTGTATTGTACTCTTATGTATATGTTTTTATGGTATAAACTTTGTTATTAGTGTAAGCTAATAATCAAAATAATATACAAAATGAAATACTTTTACACCCTTCTGTGTTTATTTCTTCTTTCATGTAACGATGTAGATTTCTCGTTAGATGAAAGTGATTTTTCATCAGTTACTTTTAAAGTAAATAGTAATGATACTAATCATCAGGCAAAAATAAGAACAGTATTTATTGAGTCAGGTTTTTTTAAATTTGATGATACGTATGATGTTAGAAGTTTACCTTTTAAAAAATCATACAATGGAGAAATTAATTTTGCTGCTAGTTTAGGTATAGAATATCAAGATAAAACTACCAAAAACTTTGGAAATTACTCAATTGATATACAAATGTTCAGAGATAATATTTTAATTCAAGAAAGAGCTTTTATAATAGATTCTCCAGGAAAAAAGGTTAGTTTCGATGTTATGATAAATAAATAAAAATAGAATAAAAAGGAATGATAAAAAGGAAGATGTAGTCTTCCTTTTTTTAGGTGTAAATATTTATCTTTGAAAATTATATTGGATAAATGAAAAACTACATAAAAGCAGCACGCCTGCGAACTTTGCCATTATCAGTATCAGGAATTATTGTTGGAGCTTCAATAGGATATGAAATGTTTTTTTTGAATAACACTTCATGTGTAAAGAGTTCTTTTTGGTTGACTAGCATTTTCTGGTTAGCAATTTTAACTACCATAGGTTTTCAAGTATTGTCTAATTTTGCTAATGATTATGGAGATGGTATTAAAGGAACTGATAACGATAGAAAAGGTGAAGCAAGAATGGTGTCATCTGGAGTAATTACACCTAAACAAATGAAAAGAGCAATGATTATTACTGCGATTATAACGTTAGTGATCGCTTTATTACTTATTTATGAGGCTTTTGGAAAAGAAAACTTTTTATACTCTGTAATTTTCTTTGCACTTGGAGTTTCATCTATAGTAGCAGCAATAAAATATACAGTAGGTAAATCTGCTTATGGGTATAGCGGATTTGGAGATGTTTTCGTTTTTATTTTCTTCGGTTTATTATCAGTAGTAGGTACTTATTTTTTATATGTAAAAGAGTTAAACTTCGTCATTTTTTTACCAGCTTTTACTGTTGGTTTATTAAGCACTGCAGTGTTGAATTTAAACAATATGCGAGATAGAGTAAATGATGCAAAATCAAATAAAAATACACTAGTTGTTAAATTAGGAGCTGAATCAGCAAAATATTATCACTATAGTTTATTAGTTAGTTCTTTCTTATTTACTTTCTTATACACAGTAATACAATATCAATCACCATTTCAATTTTTATTTATAGTAGCGTATATTCCATTAATAAAACATTTGATTTTTGTGATGAAAAATAAAGAGGAAGTGTTATTAGATGGAGAATTGAAAAAAGTAGCTTTAAGCACATTTTTATTTGCCATCCTTTTTGGATTAGGACAAGTTTTGTAAATTTAAACAAAAACGAGTTTTGTGAAAACATTTTTAAAATTAATAGTCTTATTTATTTTTATTGTTGGTTGTAAGGATAACGAAAAAATTAGCTATGGTTATTCGGAAATTGCTTTTGATGAAGATTATTCTGTACAAGGAAATCTTTTAAAAGTAGAAAGAGTTTCTTCTGAAACTCCTTCAGAGGAGCGGAAATTAATTAAAAATGGTTCTATTGAATTTGAAGTAGTTTATTTGAAAAAAACGAGAGCTAAAATTCTTCAAGCTGTAAAAAAGTATAAAGGATATGTTTCAACGGATAATGAATATAATTCATCTGATAGAAAAAGTACAGTGATAAATATAAGGGTTCCGGCCACTAATTTTGATGCTTTATTAAAAGATATTTCTGAAGGAATTGAGAGTTTTGATCAAAAAAATATTAGAATTAAAGATGTTACAGAACAATTTTTAGATGTAGAAGCTCGATTAAAAAACAAAAAAGAGTTAGAGAAAAGATATTTAGAAATTCTTAAAAAGGCTAAAAGCGTAAAAGAAATTTTAGAAGTAGAAAAAGAAATAGGTAAATTAAGAGAAGATATTGAAGTTGCTGAAGGAAAACTAAAATATTTACAAAACCAAGTATCATTCTCTACATTAAATATCACTTTTTATAAAACAATTTCTAGTCAAACTAATTTTGGTAAAAATATTTCTGAAGCTTTTAAAAATGGTTTTAAAAATTTAAAAACATTTTTAATTTTTATAATTAATATTTGGCCATTCATATTATTAATATCTCTAGTTTTTTATTTGTTTAAAAGATGGAGAAATAAAAGAAAAAAATAAAAAAATGAATATTACTTTTTACGGACATGCTTGTTTTGGTATAGAAATAAATGGAACCAATTTACTTGTTGATCCATTCATAACAGGAAACTCTCAAGCAACTCATATAGATATTGAAACAATAAAAGCTGATTATATTTTACTAACACACGCACATCAAGATCATGTATTAGATGTTGAGTTGATAGCGGAAAAAACGGATGCTACTATTGTTTCTAATTATGAAATAGTAATGTATTATAATGCAAAGAATTTAAAAGGGCATCCTGTAAACCATGGAGGTACATTTAAAACTGATAAATTTTCTGCTAAATATGTAAATGCAATACATACTTCATCTTTTGCTGATGGAACTTATGGAGGTCAACCAGGAGGTTTTGTAATTAGTTCAGGGAATAAATCTTTATACATTGCAGGAGACACAGCAGTAACAATGGATATGAAATTAATACCGATGACTACAAAATTAACAGCTTCTATTTTTCCAATAGGTGATAATTTTACAATGGGAGTTGAAGATGCAATTATAGCATGTGATTTAGTAGAATGTAATAAAGTTATTGGATGTCATTTTAATACATTTCCTCCAATAGAAATAAATACAGAAGATGCTAAAAAACAATTTTCAATTAAAGACAAAGAATTAACCTTGTTAGCAATAGGTGAATCTATAACAATATAAATTTATAAATAGTACTATCATGAAAACAGTAAAAATTATTTTAGGAATTATCATAACATTGTCTATTGCTTTTTTTGCTACAGGGTTAATAATTAAAGAATTAAATTATGAATCTAAAGTAACTATTAATAAACCAGTAGAAGAAGTTTTTGCTATTTTTAATAATGATGAAAATTTATCAAAATGGATTCCTGAAATTAAATCTATTAAAGAAATCAATAAAGTTGATGGAATGGTAGGTAGTACCTACGCAGTTACGGTGATAAGTCAAGGGCAAGAAATGACTCTAGAAGAAAAGGTGTTAGCATATGAACCGAATAAAAAAGTAAAGCTAATGTTCAATGGAGGAGGAATGCTTAAAACAGACGACTATATATTTGAAAGTAATGGGGGTAATACTATAATTAAGCTAAAGGCAAACTGTAAAAGTACAGGGTTTATTTTAGGATGTATGTTACCATTTGTGAAAGGGAAGTTACAGGAACAAGACCAACAATATCTTACTAATTTTAAAGAGTTTGTAGAAAAAAACTAATGATAAAAGCAAACTATAAACAGTACCTGTTAAATTTTAAACAAGCAAGTGGAACTTCACGAGGTGTTTTAAGAACTAAAGAAACGTGGTTTATAATTCTTGAAGAAGAGGGAAAGAAAGGCTATGGAGAGTGTGGTTTGTTTAGAGGATTGAGTATAGATGATACTCTTGATTATGAACAAAAATTAAAGTGGGCATGTGCAAACATTAATTTAGGGGTAGAAAAACTCTTAAATAACTTAATTGAATACCCGTCTATTCAATTTGGACTTGAACAAGCATTTCTATCATTAAATAGTTCTAACCCTTTTGAATTATTTCCATCAAATTTCACTGAAGGGAAAAGTGAAATTTCTATTAACGGTTTAATTTGGATGGGAGACAAAACATTTATGCAACAACAAATTAAAGATAAGTTGCAACAAGGGTTTACTACTATAAAAATGAAAATAGGGGCAATAGATTTTGAAACAGAAATAGCATTGTTAAAATCGATAAGAAAAGAGTTTTCTCCTAATGAAATAGAGCTACGTGTTGATGCTAATGGGGCGTTTAAACCTGAAAATGCATTAGATAAATTGCAAAGATTATCTGAATTAAAAATGCATTCTATTGAACAACCTATTAAACAAGGACAATGGCAAGAAATGGCTAGTTTATGTGAAAAAACGCCTTTGCCAATTGCTTTAGATGAAGATTTAATTGGCGTTTTTTCAAAAGAAAAAAAGCAAAAATGTATTGAAACTATACAACCACAATACATTATTTTAAAACCAAGTTTGGTAGGTGGTATAAAAGGTAGTAATGAATGGATTAAGATAGCAGAAAAATACAACGCCGGTAACTGGATAACAAGTGCGTTAGAAAGTAATATAGGGTTGAATGCTATAGCTCAATGGACGTTTACATTAAATAATCCATTACCCCAAGGATTAGGAACTGGAAGTTTATTTACGAACAATTTTGAGAGTCCTTTAGAAGTGAAAAATGGAAATTTACAATATGTTACTAACAAAAAATGGAATTTTAAAATATAGAATATGAATTTTATACAGCAGGCATATAAAGGAGAAAATAAATGGTATTTGTATATACTTGTTATTTTTATTGTTTTTTTTGGTTGGCAATTTTTAGGTGTAATGCCTTTAGCGTTAACAGCAATTCTCCATTCAGCTGATGTTGCTGAATTTACCCAAGCAGCTAATGATAATTTTATGACATTAGATATAAATAAAAACTTGTTTTTATTTATGATGATAGTAATGTTTGCTTTGGGATTACTTTTTTTGTTTATAGGAATCAAGTTTGTTCATAAAAGACCTGTAAAAACAATAGTAACAAGTAGAAACAAAATTGATTGGAAACGTTTTTGGTTTGGTTTTTTTACTTGGGGAATTATTTCATCATTAGTAATTGGAGTTGGTATTTTATTAGAACCAGAGAGTTATGTATGGAATTTTAATGCCGTACCTTTTTTTACTTTAGTAGCTATATCCTTTTTGTTTTTACCAATACAAACTAGTTTTGAAGAACTTCTTTTTAGAGGTTATTTTATGCAGGCTTTAGGAATTTTAGTAAAAAATAGATGGCTTCCTTTACTTATAACATCAGTAGCCTTTGGTTTATTGCATGGGGCTAACCCTGAAGTTGAAAAATTAGGGGCTGTTTCTATGGTGTTTTATATTGGAACTGGGTTGTTTTTTGGAATAACAACATTAATGGACGAAGGAACTGAGTTGGCTTTAGGGCTACATGCCATTAATAATATCGTAGCAGCATTTTTTGTAACGACAGATTGGACAGTTTTTCAAACAAATGCATTATTTATAGATACCTCTGAGCCTTCAGTTGGATTGGAGATGTTTCTTCCAGTATTTGTTTTGTATCCTTTAATGTTAATATTCTTTTCTAAAAAATATGGATGGAATAACTGGAAAGATAAACTTGTAGGAAAGATAAGTGCTCCAGCAGGTGATGAAGTATTAGAAGACATAGGCAAAGTAAATTAATATGAATATTGATTTTCAGTTAAATAGTCGAAGTTTTACAGATGTGGAGGAATTATTAGAGTATTCTAAAAGTTTATCTGTTGATAGTTATCATTTTTTCTCTAATTGGTTTAATGATGAAGATTTTATTGTAGTACAAACTTCTGGATCAACAGGTACTCCTAAATCTATACAATTAAAGAAAGAGCATATGCGTAATTCAGCTATAGCTACTGGAACTTTTTTTAATTTAAAAGAAAAAACTACAGCGCTTTTATGCATGTCTACTAACTATATAGCAGGAAAAATGATGTTGGTAAGAGCATTAACTTTAGGTTGGCATATTAATGTGGTTGAGCCAAAATCTAATCCACTTGATGGTATTGATAAAGTTTATGATTTTTCTGCAATGGTACCTTTACAGTTACAGGCATCTTTGAATGAAATATATAGAGTGAAGAAATTAATAGTTGGTGGTGGTGTAGTTTCAACTGATTTAGTAGAAAAAATACAAGGAATCTCTACAGAGGTTTTTGCTACTTATGGTATGACTGAAACTATCACGCATATTGCTGTTAAAAAGTTAAATAATTTTTCTTCATCGAAAAATAGACCTGAGCAATCTTTTTATAAAACATTACCTAATGTATTTGTACAAAAAGATGAAAGGCAATGTTTAGTAATTAAAGCACCCAAAGTATCAGAAGAAATAATAATAACGAATGATGTTATAAAATTAATATCTGAAACTGAATTTGAATGGTTAGGACGGTATGATAATGTTATTAATTCTGGAGGAATAAAATTACATCCTGAAGTAATAGAAGAAAAACTTTCGAATATTTTATCACAGCGTTTTTTTGTAGCTGGAGTTTCAGATACTGTTTTAGGAGAAAAGTTAATTTTAATTGTTGAGGGGAAGAAATGTAGGTTAGATTTAGATAAAAACATTTTATTATCTAAATATGAGTACCCAAAAGAAGTGTATTTTATTTCTGAATTTATAGAAACAGAAACAAAAAAAATCCAACGTAAAAAAACATTGGATTTACTATTTTAAGGATAAGTTTTTTACTTTTTTATGAAAGGATAATCAGTATAGCCTCTTGTGTCTCCACCGCCAAATAATGTGTGATTATCAATTATTTCGTTCATTTTTAAATTCATTTCAACTCTTTTTGGGTAATCAGGATTGGTTAAAAAACTTCTACCAAAACCAACTAAATCAACTAAGTTTTCTTGTAATAACTCATCAGCTTCTTCTGGAGTTTTATTTCCAGTAGCTATAATAGTTTTACTAAATGTATTTCTTAATTCTTTTCTAAAGTTGATTGGAATTAGAGGAGCATCATCCCAATCAGCTTCACATAAATGAATATAAGTTATACCTATTTCTTCTAGCTTTTTAACAGCTAACATTATTGTTTCTAAAATCTCCGGATCATTCATATCTTTAAAACTTATAAAAGGTGATAAGCGAACACCAGTTTTATCAGTTCCAATTTCATTTACCACTGCGTGAGTTATTTCACTTAAAATACGAATCCTATTTTCTTTACTTCCCCCATATTTATCTTTTCTAATGTTAGAGTTACTTCTTAAAAATTGGTCTATTAAATACCCATTAGCTCCATGGATTTCAACACCGTCAAATCCAGCGTCTATAGCATTTTTAGCAGCTATTTTAAACTCTTCAATAACTTGTTTAATATCATTTGGGTTCATTTCTTTTGGTTCTTCAACAGGAATAAAAGTTGCGTCACCATTAGGAGCACCATCAAAAATGTAGACATTGGTTTCTTTGGCTATTTTTGAAGATGGGCCAATAGGTTGTAATCCATTTACTCTTGAACTTGATACTCTACCTACGTGCCATAATTGTAAAAATATTTTACTTCCTTTTTTGTGTACTTCTTCAGTAATTAATTTCCATCCTTTAATTTGTTCAGGGGTATAAATCCCTGGAGTTTTAGCATATCCCTTTGCTTGTAAGGAAATTTGAGTAGCTTCAGTAATAATAATACCAGCAGAAGTTCGCTGTCCATAATAAGTAGCCATTAATTTATTAGGAATGTCACCAGGTTGGGCAGCTCTTGAACGAGTCATAGGTGCCATTAAAAAACGATTTTTTAATGAGATTCCATTCATATTATATGGTGTAAATAAAGTAGTTTTCATTTTTGTATTAGGATTTGTTAGTACAAAGTTATGTCGTGTAATTAGTGGTATTGATGTATAAATTCATTATATATTTGTATAAATATGTGAATAGCTTATGGCAACAAGATTTAATCTAGAAAAATCATTAGATGTACTAGAGTTTACTTCAATTAATGAGTGGGGACACCCTAAGCATAAACATAATTTTTTTGAGCTTACCTTTATTTTAAAGGGAAAAGGGAAACATGTACTAAATGAAAGTATAATTAATTATAAAGAAGGAGATTTGTTTTTTTTAACACCTAAAGATGAGCACGAGTTTTTAATTTCTGAAACGACTAAATTTGGAATTATAAAGTTTACTGAGCAACTATTTATTGAAAAAACAGAATTCTTTTCTAATACTAGTTGGAAGAATCGAGTTGAGAGTGTAATTTTTCATACCAATACAATTACTGGAAATATTGTAAAAAATGATGTTGATAGAAAACAATTGTTTGCTTTATATGAACTAATTAAAACAGAAATAAAAAATACGTCTGTTTATAGTAGAAATGTATTACTTGAATTATTTGGTGCTTTACTTATTATTGTTTCAAGGAATATAAAGGCAAGCTTTGATTTATCTGATAACATAATCCTTTCAAAGAAAGAAAGAATAGAAAATATATTAAGTTACATACGTCAAAACATACTTGATAAAGAAAAAATTAAAATAAAAACAATAGCAAAAGAGTTTAATATGTCTCCTAATTATGTAAGTGTATTTATAAAAAAAGAAGCTGGTATTTCCATTCAGAACTATGTAACGAATTCGAAGATGAAAATAGCTGAGCGTTTATTAAAACAAACAAACTTAAATATGTCAGAAATAGCAGAAAAAATAGGGTTTGTTGATTCGAGTCATTTTAATAAAACTTTTAAAAAATATTTTGGTAAAAACCCTAGTGAGTATAATTAATTAAAGTTTTAAAAAACTTCAAAACGATATTCATTTTCATAGGTTTTATTTACAGAAAGTTCTTGAATTCCCTCTTTAGTTGAATAAACTTGATCTGTATTTTCATTATCCGCAATACCCATCCATGGTTCAAAACAAATGAAAGGAGTGTTTGTTTTTTTTGTCCAGAAGGCTAAATATCTCCAATTAGGAATATGTAAATGTATTCCATGATTATGTTTTTTAGACTTTAAAGAAACCTTTTTTGATTCAATTCCTTCAAACATTAAAGCATCATTTTTGAATAAATCATAAGATAGATCTATTTGTTTTTCAAGATTTATTGTTTTAGAAATATTATTTCTGAATCCAGTTTGTGGGTTTAAAAACAATTGAGTAGGTTTCTCTGCTTTTTCAAATTCAAGGTAATAATCGTTAAAAGAAGTTCCTTTAACAAGAGGACAATTAAAAGCTGGATGTGCGCCAATAGAAAAAAATATTGTTGTATCGTCAACATTAATGACTTTGTAATTAACTAACACTTGATTTTTTTTCAATTCATAACTAACTTGTAGGGTGAATTTAAATGGGTAGTTAATTAGTGTTTCTTTTGAATAAGTAAGTTCAAAAGTAATTTTAGAAGTAGTTTTATTAACAATAGAAAACTCTAAGTCTCTAGCAAATCCATGTTGAGGTAATTCATAAAATTCACCATTTATTTTATAGGCATTATCTTTTAATTTACCAACAATTGGAAATAAAATAGGAGCATGACGTTTCCAAAAAGTTGCATCACCATTCCATAAATAATTTAACTTAGTTTCTTTAGAGTATATTTTAGTTAGCTCTGCACCTAATTTTTTAAATTGAATAGTTAGATATTCGTTTTCTAATGTAATCATTATTTTAATAAACAGATTTTAATTAAAGGTATAAAATAAAAACATAAACACCTTAGTAATGTTTGGTGTTTATGTTTTTAACACATATTAATATTGAATTGTGCATACTTTATAAAGTAAAGATAGTGGTATAAATAAGTTGATTAAGTTTTTATTCCAATTTAAACTTCCCTATATGATTAGCAATATCTCCACCAATGTATATGTAACCATTATGTTCTTCAATTGAACTGGCTTCAGCTACAAATTTACCTGTAGTATCATAATATGTTTTTAATATATCTCCTTTTTTACTTACGTGCATAATCATTCCAAAAGAAGCTACTTTAGGTTGTAACCAAAGAGGAAGGCCATAAACAATTTTCTTAAGTAGTGGGCTAGGCTGTATCTTATCTAACATATCATCTCTTTTAGTAGAAAAACCAAGCCAAAAACTACCATCTTTCCTTCTTGAAATTCCGTTTGGAAATCCAGGTAAATTTTCTAAAAAGATATCTGTTTTCCCTTTATTATCACCTTTCAGCCAGTATCTAATTATACGATATTTAGTTAAGTCTACCATTAAAACAAACTCATCATTTTCAGATACAGCAACCCCATTACCAAAATAAGAGCCATCAATTAAAGTCGTAACATTTTTTGTAATTGGATTAAAACTATAAAGACCACCATCTGGCTTAACTTCCATTAAGATTTTCCAAATATTTTTTCTGCTAAAGGATATTTTTGATGATGTATTTGAAAAATAAATGATTCCATCGCTTGCAATATCTACATCATTAGGGATTAAAAATTTATTACCTTTTTCATCTTCTTTGGCTAAAGTTGTTATTTGGCCTTTTTTATCAATACTTATTAGTCCTCTTTTTAAATCGCAGGCTATGAGGTTTTCATTTTTATCAAAATGTAATCCAGCTACCCAAGATTGAGTATTACAAAAAACGGATATTTTTCCTGTAGTGTCAATTTTTAAAATTCTCCCATCTGTGAAATCTGTTTCTGTAATATGAACACCACAATATAGATTTCCTTGGCTATCTATTGCTATGTCTTCAGGTCCGTACCAACCATTTAAATTTACTTTTTTTGTTGTTTTTAGTAATTCGTTTTTTGAGAAAACACCGTTAAATTTAGGGTTTACTGGTGGCTTCCAAGCAGAAGGTTTTAGAGAACAAGCTTTAAATAAAATACTAGTTATAAAAAAAACTATTGCGGTGGTAATTGATACTTTAATTATAGAAGTAAATTTCATTGTATTTTTGTTTTAGATTTATTAAAACAAAGAAACAATAGGTATAAAGTACCTGCATTGATATTTGTTAAGAAATAGTAATTTCCTTTCTAACTCTACTAAGAGATTCAGGCGCAATTCCAAGAAAACTTGCTATTTGATGTTGCGGTACTCTTTGGACAATTTTTTTATTATACTTTTTTATAAAATCTAAGTATTTCTCTTTAGCGGTTTTTGTTTGCATAGTAGAAGTTCTCTCAAGAGCACACAAATAATTTTTTTCAGCTAAAATTCTACCTAACTTTTCAAAATTTGCTGATTTGGTATATAATTCCGACAAAGAATAATATGATAATTCATAAACGCAACTATCTTCAATAGTTTCTAAAATTTCTAAAGAAGGAGTTTGATTTATAAAGCTAGAAAATATAGATATGAATTGGTTATCACATGAAAAATAAGAATTGATTTCTTTGCCATCTAGAAAATAATAAGACCTTAGTAATCCAGAATCAATAAAATATAAGTTTTTAGCAATACTTCCTTCTTTAATGATTAATGTTTTAGCTTTTACGTCTCTCTTTTTTAAAAGAGATTTAAAAACCCCCCACTCATTATCTGTTAAACCAATAAGTTCTTCTAGTATTTTATGTAATTCATTCATTTTTGTATAAAATCTAGTTTGTTAATAACAATACAATTTTCTTTATAAAGAATAGCTACTATTAAAACTATTACTTTAATAGTAGCTATCCTATTCTGGTTCCGTTTTTAATATTTCGTTCAGGAGCTATAAGAGTTACTTCCTTATTCTCACCAATTCCACCTAAAACTAAACATTCACTCATCATAGTAGCTATTTGTTTTTTAGGAAAATTAATAACAGCAATTACTTGATTACCAATTAATTCTTCAGGGGTATATAGTTTTGTTATTTGAGCTGACGTTTTCTTGATCCCATATTCACCAAAATCTATTTGCATTTTGTAAGCAGGATTTTTAACTTCTTTAAATATTTCTGCAGTTATAATAGTACCAATTCGCATTTCAACTTTTGTGAAATCACTCCATGTTAATTCGTTATTTTGAATGTTATTCATTGTTTGTGTTTTAAGCTATTTTATTAGTACAGGTATTTATATATTTAATAATCTTTTAGCAGCGCTAAACGGTGATGTTTTTCCATTTTCTAATTTTGAAATTTCAGTACTTAGTAATTTTGAAACTTCTGGGTTGTTGTAAAAATTTGCTTTTAATTGTTGGTTAATGGTTTCTAATAACCAATATTTATTTTGAATATTTCTTTTTGATTTAAAAAAAGAAGTGCTTTTAGCCTCAGAAATATAATCATTGATCATTTTATAAATATTATCAATTCCTTGATGTTTAAGAGCACTTGCTACTAAAACTTTAGGAACCCATCCATTTTCTTTAGGAGGGTATAAATGAAGTGCTCTAGTAAACTCAACTTTGGCAATTTTAGCATTTTTAGCATTATCTCCATCGGCCTTGTTAATAACAATTGCATCTGCCATTTCAATAATACCACGTTTTATTCCTTGAAGTTCATCACCAGCACCAGCTAATTTTAAAAGTAAAAAGAAATCTACCATAGAATGTACAGCAGTTTCTGATTGTCCAACACCAACAGTTTCTATAATTATACTATCAAAACCAGCAGCTTCACATAAAATAATACTTTCTCGAGTTTTTTGAGCCACACCACCCAATGAAGTTCCAGAAGGAGAAGGGCGTATAAAAGCGTTTTTATCGGTAACTAACTCTTCCATTCTAGTTTTATCTCCTAAAATACTACCTTTATTTATAGAACTGCTTGGATCTACAGCTAATACAGCAACCTTTTTACCTAAGGAAGTTAAATGTTTTCCAAATGACTCAATAAAAGTACTTTTCCCTACACCTGGAACCCCAGTAATACCAATCCTAACAGAGTTATTGGCATGAGGTAAACAAGCATCTAAAATTTCATTGGCTTTTTTTTGGTGCTTTGGATTAGTGCTTTCAATCAAGGTAATGGCTCTACTTAAAAAAGTAATATCACCAGCTAAAATGTTTTTTATAAATTCATTAGCAGAAGTTTGTTTTCTTCTGTTTAATTTAATTTTTTGAGCAGATTTTTTACTGGTAGTTTCAGGTTGAGAAACTCCATCTTTTTCAGAGAGTGCCGATTTGTTTTTTTTAATCATTAAAGTAAAAACGAATTATTAATGTAAATTTAAAAATAAATTTTTAGCTAAAATGCAACACTCCTAAAAAAGAATCGTCTTTAGGGCAAGAAATTAAAAATGAAACCAACTAAACAGCTACATCAATCTATTATTGAGGCTTGTAAGCAAAATAATGCAAAGGCACAAATGCAGTTGTATGATTTGTATTATGAAGCTATGTATACAGTAGCGTTGAGGTATGTAAAAGATTCTTTTGAAGCAGAAGATATAATGCAAGATGCCTTTATTAAAGCTTTTAGAAAAATATATTTATATAAAGAAGAAGTCGCTTTTGGAGCTTGGTTAAAAAGAATTGTAATTAATCAAAGTATTGATTGGTTAAAAAAAAGGAAGCTAACTCTAGTTTCTATAAATGAAGAAGTAACTTCGATAGAAGAAAATGATGATTGGAACGTAGGGATGAATATATCGTATAATGATATTGTTAGTAGTATAGATAAATTAAAAGAAAAATATAGAGTTGTGTTAAGTTTATATTTATTAGAAGGATATGATCATAAAGAAATTTCTCAGATTTTAGAAATATCAGAAGTTACTTCTAGAACACATTTAATGAGAGGAAAGAAAAAGGTGCAAGAACAATTAAAAAACGTGTATTATGGATAAAGATATTAGAGATATATTAAAAAATAATACAAATAATAATGTTGAAATATCATCTAAACATCGTGTACGATTTCAACAAAAATTATTGAGTGAATTACACGAAAAACCAAGTAAGATAAAAAAATATAAGTGGTTATATGTTGCAGCATCAATAGTTTTGTTAGTAGGAGTAGGAATCAAATTTTCTACAACAAACATTGAAGGAGAATCTTTACCAAAAATAACAAATTCAGTAGAGTTAAATAATGATTCACAAATTAGTTTAGGAAGCATCTCTCCTGAATTAAAAACAATAGAATCATATTACATAAATACAATTAATTACGAATTAAGTCAATTAGAATTAACAAAAGAAAATAAAGAATTATTTGATGGTTATTTAACCCAATTAGGGTTGTTAACTAAAGAATATAAGTCGTTAACCCAAGAGCTCAACAAAAAAGGAATTAACGATGATACTATCAATGCATTGATTGGAAACCTGCAAATGCGTTTACAGCTGTTAAAACGTATGCAAAAACAATTACATGAATTTAAAAATCCAAATCAAAATGACACTCAAACCATTTAAAATAAGTGTATTTTTATTACTGATAACAAGTTCCTTGTTGGCTCAGAAAGTAGAAAAAAAGTTTAATGAAAAATTTTATACTAATAAAAATGTAGAAATAGATATTAATGCTTCAAATGCTGAAATAGAGGTAACTACATGGAATAAAAATGAAGTTGCTGTAGAGGCTACAATTGAAATAGAAGGTATAGATAAAAAAGAAGCAGAAAAGTATTTGAAAAGATGGAACTTTGAAGCTTTAGGTAATAAAAGTACTGTTAAGATAAAAGCAAATAGTAATAGCTTTCACTCAATAGGGAATGATAATATATTTTTTTATAACTCATCTGGGAATACTAATTTTCCTAAAGGAACAGTATACAACTTAAGCAATAATAATGATCATAATTTATTTGTGCTTCCTGAAATAGAACTGGAAGATTTTAACATTGACATTGATGATGCTATGAAGGGGCTAGAGAATATTGAATTTGATTTTGATAAATATTCAAAAGATGGAGATACTTATTTTTTTCAATGGAAAGACGGAGTGAATAATGTTACTATAAAATCAAAAAAGGAATGGGAAAAGTTTAAAAAAACAAAAGAATATAAAAAGTTTAAGAAACAGCAAGAAAAAAGAAAAAAAACATTAAAAAAACGTTCAAAAGCATTAAAAAAGAAACGCTTAGAAAAAAGAGAAGCGTTAGCAAAAGCAAGGAAAGAGCTTAGAAAGATTAATAGGGTTGAAGTGAAAAAAGCATTAGAATTAGCTAGGAAACAGCTTAAAAACACTCAATTAAGTTACTCATACATTACTAATAGTAAAGGAAATGATTTAATGATTAATGGAAAGAAAGTTAAAATAGTAAAAAAAATAAAAGTAAAGGTTCCTAAGAATGCCACATTTAATTTAAATACTCGCCATTGCAAGGTTAAATTACCTAAAACAAAGGTAAACGGAAAAGTAAGTTATGGTAACTTCAAAGCAGATGCTTTAAACGGAGGTAAATTGAATATTTCGTTTTCACCAGTTAAAATTAATTCATTAAATACAAGTACACTATTTTTAAATAATGTAACCGATGCTAAAATAGCATCGGTTACTAACACAGTTGTAAATTCAAAATCTTCTGATATTACAATAGTTGATGTGTATAAAAATGTTAAGTTAGTTCATAAATTTGGAGATTTAAAGATAGATAAAATTCATCCAGATTATGGTCAGTTTAAAATGTTTTTAAGTTCAGCAAATGCTTCTGTAAACCTTTCAGGAATCAATCAACAATTTAATTTTGAAATAAAAGAAAACCCTTCATTGTATTCCATAAGAAAGCCGATTACTGTCACGCTTAAAGAAATGGGAAGTAAAAATATTAACGGAACTTTTTTAATAGAATCTAAAAATAAAAAAATTTACATAGAGGGTAAATATTCTCAGTTAGCAATTACTGAATAACTTTTGTTTATTCTTAACATTTTTTTTAAAACTTCACTAAAATTCCATTTCGCCATTCTTCATAAAGTGCCTATCTTTAGCATTTGTAAATAGTCACTTTTTCTATGGAATTATATAAAGAAAATCAACTTAAAGTATACAACTCATTATCAAAAAGCAAAGAGCTTTTTAAACCTGTAATTGAAGGAAGGGTAGGGATGTATGTTTGTGGTCCCACCGTTTACAGTAATGCTCATTTAGGAAACGTAAGAACTTTTATGTTCTTTGATGTAGTATATCGTTATATGTTACATTTAGGATATAAAGTACGTTATGTACGTAATATTACTGATGCAGGTCATTTAGAAAATGATGCTGATGAAGGAGAAGATAGAATTGCTAAAAAAGCACGTTTAGAAGAGATAGAACCAATGGAAGTGGTTCAACGTTATACAGTTGACTTCCATGATGTGTTAAAAAATTATAATTTTTTACCTCCAAGTATTGAACCAACAGCTACTGGTCATATAGTTGAACAAATTGAAATGATTAAAGAAATCATGGATAAAGGATTTGCTTATGAGGTAAATGGATCTGTATATTTTGATGTGTTGAAATACAACAAAACAGGTAATTATGGAATCTTATCTGGAAGGAAAATTGAAGATGCAATACATAATACTAGAACTTTAGATGGACAGTCTGATAAAAGAAATCCTCAAGATTTTGCTCTGTGGAAAAAAGCAGATGAACGTCATATTATGCGTTGGCCATCTCCTTGGAGTGATGGATTTCCTGGTTGGCATTTAGAATGTTCTGTTATGAGTAAAAAATATTTAGGAGAACAATTTGATATTCACGGAGGTGGAATGGATTTAAAGTTTCCGCATCATGAATGTGAAATTGCGCAATCTCAAACATGTAGTGGTAAAGCACCTGTTAACTATTGGATGCATACAAATATGTTGTTGTTAAATAGCCAAAAAATGGCTAAGTCTACAGGGAATTATATTTTGCCTAATGAAATTTTAACAGGAGAAAACGATGTTTTAAGTAAAGCATTTATGCCAAGTGTTGTTCGTTTTTTTAATTTACAAGCTAATTACCGTAGTATATTAGATTTTTCAAGTGATGCATTAGAAGCTTCTGAAAAAGGTCATGGAAAGCTAATGGATGCTGTTAATTATTTAGATAAAATTGAAGCAGGAAGTGAGTCAACTTTTAATGTTCAAGACTGGAAAAAAGAATGTTATGCTGCCATGAATGATGATTTTAATACTCCAATTTTAATTTCTCACTTATTTGAAGCAGTTAAAATAATCAATTTAATTCGTGAGCAAAAGGCTAGTTTAACTGAGGAAGATTTATTAGAGTTAAAGAAAACCATGAATGCGTTTGTTTTTGACGTATTAGGTTTAATGAATGAGGTAACTCAAGGAAGTTCTGATAAAGTTAATGGAGTTGTAGAATTGCTAATTAAATTACGTAAAGAAGCAAGAGAAAATAAAGACTGGGCACTGTCTGATCAAATTAGAGATGAATTATTAGAATTAGGTATTCAGTTGAAAGATGGTAGAGAAGGAACTAGTTTTTCAATAAATTAGAAGCTATGGTTTTTCAATCTGAAAGGCTCATCGTTAAAGCGATACAAAAGATTCATAAAAAAGAATTTGTTGAGTTATTAACAGCTGAAGAAATAATAAAAGCTATTCCTCAAAATAAACCCTCAGAAGATAATATTGAAAACAAATTTCAATTAGCACTTTCTTTTAATGGAGATATAGTAGGAAATAGTTTAAGTCTTTTAGGTGTTTTTGAAAAAAATAAAGAAGATTTAATTGGGTTGATAGGTTTTCTAACAAATGAAGAAAAAAATAGAGAATTAGGATATCGTTTTAGAAAAGATTTTTGGGGTAGAGGATATGCTACTGAAATAGCTAAAAAAATGATAGAATATTCTTTCAATGTTTTAAAATTTGAAAAGATTACTGCTGATGTATGGGTTGAAAATATAGCATCAAATAAAATTTTAGCTAAGTTTTTTAAGCCAGTAAAAGAGTTTTATAATGAATATGATAATTGTACTGATAGAAGGTATGAATTATTAAAAAATGATTGGAATTAATTTGAAAAAAATACTAACATATCCGTTTGTTTTATTAGTACGTTTTTATCAAACAGCAATATCACCATTTACACCTGCTACCTGTAGATATTCACCTACATGTTCACATTATACAATAGAGGCACTTCAAAAGCACGGGTTGTTTTACGGTGGATGGTTGGCTTTAAAAAGAATATTTAGTTGTCATCCTTGGGGTGGAAGTGGGTATGATCCAGTGCCAGAAAAAAAAAATAAATAATCGTTATTGCAAGAGAAATAAAAAAGTAATTTTATTCAACTTGTAGTAATATAAAAATTAAATTTAAAATACATGAGTTTTTTATCTATCGTATGGGATTGGAATCCTGAGATTATTAAAATAGGAGGTTTTGGTATTAGATGGTATAGTTTAATGTTCGTAGCTGCTTTTATTTTAGGATTGCATTTAATGAAGAAAATTTATATAAATGATAAGGTTCCTGTTGAAAAACTAGATCCTTTATTTATGTATGTTTTTGTATCGATGTTAATAGGTATGCGTTTAGGAGAAGTATTTTTCTATAATTGGGGTTATTACCAAAATAATTTATTAGAAATATTTTTACCTTTTAAAAAACAAGATGGAGCTACTGCTTTATTTGGTTTTTTAAAAGATTGGAAATTTACTGGTTTTACAGGATTTGCTAGTCATGGTGCAGCAGTAGGAATTCCTTTAGCTTTATACTTTTATGCGAAAAAGCATCTGCAAAAACCGTGGTTATTTATTTTAGATAGATTAGGTATTATGGTTGCCTTAGCAGGTTTTTTTATTCGCTTAGGAAACTTTTTTAACTCAGAAATTTATGGGAAAGCTACAGGTTCAAGTTTTGGTGTAATATTTAAAAGAGCTGGAGAATCAGAACCACGCTATCCAACTCAATTGTATGAAGCGTTTAGTTATTTAGCCTTGTTTTTTGCGTTATGGTATTTTTATTGGAAAACTGATAAAAAGAAGCAAACTGGGTTTTTATTCGGGTTGTTCATGGTTGTTTTGTGGTCTTTACGATTTTTCATAGAGTTCTTAAAAGAAGCACAAATTGAAGGAAGAGAAGATTGGGTGTTTAATACATTAAATACAGGTCAAGTGCTAAGTATTCCTTTAGTAATGATAGGGATTTGGTTAATGTTTAGAAAAACAAAAATACCTCAAGAGGATTAAAAAATATAAACAGCATAAAAAAAAGACTTAGTTTTAACTAAGTCTTTTTTTTATGCTGTAACTAAAAGTTTTTATGAAGAAAATTTTTGAGCTACCTTTTGAGTAATTCCAACAATAACTTCACTTGCTTTTACAATACTTTCAGCAGGAACATATTCATATCTTCCGTGAAAATTATGTCCACCAGCAAAAATATTAGGGCAAGGTAATCCTTTATATGATAATTGAGAACCATCTGTACCACCTCTAATAGCTTTAATTAAAGGAGTAATTCCCATGTCATTCATCACTTCTTCAGCAATATCAACTATATGCATAACAGGAGTAACCTTCTCTTTCATATTATAGTATTGATCCTTCATTTCAATTTCAATTAAGTCTTTACCCAGTTTTTGATTCATAACATCAACTAAATCAAGCATTGCTTGTTTTCGGTTTTTAAATAAATCCATGTCATGATCTCTTATAATATAGTGTAAAGTAGTTTTTTCTACTTCACCTTCCATATTATGTAAATGAAAAAAACCTTCATACCCAGTAGTTTTTTCAGGAACTTCATTTTCAGGTAAAGCATTAATAAACTCACTAGCAATTGTCATTGAGTTGATCATTTTTCCTTTGGCATAACCAGGGTGAACAATTTTACCGTTAATTGTAATTTTGGCCCCAGCTGCATTGAAGTTTTCGTATTCTAATTCACCAATTTGACTACCATCCATAGTGTATGCCCACTCAGCCCCGAATTTTTCAACATCAAATAGGTGAGCACCCTTACCAACTTCTTCATCAGGTGTAAAACAAATACGTATTTTACCGTGTTTTAATTCAGGGTTTTGAATTAAATATTCCATGGCAGAAACGATTTCAGTAACTCCAGCTTTATCATCGGCACCAAGTAAAGTAGTACCGTCAGTTGTAATTATAGTTTGACCTTTATATTGTAATAAATCTTCAAAGTAATTAGGAGATAAAACAATGTTTTCTTTTTCATTTAAAAGAATATCTTTTCCGTCATAATTTTCATGAATTTGTGGTTTTACATTTGCTCCAGTAAAATCAGGACTTGTATCTATATGTGCAACAAAACCAATAGTTGGTACATCATAGTCTAAATTACTAGGTAATGTTGCCATTAAATAACAATTACTATCTAATTCAACATCAATCATACCAATTTCTTTTAATTCTTTTTCAAGAACTTTAGCAAGGTCCCATTGTTTTTCAGTACTAGGGAAAGCAGGGTTGTTAGGATCACTTTCGGTATCAATTGTTACGTACTTTATAAATCGATCAATTATATGTTGTTTGTTCATTGTTTTAATTTTAAAATCCAAAAATACTTATTTCAACTGTATTTCGTTAATTAAATTTATGGCTTTGCAAATACGTTCATCAACTAAATCATCACCATAAACTTCTGTTTTTACATGTAAAAAATTATCACTATTTACTTTCGTGAAAACATTTAAAATATGATAGGGATATTTTCCTTTTTTTCCTTTAGCTAAACTATAATAGGAGTCTTTATTAAATAACTTGAAATCTTTTGTTTTTACTTCTTGTAATTTCATTTTAGTATTATCAGCTGAAACCTTTTGCTTAAATGTAGCATCAATAAATGTAGGGGAATGAATTATAGAAGCATCTAATAAAGTAGTTTTGGTAAGACTTAATGTGGTGTCAGCTGCATAAATAGAAGTTTGCCCGTTATCATAATATAGATTAACCTTCCATTTTTTTGGTAGTTTTATAGCAAATAAATTTCTAAAATCATCAAATTTTTTTAAACCAGAATAATTTGAGCCTACTGAGCAGTTAAAATCTTTTTTTAATTCAGAAGAATCACAAGATATAAATAGTGAAAAAAGGAAAAGAGCAATAAGTTTTTTCATAATACTGAATTTGTCAATATTTTTAGATAGTTTTTAGTTGTTTTTAAAATAAGCAATAAGCAAATCTACTACATAACTGTAAGATTTAATCCCATTAGCTTGATTGTTTGCTTTTAAATATGAATTATAGCCTTTCTTTAAATAAGGTTCAATAGGGTTCTCAAATTGTTTCCAATGTAAATAACTGTTTTTATAATCTTTAAAAACACCTTTATTTACTGTTTTTTTAAGAGTATTGGCAAGCTTTTTATCTCGTTTGTGTAGCTCGTTTATACAGTAACGAAAAGCCATTCTATAACCAGCATATTTAAAATAAATATCATTATTGTTTATGCAAGCTAAAAAACCTACAAAGTTAGCATCGTTTTCAGCAGACCATCCAATTTGATGTGCCATCTCATGGCAAGTAGTAGAGGCATATCCTGTTTTAGGAATTTGATTGTTTACTTGAGCTTCCCCTGTTATTGGATTAATGTATCCAGAAGTGCCATTATATGATTGTAATAAACTTACTAATGAACTTTTTACAGACGATGTTTTATAGGAAAGTTGTGGATAAATCTTAGCTAATTCATCAAAACCATCAGGAGCTAATTGGTATATTTTTTTTGAAGAATACGGTACAATAACTTCTAGCGTGTCATTTTGAGTAATTTGAAAATGAACTTTTGTTAATTGAGTAGCTATTTTTTCTGTAGCATTATAAAGCTGACTAGTAGTGTATTCAGATTGTTGTAATCCTAAATTCTTAGCTAAAGGTTCTCTAAAATAATTCAAGCCCCAAAAAGTATAAAAGCAAAAATAAATTACTGAAAAAAACGAAAAAAGTTTTAGTAATTGAGGAATGAAAGTTGTAAATTTAGTTTTGATTAATTTATAAAGTCCTTTTATAAAAAGAAGTATTAAAAGAAGTCCTATAATATCACCAAAAGAAAAAGGAATCCATCCTAAAATTGCACGAAGTGTTTTTGATATTATTTTATAAATCCCATTGCTATAATACTGCTCAATCCAAATTGGTTTTTGGCTTAAAAATTGCACTAATAGTACTTGGATAGGTAATAATATTGCTAATAAAATGTTTGTTTTAGAGTATTTCATTGCCATCAAAAATAATAAAGATAGAACGTTATCAACAAGTTAATAACAATTTTGTTTACAAAAAATGTGTAAAAAGAAAGTTGAGGTTAGCTCCTACAAATATCATCATAAAAAATTACATTTGTCGTCATGGAGAAAATGCAATCAGTTAGAGGTACAAAAATAGATAAAGCACGTATTGTTAGTTTAGAAAAAGGGAAGCTTCCACCACAAGCTTTAGACCTTGAAGAAGCTGTTTTGGGTGCTATGATGATTGATAAAAAAGGAATTGATACCGTAATTGATATTTTACATCCTGAAGCGTTTTACGACAAACGTCATCAAGAAATTTACACTGCTATATATGCACTTTTCCAAAATTCTGAACCTATTGATTTATTATCTGTATCGAATCAGCTAAGGAAAAATGCAAAATTAGAACTAGTAGGTGGCGACTTTTATATTATAGGTTTAACACAAAAAGTAGCTTCATCTGCACATATTGAATTTCACTCAAGAATTATTCTTGAAAAATATATTCAACGTAAGTTGATTACTATTTCTTCTGAAATCATTGAAAATGCATATGATGAAACTGTTGATGTTTTTGATTTATTAGATGATGCTGAAGGGAAATTATTTGAGGTAACACAAGGTAACCTTAAGAAAGGGGCAGAAAAAGCAGATTCATTAGTACAACAATCTATAACAAAGATCCAGGAAATTTCTACCAAAGAAGGAATGAGTGGTTTGGCAACAGGTTTTACAAAATTAGATGCATTAACTTCTGGTTGGCAACCTTCCGATTTAATTATTATTGCAGCTCGTCCTGGTATGGGAAAAACTGCCTTCGTAATATCGATGGCCAAAAATATGGCTATTGATTTTAATCATGCAGTAGCTGTGTTTTCATTAGAGATGTCATCTGTACAATTAATAACCCGTATGATTTCTTCGGAAACAGGGTTAACATCTGAGAAATTACGTAAAGGAAATCTAGAGCCTCATGAATGGGAACAATTAAATGTTAAGGTTAAAAAACTATCTGATGCTCCAATTTTTATTGATGATACTCCAGCATTATCAATTTTTGATTTACGTGCAAAAGCACGACGTTTAGTATCGCAACATGATGTTAAAATATTAGTTATTGATTATTTACAGTTAATGACAGCTGGTGGGTCAGGTGGTAATCGTGAACAGGAAATTTCTACTATTTCACGAAACTTAAAAGCTCTTGGTAAAGAATTAAATATACCGGTTATTGCTTTATCACAATTATCACGTTCGGTAGAAACTCGTGGAGGTAGTAAACGACCATTATTATCCGATCTTCGTGAATCTGGTGCAATTGAGCAGGATGCGGATATTGTATCGTTTATTTTTAGACCTGAGTATTATGGAATGACTGAGTGGGATGATGATGATCATTCTCCATGTGAAGGACAAGGAGAATTTATTGTTGCAAAACATCGTAATGGTGGATTAGATAATATTCGTTTGAAATTTACTGGTCACTTAGCAAAGTTCTCAGATTTAGAAGAAGGATTTAGTAGTGAATTCCAATCAAGTATGAATTCAAGTTTTAATGATGAAGTTGCATCAAACAATTTTACTTCCCCTGAAGATGCTTTTGGCCCTTCTGATAATGGTGGAATGGATGACGTTCCTTTTTAAAATAATAAACAAATTATAAAGTTATATAAATACACAGTTACATAAATGTAATTGTGTATTTTAGTTTTTGAAATGAAGAAAACGATATACACATTAATTTTTATATTCTTATCAAATACTATTTGGGCATCATTTATTTATGTACCAATGAGCCACGATAATCAAAAAAATCATTTAAAAGCATACGGAATTGTTTATTATGCGCTGCAAAACGGTTTAAAAGCAAAATGGTTATTAAATTATGATGGAGGTGCTTTTTTAATTGAAAACAACGAAGCTATAGAGAAGGAGTGTAAAATTCGAGGGGTTTCATATAAGATAATAAGTGATGCAAAATCACAACTAATTTTAGAAGGAATTTCCTCACCCTCAAAAAATCAAGAGGCGGTAACATTAGAAAAGGCTCCAAAAATAGCAGTATATTCTCCAAAAAATAAAATGCCTTGGGATGATGCGGTTACAATGGTTTTAACCTATGCTGAAATTCCTTTTGATGTTGTATATGATGATGATGTATTAGGAGATAAATTATTATTGTATGAATGGTTACATCTTCATCATGAGGATTTTACAGGGCAATATGGACGTTTTTATGGAGCTTTCAGAACAGCGCCTTGGTATATTCAACAAAAGAAAGATGCTGAAGCCTTAGCTAAAAAATTAGGCTATAATAAGGTATCTGAAGAAAAAGCAGCAGTAGCTAAAAAAATAAGAGATTATGTAATTGGTGGAGGTTTTATGTTTGCTATGTGTTCTGCTACCGATAGTTTTGATATCGCTTTAGCTGCAGATGGAGTTGATATTTGCGAAGGAATGTTTGATGGAGATCCTTCGGAACCAAGTTATCAATCAAAAATAGATTTTACTAAAACTTTTGCATTTAAAGATTTTGAATTAATTAGAAACCCAACTACTTACGAGTTTTCTTCAATTGATATGACTAGAAAACGTAGAATTAATAAAGAGACTGATTATTTTACATTGAAAGAATTTTCTGCAAAGTGGGATCAAGTACCAACAATGCTTACTCAAAGCCATACGCAATTAGTAAAAGGTTTTATGGGGCAAACTACTTCATTTGACAGAAAGTTGATAAAATCTACAGTGATGGTGTTGGGAGATAGTAAAACCAACGGAGAAGCACGATATATTCATGGTACGAAAGGAAAGGGGATGTTTACTTTTTATGGAGGTCACGATCCAGAAGATTACCAACATAGAGTTGGAGACCCAAAAACTGAATTAGATTTGCACCCAACATCACCTGGGTATCGCTTAATTTTAAATAATGTGTTGTTTCCTGCCGCTAAAAAGAAGAAACAAAAAACCTAAGTAATTTGTTACTGTGTTTTATAGGATAGTAAATTATAATATAGATTAATGCGATTTTTATATTTCTAAAACTAAAATAAATTAAGCCTTAATTAGAAAAAAATATCATACAGTACAGCAATGAAAAAAGGTTAAAGTATACTATACTTTAACCTTTTTTTTAGTTTTTTTATGTAAGAAATTACTTGATGTCTTTCAGCATTTCAGATACAGATCGTTCTAATTGTTGATCACGACCGTTATCAATAATACCTGGCATATTTTTTACTTTAATCATAGGCATCGTTTGATTGTTTTCCATCCATCTTCCCGACTTATCTTTAGCACTTACAGGAACAACTCCCCAGTAGCTTCCGTTTGGTAAACCTTCCCATCCTGCAAAGCTACAAGTACCAGGAACTGGCATACCTACAGTTTTTCCAATTTTAAGATCTGTATATCCAGCAGCATAACAATGTCCGTCAGAATACATGCTTTCATTAAAAATAGATAGTGTTGGTTTAGTCCAACGAGAAGTAGGTTCACCTCCAACTACTTTAGCTTCTGTTTCATAAGAAATAAAAGGAACACCTGTAAAGAACATAGCTAAATCTGCTACTAGATCACCACCACCATTAAAACGTGTATCGATAATAATTCCTTTACGTTCTGAAAATTTCCCCATGATGTCTTTATAAATACTTCTATAAGGACCATCGCTCATTCCTGGAATATGAACATAACCTAATTTACCATTACTTAATTTGTCTACCTCTTTTTCATTGATGTTAACCCATCTTTTATATAGTAAACGACCTTCTTGACCTAAAGAGATAGGTTTAACAGTTATTGATTGTTCTTTTTTTGTTTTTGGATCTTTAATATCAAGTAATACAAATTTCCCTGCTTTTCTATTTAAATATTTGGCAACATCTTCATTTTTATTAATGGTAACACCGTCAATTTTTTCTATTATCATACCAGCTTTGACATTGAAAGATGATTTATCAAGTGGTCCATCTTTGATAATTTCATCAATTAAAATACCATTATCTTTATGATTGTAATTCATAAAAATACCTAATGAAGCAGTTGCATCTGCATTTCTAATACTTGTTCTGTAACCAGCCCCAGCATGAGATACGTTTAATTCACCTAACATTTCAGAAAGCATTTCAGAGAATTCAAAAGAATTACCAATAGAAGGTAAGTATTTTTTATATTCTCTTTTCATTTTATTCCAATCAGTTCCATGAAAATCAGGATGGTAAAAAATAGCATTGGTTCTTATCCATACGTGATTAAACATTGCTTCTCTTTCAGCATCGGTATTCAGCATCATTTCACCTTTAATTTTTACTGACTTTTTACTCTTTTTAGCTGGACTAATTTTAGAAATTCTACCACCACTTAAAAGGTATAAGTTTTTCATTTGCTTATCCCATTGTAAAGAACCGAAATTGGCATTTAATCGCATTACCATCTTTGTTTCTTTGGTTCGTAAATTTGTACTCCAAAGATTCATTTTACCTTCAAAACGTGCTAAATAATATAAAACATCACCTTTTTTAGATAAAACAGCATCACCAAGACTAGAAGAATGTATGGTTAATCTTTTAGTTCTATCTTTCATACTATCCCAGTCAAAAGTAAGTGGCTTTACTTCTTTTTTGTCTTTAGCTTTCTTTTTATCTTTTTTCTTGTCTTTTTTATCTTTCTTGTCAGTAGCTTTTTTCTTCTCTTTCTTTTTTTGTTCAGCTTTAATAGCTTTAATGGCCTTCATTAATTTAAACTCTTCATCGCTAAGATTAAATTCGTCCCAAGCTTCTTGAGTAAAAAACATACTGTGAACATCAGTTTGTGATCGTCCACTTGTAGCATAAGACTTTAATCCGTTTCTATTACTAAACCATAACATTTGTTTTCCACCATTAACCCATTTCGGATAATAATCTCTATAACCACTTTCAGTTAGGTTTATACGTTTAGTTCCGTCAGCAGCCATTAATAGCACTTCGCTATTACTTAATGTTTTGCTCCATCCAACTAATAGCCATTTACTATCAGGACTCCAAGTAAAATATTTATCTCCATCACTCATGTGAAATAAATCTTTAGGAGTTAATAAAGTTACTTGCTTTTTAGTTTTTAAGTCCATTACCTTTAATGTACGCCTTCCTTCAACAAATGCTATTTTAGAACTGTCAGGTGAGAACTCAGGTAAATAATTATCTAATTTGTTTTCTATAATTGGAGATTCTTTAACTAGAGTAGAAGCAAAAAAGAAAGGTTCTTCTTTTCTAACTTTTTCTGTTTTATAAATACTCCATTTTCCATTTCTTTCACTACTATATACAACTGATTTTCCATCAGCAGACCAAGTTACAAAGCGTTCTCTTTCTGGAGTGTTAGTTAATCTTTTAGTAAAAGATTCGTTTACAGAAGTAACAAAAACCTCACCTCTAGATATAAAAGCTATTTCTTTTCCATTTGGAGATATTGCCATTTCGTTAACACCACCATTGATTGATATGAATTTATCACTATTATCTTTATTTTGAGTTCTAATAATAACTGATACTTTAGAAGGTTTTTTACCTTCTTTCATTGTATATAACTCACCATCGTATCCAAAACTTAAAATTCCACTACCAATACTTAAAAAACGTACTGGATGTAATTTGAAGTTTGTTAATTGTTGATCTTGATTCGAATTGTTAATATTCATTTTATGAACATTAAAAGAGCCACTTTTCTCGCTTAAATAATACATACTCTTTTCATCTTCAGAGAAAAAAGGATGTCTGTCTTCTCCAGCAAAAGAAGTAATCATTTTATGAGTATTATTTTTGGTATCATACTTCCATATATCTCTAGTAATAGAAGATTTATGATGCTTACGCCATTCATTTTCACCACCTTTTTTATCGTGGTATAACATGGTGTTACCGTTTTTAGAAACCTGAACATATTCAGCAGGTACGGTGAACAGTTGGCTAACTCGTCCAGCAATTGTTGGTACACTATATAATTCTGGTTGAGAGCCTGTAGGATATTGTCTATGATTTACTAGATCCTGACGTTGCGCTCCGAAAATAACATCTTTATTATTTGCAGAAAAAGTAAAAGGAACTTCATCACCAGAGTGAAAAGTTAACCTTTTTGCTTCACCACCTCTGGCATCCATAATAAAAATGTCGAAATTTCCATATCTATTAGAAGAAAATGCAATTTTTTTACTGTCTTTACTCCAAATAGCCTTGTAATCGTGTGCTTTATGAAAAGTTAATTGAATTGCATTACCACCGGTTGAAGGAACTTTATATAAATCGCCTTTATAAGTAAAAACAATCTCTTTTCCATCTGGGGATATTGAAGAGTGTCTTAACCAATTTGGGGCCTCTTGTGAGAAGAGTTGTAGTGTTAAAAATGTAAATAGTAGTGAAAGGTGTTTCATTTGAATAATTTTTCATGCAATCTACTAAATTGTAACACCTAATTATGTTAATTTAAGTTAAAATGAGAGGGATGTTTATTTTTCTGAATTTTTAATGAAAAACATTATATATTTTTAAATTCAATTTTCTTATTAATAAATAAAAAAAGTAATTGGCAATTCTTTTTTAAACAATTACTTTTGTCAGCATAAAACAAAACGATAATGCCAACAACACAACAACTTCAAGATTTTACACAACAAGTTAGAAGAGATATAGTTCGCATGGTTCATGCGGTTAGTTCTGGGCATCCAGGTGGTTCATTAGGATGTGCTGAGTTCTTTACTTGTTTGTATCAAGAAATCATGGATTATTCTACTGATTTTAAAATGGATGGTGAAAATGAAGATTTATTCTTTTTGTCAAACGGACACATATCACCTGTTTACTATAGTGTGTTAGCACGTAGTGGTTTTTTTCCTGTTGCTGAGTTAGCAACATTTAGAAAATTAGATACACGTTTACAAGGGCATCCTACAACTCATGATCATTTACCGGGTATTCGTATTGCTTCAGGTTCATTAGGACAAGGAATGAGTGTCGCTATTGGAGCAGCTCAAGCTAAAAAGTTAAACGGAGATGATAAAATTGTATATACATTACATGGTGATGGTGAATTACAAGAAGGTCAAATTTGGGAAGCTGCAATGTATGCATCAGCTAAAAAGGTAGATAATTTAATTTCTACAGTTGATGTAAATGAAAAGCAAATTGACGGAACAACTGACCAAGTATTAGCTATGGGAAGTTTGAAAGCTAAGTTCGAAGCTTTTGGTTGGGATGTACTTGAGGTTAAAGAAGGAAATAATGTAGAAGCTATTTTAAGTGGAATGGCTGATGCAAAATCAAGAACAGGTAAAGGAAAACCAGTTTGTGTGTTATTATATACTGAAATGGGGAATGGGATTGATTTTATGATGAATACACATGCATGGCATGGTAAAGCACCTAATGACGAGCAGTTAGAGGCTTCATTAGCACAGAACCCTGAAACTTTAGGAGACTACTAAGAATAAATAATATAGTATTATATAGAAACGTCATTACTGAGTTAGTAATGACGTTTTTTTGTGAAAATCTTTGCAGAAATAAGTAAGCAATAACGTAAATTTACGTCATAAACCATATTTAAAATTAATAGCGATATAATATGAAGATAGGAATTGTGTGTTATCCAACTTTTGGAGGTAGTGGAGTAGTGGCAACAGAGTTAGGAATGGCACTTGCTGATAAAGGCCATGAAGTACATTTTATTACATACAATCAACCAGTTCGCTTAGATTTTTTTTCACATAGATTGCATTTTCATGAAGTAATGTTAGAAGAATATCCATTATTTCAATACCAGCCTTATGAATTAGCTTTATCAAGTAAAATGGTTGAAGTAGTAGAGAAAAATCAATTAGAAGTATTGCATGTACACTATGCTATACCACATGCATATGCTGCTTATATGGCTAAAAAAATGTTGTTAGATAAAGGTATAAATGTTAAAGTAGTAACAACATTACATGGTACAGATATCACTTTAGTAGGAAGTCATCCTACTTATAAAACAGCTGTTGAGTTTAGTATTAATAAATCTGATGAAGTAACAACAGTTTCTCAAAGTTTAAAAGATGATACATTACGACTATTTAATATAGATAAAGATATAAAGGTTGTTTATAATTTTATTGATGGAGAAAAATACGATAAAGCTCATCAAACAGAATGTCAAAGAAGTGCTTTAGCGAATGAAAATGAGCGTATTTTAACTCATATTAGTAATTTTAGACCAGTAAAACGTACTGATGATGTTATTAAAATTTTTAATAAAGTACAAAAAGAAATTCCATCTAAACTATTAATGGTTGGAGACGGACCAGAACGTATAAAAGCTGAGAATTTAGTAAATGAATTAGGGCTCCAAGATAAAGTATTGTTTTTAGGGAATAGCAATGAAGTAGCCAAAATTTTGTGTTATTCAGATGTGTTTTTACTACCTTCAGAAACTGAAAGTTTTGGATTGGCAGCTTTGGAAGCAATGGCAGCAAGTACGGTTGTAGTATCTACTAATTCTGGAGGGCTTCCTGAAGTTAATATTCATAATAAAACTGGTTTTTTAAGTGATGTTGGAGATGTTGCTGATATGGCTAAAAACGCTATCTACGTTTTAAAAGAAGATGAAGTATTAAATGAATTTAAAATAAATGCAAAGAAGCACATTGAATTGTTTTCATTAGAGCATGTATTACCACAATATGAAAGCATTTATAAAAAGTGTTATATAGGAGTTTAAAAAAAGAAATTTTCAAATGGAATTTAATACAATTTGGAATACATATAATAGTCACTTATTAAATTTTGTAAAGTCAAAAATTGAAGATAAGATTCATGCAGAAGATATTTTGCAAGAAATAGGACTTAAATTGTATGCAGTATTAAATAAAGGAGAAAAGATAAATAATTATAAATCGTGGCTTTTTCAGGTAGCAAGGAATTTGATAATTGATTATTATAGAAAAGAAAAAGTAAAAAAGAATAGAGAAAGTACATATTCTGAAATAAATGATGAGGGAATTTGTGTTTGTGACTTGTCAAGTTTTGTCATTCAAAATTACTTACCTAAAAAGTATGGAATTCCTTTGTATAAGAGTGATATAGAAAAAAAATCGCAAAAAGTAATTGCTAATGAATTAAATATATCATTACCAGCAGCTAAATCAAGAATACAAAGAGCAAGGGTTAAGTTAAAAGAATTAATAGAAGAATGTGTAACAATAACGTACAATAAAAACGGTACAATTGTAGACTATCAATTAAAGAATACTTGCGAAATACCTAAAGAACTTCAAGAGGAAATTAAAAGAATAAATTTAACGTTATAAGTTGAGTTTTTCTTACTAAATAGATTAATTTTTACTTTAATAAAAAACCTCCTAATTTTTAAGTTAGGAGGTTTTCGGGGGAGAATTGAAATAAACTATTTCTTTATAATAACTAAAGTTTCTGTTTTTTTGCTTGTTTGAACTCTAATAAAATAAGTTCCAGAAGTTTTAATTTGATCTCCTAATATTATTTGCTTAGGATTGTTTTGATAATTTTTATGTATTAACTCTTTTCCTAAAATAGTATAAACGCTTAATGTAAAGTCATTATCACCAATTGATGAAACGTTTATAGTTATATTTTCTTCAAAAGGATTTGGATATGATGTTATTGGACTAAAAGGTGATTTAACTTTATTAGCTTTACTAACAGTTGGTCGCTTAGTGGTTAAACCTTTACCAGCTTCGCTATTGTAAGCGTAGTCTTTAAAAGTAATTGACTTACCATCATTCGAAACCGTTGCATGTAGCCATCCATAATGTGTATTTCCACTAATTTTAAAGCTAAAACCTATGTATCCAGATTTTCCATTCCAATTGGTATAAGAAGAAGAAGCTACAATAAATGAGCTAGATTGTGATTTAAAAGTACTTGAAACTCCAACAATTGTTCCTTCTGAAAGAATTGAAGCATTATTGGTATTTCCTTCACAAATTACTTCTTTATTATAGTTTACTAGATTAATAGCATTTGAAGAAAACCAAGGGCCAAAATATCTTTGATCTCCTTTTTCAATTTGGAAAGGAGCCCAGCTATTACTAGAATTTACTGTAACGTCTGCCATATCTACGTATACAACAGTTCCATCATTAGGAGGAGTTGATGTTTCTTCAGTAGTTATGTTTATTGTATTACTAGTAGCTTCGTTTCCAGCTGCATCTTTCGCTTTTATAGAAAAATTATAAGCGGTAGCAGCAGTTAAAGATGTAACTTCAAATGATGTAGTATTTGTTGTTGCTACATTGTTACCATCTTGATACACTTCATATTCAGTAACAGCTACGTTATCGGTTGAAGCAGCCCAGGTTAAAGTTAACGATGATTGAGTTATATTTGAAGCTACTACATTACTAGGTGCAGAAGGAGCTTGAGTGTCTGTACCAGTTCCATCATTGGTTATATTTACGGTAAAATCTTGAACTGATCCGTCACCAATGTTTCCACAAGAACTTGAAGGTGCTCCATTATATTTCATAGAAACTCTCATTCTAGTTTCACCTAATTTAGCCGATGAAGGAACGGTAATAGTACCCGTTTGAGCATTGTTTTTGGCAGTACCAGAATCAAAAGCTACCTCATTAGTGTCAAATTCACCATTTTGATTGTAATCAATCCAAACTTTAAAATATTCAGGAGTAGGGTTTCCTGGGTATCCAGGTGTTAAGGTTGTTGAGGTTGCAACACCTATAGATAATGGTATCGTATTACTTGTTAAATCAATATAAGTTGCAGCGGTAGATGTTTTACTAAATGTACCTACTTGAACTCCTTCGATCCATTCGTAAGTTACTCTTGTACCTGAAGAAGCACAATAGGTAATTGGGGTAGTATCAGGTTCTTTAATAGTTATGTATCCAGTTTTTGATTCAGAATCGCTTCCAGCTGTATTAGTAGCTGTTAAAGTTACTTGGTATACACCAGGTGTGTTATACGTAATTGAAGGATTTTGAACTGAAGAAGTTGATGGGGTTCCACCAGTAAAAGACCATGACCATGAAGTAGGTGAGTTTGTTGATTGATCAGTAAATGAAATAGAAGCTCCTTTGTCTACTGATGTTGAATTTGCAATAAACTCTGCAACTGGAGCAGTAACAACATTTCCGTCATTAGTAATATCTACATTAAAATCTTGAACAGATCCGTCACCGATATTTCCACATGAACTAGCAGGTGCGCCATTATATTTCATAGACACTCTCATTCTAGTTACTCCTAATTTTGCACTTGAAGGGACAGTAATAGTTCCAGTTTGTGCATTCTTTTTTGCAGTTCCTGAATCAAAAGCAACTTCATTGGTGTCAAAAGTTCCATTTTGATTGTAATCAATCCACACTTTGAAATATTCATTGGTTGGGGTTCCTGGATATCCAGGCGTTAGTGTGGTACTAGTAGCTGTGCCTATGTTTAAAGGTATAGTTTTAGATGTTAAATCTGTGTAGGTTGCAGCAACAGAAGTATTAGAGAATGTTCCAATTGTTACTTCAGCAATCCATTCGTATTGAACTCTTGTTCCAGCAGATTCACAATAGGTTAATCCTCCAGAAGCATCTTCTTTAGTAGTGATATTTAAAATAGTACTAGCTACTGATTCATTTGCTTTTGCATCTTTTGCTTTTATAGAAAAAGAATATGATGTATTAGCTGTTAAATTAATTACATTATATGTTGTAGTTGTAATAGATGCTATTTTTATTCCTCCTTGATATATATCATATCCGGTAACTGCTACATTGTCTGTAGACGCCAACCAGTTTAAAGTTAAAGAGGTTTGTGTAATGTTAGAAGCAGTAAGGTTACTAGGAGTAGAAGGAGCCTCTGTGTCTGCAGGTATATCTTCTATTCTTGTAACTGTAATGAAATTATTAGATACATCAAAATCACCAGTTGCTAATCCAATATCTGAAATGTTTTTATTGGTAACCTGTAAATTTCCTTCAAAAGCAATTCCATACACTTTACATATTCCTATTGTTGCTCCTTCAAAATCATGTGAAGATGTTTCAAAAGTTAAAATTTTACCAACTTCATCAGTAATTAAATAAGAATAATTAGTATTAGAGGTGCTTGTATTTTTGAAAGCGATAACATCAGCAATGCCATCTCCAGTTGTAGTTGTTATTTGCGTTTTATCGTCAGTAGTAGAAACTGTTCCTGCATCAATTGGGTCAGGAGTAGTAATAACTCCGTCAAATTTAACTTCAAAAGTAATAGTTTGTACAGCATTTGCATTACAAGTAGTAGTATTAGTAACTGTAGCAGTATAAATTCCAGCATGAAGGTTTGAATCTGCGTTTTCTGTAATTTTTGCAGTACTTAATTTCGAACTGAAATTATTAGGGCCTGTCCAATTAATTGTTCCGTTAAAAGAAGTACTAGGTAATCTTAAGCTAATTTCATCACCTGTTTTTATAGTAACTTGATTATTTGTAGTACTAGTAAAGTTAGCACTATTAATTTTATGTTCTATTTTATTGGTTAAATCTTCTATGCCAACTTTAAGAGTAATTGTTGTTGAAGAATAACATTGTCCGTTATTAAATTCTAACTTGTATACTCCTTCATGTGATTTTTGAATATTATTAATATCCCAGGCAGTAGCTGAATCTGGTGTTGTATCAACAGTACCATCAGGGTATGTAATTTTCATATTTTCAACACCATATTTTGTGTTAGTACCTAAGGTAATATTATCTCCTTCACATGCAAATAAAGTTCTACTTTTTGTCCATTTGTTAGCATTGTCTTTTACCCAACCATCTAAAGCTTCTCTTCTCGGTCTTATTTCAAGTTCTACTGATCCAGAACAAGAAGCAGGGTCATTCCATGTAATAGTATATGTTCCATAGTTTTGATCAGTAATACTTGTGAATTCAAATCCAGTTCCAACATCTGGAGTGTTATCAGAAAAATTATTAGGTCCGGTAATTGTTACATTTTCTAAGCCAATATTTTTAATTCCTAAGTGAACCTTTTCACCAACACATGCTTCAACAAAAGATCGTTGTACCCATTTTCCATTCAAAGCTACCCAAGGAGTAATATTATTCTCGGTTATTAATTCTACTTGAGTAGAATATGTACAGCCTCCCATGTCATATAATATGGTATATACACCTGCATCTTGAGTAGTGATGTTATTAAATTTCCAAACCCCGTTGTCAGCAGCAACTGTGTGTAAATTACCATTTGGTAGTCTTAAGGTTGAGGTTCCTGGTCTATTAGCTTGCATACCTATGCTAATATTAGAGCCAGGACAAGCTTTAAGTTTATTTAAGTTGAACCAGTTTGTAGTAGTATTATCGTATTGTACCCATGGTCTAACTTTAAATCCAACATAAAGTCTAACTGTACCAAAACCAAAATTTCCGTTAGCATCTGTATATTTAATTAGGTAAGCTCCAGCATCACTTTCTTGAACATTATTAATGTTCCAATAGGTGCTAGCGTCAGGAGTGGTATCTATTTCTCCATTTGGTTTTAAAATTTCTACATTATTTAATCCTACATTTTGTATTCCTATTTTAACATTAGTGCCAGGACATACTTCAATCCAAGATGCATTTTCTTTCCATTTTGACCCATCATGCATTCTAGTAGTTACAGCAAGACTACCACCAGTACCAGTGGCAACTAGATTAGCATTTTGCCATAAAGGAAATCTAGCTTCATGATTTAAAGCAGCATACATCCTATCTGTTTGTCCTTTTGTAAACATTTTTGCACATCCACCTGTAGAATCATACCCCATGTAATTTTCATAGTTAATTAATGAATCACCACAATCAGTAGCTCCTGCTAAACAAAAATCATCAGCTGAAGCTACGTCTTCTTGTGGAGTGTCTTCTACATAGTCTTGGTTTATACTAGAACATCCACCTTCAAAAGTATGTAATAGGTTTAACCAATGTCCAAATTCATGGGTTAATATAGAAGCAAATTCATCATCAGTATTTCCTTTTAAGTAACGACCGTTATAAGTTACACGAGCACGCTTGGCGTCAGAATGTGTTTTGTTAGGGTACCAAGCAATACCGCTATTAGTTGTTACACCATCATCATGAATGTCGGCAGTTATATATACATTCATATATTTATAGTTGTCCCAAGCATCAGCAGCAACGATAGGGCTGTCATAGTTTCCTTGGCCTCCAGCTACAGGATGATCTACAATTCCTGAAGTTGGGTTGCCATTTGGATCAATAGTAGCTAGTTTAAAAGTAATATTTGTTGTAGATCGTCTATCTTTAAATAATGGATCAACTGTATGGAAATCTGGATTTAATCCATGAAAATCATCGTTAACCATTTGTAGAGAATTTAGAATTTTTTCATCCGTAACTGTTGCTCCGTTTTGTTCTCTTCCGTAAATGTGAAAGACAACAGGAATAATAATGTTTCCAGAAATACCTTTTGCTGAGGTTTTTAATTTGTTAGCACTTCGCTTTTTTGTGTAATCATTGAATTTTAGGAACTCTGCGTATTCTTTAGGGTTCTCTTTGTAGTATTTATTCATTGCTCTTGAAGTACCACAACCTATCTCTTGAGCTAGAGAGGAAAGTGTAAAGCATAAAAATAAAAATAAAGTAATTGGTTTTTTCATATTTCAGGGTGTTATTATATGGTAAAATCACAATTATCATACTCTCAATTAATTTTATTAAAACTTATGAATATGTTAATTATTTGGCGATATTAATGAAAAAAAACAATCAAAAATAACTTATGGTAATATGATATGTTATTTGGATAGTATTTGAGTAGTATGAAGTTAACTTTAAGATAATGTGAGCTTTTTGGAATAGAAAACTATATTTCTTTAGTTTTCTATTCACTTATGAAATATTGTTTAGGATTTGATTAAGAAAATAAACTTAAAGCATAGAAAAAAAACTTATACGGTTAGTATAAGTTTTTTTAATAAGATTATTATAATCAGAGGTTTTGAAGAACTGATTCAGTAAAGAAATTTTATTTGTTTTTATAAGTTATAAAACTCAAGGCTATCTTTAATTAGTTGATTTTGAACTTTACAATCAATTTTAAAATTTTGGTAATCGTTTAATAAAACAAAGTTAATTTCACCACCAACATTCTTTTTATCGTGCTTCATTAAATCAAAAATAGGAGTAAAATCATCTTCTAATAAATTAGTTTTACCGTATATGGCAATAATAGCTTCTTTAATATCCGTAAGTTTCTCTTTCGGAAAGCCTAAAAGTTTATGAGAAATATACGCTTCACAAACCATACCTATGGCAATAGCTTCACCATGAGTTAAGTTTTCTTTTGCATCGCTTTCTAAAAAATAAGACTCAATACCATGACCAATTGTATGACCCCAGTTTAAGACTTTTCGAACACTCTTTTCTTTAGGATCTTCTAAAACTACTTCATTTTTTATTTCAATAGAACGATGAATTAAGTCTACAATATTTAGCTCAGGATTATCTTTAATTTGGTTGAATAAATTAATATCATGAGTCATTCCATATTTAATAATTTCAGCAGTACCTGATCTAATTTCTCTTGGAGTTACAGTATGTAAGTATTCAGGGTCAATTACAATCATTTCTGGATTAGCAAAAACTCCAATCTGATTCTTTAAAACACCTAAATCTACTCCTGTTTTACCTCCAACAGAAGCATCAACCATACTTAGTAAAGTTGTAGGGATGTTTATAAAATCAATACCACGTTTAAAAGTAGAAGCAACAAAACCACCTAAATCAGTAATAACACCACCACCTAAGGTAATTAATAAACTACGTCTATCAGCACCTAATTCAGTCATAGCATTCCATACACCAACACAAGTTTCAATATTTTTATAAACTTCTCCAGGAGTTATTTGGATAACTTCTATAGGTTTATTGGTATTCAATAATTGCATAAATCGAGGATAACAACATTCTAGTGTGTTATCATCTACTAAAATAAAAATAGACGAGTAATTTTTAGTAGCTATTATTTTAGCCAATTCATCGTATGCTTTTTCTTCAAAATGGATAGGATATGTTACTGCCTGAATTGATGTCATTTTCTATTATTTTATAAAGGTGCAAATTAAATAGAAAAAATTGATATATGTCATACTAGTCGGTTATATTTGTTTTTCAAATTAAACAATAATAGTACTTAGTTGATGAAACTATTTGACAACACACAAACAGCATTTAAACTAAAATCTGACTCAGAGTTAGAAAGAGCGTATTTTTTATTTAGAATGATACAAAATCAACCAATGGTTCGTATTGGTACAGCAGTAACAAACTTTGCTTTAAAAGCACATTTACCAGTAGAAGGATTAATTAGGTCAACAGTATTTGATCATTTTTGTGGAGGAGTAACAGAAGAAGACTGTATTCCAACAATAGAAGAAATGTACAATAAAGGTGGAGTATCTAGTGTTTTAGATTATTCAGTTGAAGGTAAAGCTGAAGAAGCTAGTTTTGACGAAGCTTTAAATAAAATTTTAAAGATAATTCAGTTTTCTGAAGAAAAACAATCAATTCCATTTGCTGTATTTAAGCCTACAGGTTTTGGACGTTTTGCTTTGTACCAAAAATTAACGGAAGGAAAAGAGTTAACAACTAATGAAAAAAGCGAATGGGATAGAGTTGTAAATCGTTTTCATACTGTATGTAAAGCTGCAGTTAAAAAAGATGTTCCTTTATTAATTGATGCTGAAGAAAGTTGGATGCAAGATGCCGCAGATGATTTGATAGAAGAATTAATGGAAATTTACAATAAAGAAAAAGCTATTGTGTTTAATACATTACAAATGTATCGTCATGATAGAATGGAGTATTTACGTAATTTACACCAAAGAGCACACCAAAAAGGTTATCACATTGGAATGAAAGTGGTAAGAGGAGCTTACATGGAAAAAGAAAGAGCTAGAGCTGAAGAAAAAGAATATGAGTCTCCAATTTGTGTAAACAAACAAGCAACAGACACCAATTATGATGAAGCAGTTCGTTATATGATGGAGCATAAAAATATGGCTATTTTTGCAGGAACACATAATGAGGAAAGTTCTTTTTTACTAATGGAGTTAGCAAAAAAACATAATATAGCTGTAAGTGATAAACGTATGTGGTTTGGTCAATTATATGGTATGAGTGATCATATTAGTTTTAATTTAGCAGAAGAAGGTTATAATGTAGCTAAGTATGTTCCGTTTGGACCTGTAAGAGATGTGATGCCGTACCTAATTCGTAGAGCAGAAGAAAATACCTCAGTAGCAGGGCAAACCTCAAGAGAATTAAATTTATTAAAAACAGAAAAAGCACGTCGTAAACTTTAATGAATACTGTTGACGAAATAAAAGAAGCTATTCAAAAAAATAAAAAAAGATTAGCTAAAGAACTTAAAGAAAGCAAAGAGTTGGTTTCTTTAATAAAAAAGTCAATAACTACTTCTTTAACAAGTGAAGAAAGAAATAAGGTAAAAGAACAAATGTTAGACATTTGTAAGGCTGTTCCTGCGTTTACAATTTTTATGTTACCAGGAGGAGCCTTATTGCTACCTTTATTAATAAAACTTATACCAGATATTCTTCCAAGTGCCTTTAGAGAAGATGATGATTCAACAGAAAAAAAGGAAGAATAAATTAATAGCAAATAGAAAAATATATTGATTTAATAGCTAGTTAATTAACCTTTCGGGCACATTTTTAAAATTCGTATTTCAAAATTCATATTTTTTTAATAATAATACACTACTTTTGCGCCAAATTTAACGTAGCAAAATGCAATCAATTAGAAACATCGCTATTATAGCACACGTTGACCACGGAAAAACTACCTTGGTTGATAAAATTATAGATCAAGCTAAAATTTTAGATGACCGTAAAGAACGTACTGACTTATTATTAGATAATAATGATTTAGAGCGTGAACGTGGTATTACTATTTTATCTAAAAATGTATCTGTAAATTATAAAGATGTAAAAATCAATGTAATTGACACACCTGGGCATGCCGATTTTGGAGGAGAAGTAGAGCGTGTATTAAAAATGGCCGATGGTGTTTTATTATTGGTTGATGCTTTTGAAGGTCCTATGCCTCAAACTCGCTTTGTATTAGGAAAAGCAATAGAGTTAGGATTAACACCTATCGTTGTTGTAAACAAAGTAGATAAAGAAAACTGTACACCAGATTTAGTACATGAAAAAGTATTTGATTTAATGTTTGCTTTAGAAGCAACAGAAGATCAATTAGACTTTAAAACAATTTACGGTTCAGCTAAAAATGGTTGGATGAGTACAGACTGGAAAGATGAAAAAACAGATATTATCGATTTATTAGATGCGGTAATTGAAACAATTCCTGAAGCTCCTTACCGTGAAGGAAGTCCACAAATGCAAATTACTTCATTAGATTATTCTTCTTTTAAAGGAAGAATTGCTATTGGACGTGTATTTAGAGGAGATTTAGAAAAGAACAAAGATTATATGCTTTGTAAGGCTGATGGTACAAATAAAAAAGTACGTATTAAAGAATTACACGTTTTTGAAGGAATGGGTAAGGCTGAAACAGATAAAGTACGTAGTGGAGATATTTGTGCTATAACAGGTATTGATGATTTTGAAATTGGTGATACTATTGCTGATATTGAAGCGCCAGAAGCATTACCTAGAATTGAAGTAGATCAACCTACTATGAGTATGTTGTTTACTATTAATAATTCACCATTCTTTGGTAAAGAAGGAAAATTTGTTACTTCTCGTCACTTACGTGATCGTTTATTCAAAGAAATGGAAAAAAACTTAGCATTACGTGTTGATACTACTGATTCTGAAGACAAATTTAATGTTTTTGGTCGTGGAGTACTTCATTTATCTGTATTGATAGAAACAATGCGTCGTGAAGGGTATGAATTACAAGTAGGTCGTCCTCAAGTAATTTTAAAAGAAATTGATGGTGTTAAATGTGAGCCTTATGAAACATTATCTATTGATGTTCCTGAAGATGTAGCATCAAAAGCTATTAATTTAGTATCTCTTAGAAAAGGTGATTTATTAGTAATGGAGCCTAAAGGAGATTTACAACACTTAGAATTTACTATTCCTTCAAGAGGATTAATAGGTTTACGTAATAAAATATTAACTGCTACTGCTGGTCAGGCTATTATTAACCATAGGTTTAGTGAGTATGGACCTTTTAAAGGTGATTTTACTGAAGATATAAAAGGAGCGATAGTTTCTTCTGCAGCTGGTAAAGCAACTGCATATGCAATTGATAGATTACAAGATAGAGGTAGATTTTTTATTGATCCTAACCAAGAAATATATATTGGTCAGGTAGTAGGAGAGAATGCTAAGTCTGATGATATGGGAGTGAATTTAATTAAAGGGAAAAAATTAACAAACGTACGTTCTTCTGGAACTGATGATAGTGTTAAGATTGCTCCAAAAATTGATTTCTCTTTAGAAGAATGTATGGAGTATATTAAAGGAGATGAATATTTAGAGGTTACTCCTGAGAGCTTACGTATGCGTAAAATAACATATAGACCATAATTTGGTTTTTAAATAGTTTAAAAAAGCTCAAGTTATTAACTTGAGCTTTTTTTATGCTTTTATATGATAAAGTATAAGGTGTTATTTTTCAGGTTTTGAATCAATTTCATCAATCATTTTAATAGCTTCTGCTCTTGGAGGAAATATTTTTGATACAATAATACCAATAATCATTGAAACTAGAAAAGAAGGAGCAAGTACGTCAAGAGCAACAAAGTACTCACCTATATTTTCTAATTCTTTAAAAACAAAATTAAATAGTATTACAGCTATAAAGCCTGATACCATGGAAGCAATAGCCCCTTTTTCTGAATAACCTTTCCAAAAAAGAGAGAGAATAATAACTGGGCAAAAAGTAGCTGCTATACCAGACCAACCGAAAATGATTACCCAGAATATTTGTCTGTCAGGCGATAGGTAATTCATTATAATAGCAATTATTAATGCTGTAAATGCCATTATAATAGTTGAAGTTCTTGATATTTTTGTAAGATTTTCATCTTTTATATCTGGACGAAATATTTTTTGATAAAAATCTCTTGTAATAGCACTTGATGCTAAAATTAAAAGCGAATCGATAGTAGACATTATTGCAGATAAAACGATTGCGATAAAAATAGCAACCAGTATTGTGGGTAAAAAGCTTTCAGTAATCATGCTTAATACATCTTCACCGTTATTTCCTAGAATGGCTTCAGGATCTTGTCCTTCCTTTGTAAAATAAATACGAGCAAGAATTCCTATAGTTACTGCCGCTGCATCAGTTAACAATGTAAATATAACAGCAATCCATTTACCTTTATCTATTTCTTTTTTGTTTTTTATAGACATAAATCGGACGTAAACCTGAGGGGAACCAAGAAAACCTAAACCAATCATAGAAAACCCTAAAATTGTAAAAAGATTCATCCATCCATCTTCACTTCTTCCCATTATTTGTGTTAATGTTGGGTCTATAGTATTTAAACTATTAGTAACTCCAGTTCCGTGATCCATAGAAAACCAAACTACTATTGGTAATAAAACGAGACCAAAGAACATGAGTAATCCTTGGAATAAATCTGACCAAACTGCGGCAACAAACCCCCCAATAAATATATAAGCAAGTACTATTAAAAATCCAATTAAAGCCCCTATTTTATAATCAATTCCTAGCATAGATCTAAAAGCAACTCCTGTAACATCTATTTGAGAAGCAACATATATAACTATAAAAATTACTAATACTGATGCGGCTAAAATTCGTAGTGTTTGAGTTGTTGATTTAAAATGACTATGAAGATAATCAGGGATAGTAATTGCTCCATAGGAATCTGATCTTTTCTTGAAACGTTTAGCCATAAACTGCCAAGAAACAAATACGCCTAATAATTCACCAACAACAACCCAATATCCAGAATATCCTGCCATAGCACCCATTCCAGTTAAACCAATGAGTAACCAACCAGATTCACCAGTTGCTCTTGCAGAAAAAGCAACAGCCCAGAAGCCCATGTTTTTTCCACCTACATAATAGTCACTCATACTTTTTATTCGTTTTGAGGCAAATATTCCAATTAAAAAAAGTATTCCAACATAGACTATTAATACAGCTATCTTGATTGTTAAATTTGGGTCTTGCATAATGGTTCAATTTTTGGTTAGTTGTGTACTTTTATGTGCATAAATAACTTATGAGTTTATTAAAAATATTTTAAAGGTTTTGAAAAGTACTCAAAAAATGATCAGAATTGGTGTTTTTTTATATATTTTAAGCTTAAAAATTAATAAAAATCATAAAATTGGCTATATTTGTTAAACTTAGCATGATTGAATTAATCATATTAAATTATTTAGTTGGATTTAAGGAATGACCTTGAATTTGTAAATTAAATGAACCCCAAAAGTAGAAACCTATTTGAATTCTAGCGAACACACTCCAAAAGTACCACAATCATTAGATGAATTAATTACTGCTCTCACTGAGGGAGAGAGGACGACTTTTAGTCACATAATACAATCCATAAAATTTAAACCGAACGCATTTGATAAATATAGTTCCTGGTCTAACGAGTGTTATACTAGAAATTGTATCATTAATAATGAAAATTTTGAACTGATATTAATTTGTTGGTGTGAAGGACATGCTACTCCAATACACGATCATGGAGGTGAAGAGTGTTGGGTGAAAGTTATTGATGGTGAATTTAGAGAGGTTATATATAAAGAGAATGAAGAAGGAGAGTTATATGCTATTAAATCAACAGTTTCTAAACCTAATGAAGTTACTTACATGAAAGATTTTATGGGATTTCATAGCTTGGAAAATGTTTCTAAACAAAGAAGTATGTCACTTCATTTATATGCAAAGCCAATTCGTGAATGTAGAGCTTATGATGAAAAAACAAAAACTTTTATAAGTAGATTTTTAACTTATAATACGACAGTTTAATTAATAATAAAATTTAAAAAGAGTAAAAATGTCTAATATAAATAATGATTTAACTTTATTTAATGAACTAGTAGAAACTCTTATTAAAGAAGAGGAAAGTAGCCCTGTTGCTGAAAGAATTGACGCAAAAAAATTATACGATTCAATTGATTTATCTCTTAATGATTCAGGAATGATAGATGATGAATTTAAAACGTTATTACGTCAAATTCTTGTTTCAACTCCAAAAACAGCAACCAAATTGTTTTTTAATCAACTTTTTGGAGGAAGGCAGAGTAAAGCAATTTTAGGTGATTTATTAGCAGTAATGCTTAATAATAGTATGTATACATACAAGGTGGCTGGTCCTCAAGTTGGTATTGAACAAGAAATTATTAGACAATCTTGTGATTTAATAGGGTATGGATCTAAAAGTAATGGTACATTTCCAACAGGAGGCTCAATGAGTAATTATATGGCATTGGTAATGGCACGTGATGCAAAAGATCCCAAATGTAGATTAGAAGGAATGTCTAAGCCATTAATTGTTTATACATCAAAGGAGTCTCATTATTCGAATTCAAAGAATGTTAGTTTTACAGGAATAGGAAGAAATAATATTCGATATATTAAAGCTGATTCTAAAGGAAGAATGATTCCAGAATTGTTAGAAGAGCAGATAAATAAAGATATAAACGATGGATTTATCCCTACCTATGTTAATGCTACGGCAGGTACAACAGTATTAGGTGCTTTTGATCCAATTGATGATATTGCTAATATTACAGAAAAGTATAAAATGTGGCTTCATGTAGATGGTGCTTATTGTGGAAGTGTAATTTTTAGCGAAAAATATAAACATCTTTTAAAGGGAGTAGAAAGATCAAACTCTTTTAGTTACAATGCACATAAAATGCTTGGTACACCGTTAACTTGTTCAATTATCTTAGTAAATGATAAAAGGCAGTTGTATGATTCATTTAGTAATGATGCTGATTATTTGTATCAAACTGATGGAGATGATTTTAATTTAGGTAAAACTTCCTTCCAGTGTGGTAGAAGAAATGATGCTTTAAAATTTTGGACATTATGGAAATCTGTAGGAGGAAAAGGGTTAAGAAATATTGTAGATAAGCAATTTGATTTAGCTAATGTTGCTCTTGATTATATTAGAAATAATTCTGATTACACATTATATAGTTTTGATGATTCAATATCTATTTGTTTTAATTACAAAAATATTGACCCTACTGAGCTTTGTACTGCATTGTATGAACATCAAGTAACTGTTGTTGGCTTTGGTTCTTTTGAAGAAAATACTTTCATTAGGTTAGTTACGATTAATGCAAATAATGAGAAGGAAGATATACTAAACTTTTTTAAAGTTTTAGAAGGTTTTGTTGAGAAAACACCTAGTTTAAAGAAAATGAAAGAAATTAGTATTTAAAAAAACTTTTATTGAATAAAAAAGCACCTTTTTAAGGTGTTTTTTTTGTTTACAGCGTTAGTTAATTATAGAAGTTTTATTCAATTATAAATATTGAAAAAACGACTCTTTGTAAGTTTAAAAACTTGTATTGTTTTAGAAGTGATAGTAAAAAATAAAAAAGCTATCAAAAACAGGGATGAAATTTTTTTAATTTTTCAAGGGAATGATTGTTTTGATAGCTTAATAATTGAAATTACTAAAAAGGGGAAACAATTAATAAATTCTTTACAAAGATACTAGATAAAATAAGGCTTTATAGCTATGTAGTAGTATTGATGTGTTATATTTTTATACTACAATTATACTTAATAAAATAGCTAAAATATTTGAAAATCAGCTTTTTGTTTTTCTTTTGAAGCGTGTTGGTGATTTTCTAGAGAAAAAAATAAAAATAGTAACGTAAATTAATAAGTGAGGTTTGTATAAAAAACAAAAAAATTACCAAAAATGCAATGTAGTAGGTAATATTATAATTGCTTTTTGGTAATTTATTATAGATGAATTAACAAGGGGAAAATTAATAAATCTTTAATCAAATATATAAGTTGAAATAGCGCAAAAACTCATTGTAGTGTTTTTGAAGTATGTTTATTTTATGTTTAAAAACCTTGATTTATTGCTTTTTATTATTGTTTATTAGTTTATTACATCTAATAAATTGAAGTGTTTAAATAATCATTTTTTTATCATATGTAGTATTTTTGATGTATATTTATAGAACTTAAAAAGTAAGGATTAGGGGTTTTCTTTAAATTTTAACTAAAATTATTTATAGAATTTGGACGTAATGAAAATAAGTACTGCTTTTATGTACTGTTTTTTGGGCTTTTGTAGTTTTTTCTTAAATGCACAGAATTCTGATCAACAGTTAAAACCTAATAATTATAAAGAACAAATAGTTCACAGTTATTATTTGTTTCAAAAACACGAAAATGAACGGTTATTAGATAGCGTATTGCGTTTTATTAAGTTAAATGAGTTTGTAATAAAAGAAGATTCTATAAATAGTAAAATTTATTATTTAAAAGGAGTAAGTAATCTTTATTTGAAGAGGTATGAAAAAGCTGAATCCTATTTTTTAAGATCATTTGATTTAGCTGAAAAAACAAATGACATTCTTTTAAAAGGTACTATTTATAATTCAAGGGGTGTTTGTGTCTCAATGGGAAAAAAGAATTATATAAAAGCAGAAGAATTATATAAAAAAGCGATAAAAAACTATGTAAAAATTAATGAACTTCCCCAACAAATAGATTCTTATTATAATTTGACATTAAATGAAAGGAAAAGGAAGAATTGGGAAAAATCTTCTGAGTATGCAATAACTTGCTTAAAGTTAATTGATGAAGATAAAGAACGTGTTGGAGGAATTAGTCGTTTGTATTATTTTATAGCTGATAATAATTTTGAATTGAATAAAAATGAAGAGGCAATTCAAAACTTACGGAAGGCTGAAAAATATGCAGCATCAGATGATAGTTATGTAAATGGGTTTATTAATGAAACGTATGCTAAAATATATGAATCTAAAAAAGAGTATACTTTAGCCTTAGAAAGGTATAAAAAAGTTAATCAAAACTTGCGACAAACTAATGAGAAAAATGAAGGTAAATTAAGTAAGTCGTTTATAAAAGAACTAGATTTAGAAAGTAAATTAAAGTCAGAAAAAGAAGCAATAATAGATACTCAGAGTAAACAGTTACTATTAAGTGTTTTGATAATTGTAACTTTTCTATTGTTAACGATAGTTCTTTATTGGTTAATCAAAAAAAATAAGAAAAAAAATAATAGAATTAAACAATTAAATTCTGATTTACAAAGTTTGATTTTGAATCTAAAAAATAAGAATCATGATTTAGTCGATAAGAAACAAGAAATAGAAAACTTATTAAAGTTAAACGAGCAAGCTACCTTCTCTAGAGTTTTAAAAATAAATACTTACAATGATGCTATTAGAAAAATAACTGACGATATTGAAATTTATACTGAAAATAATTCTAGCGCTTCTAGTTATTTAATTACAGTAAATAAAAAACTTTTAGCTTTGATTTCTGAAGAAGAACTTTGGCAGGATTTTAAAATACAGTTTGAAAAAATTAGACCTGATTTTTTTAATAAATTGAAAGAACATACACCTAGTTTGTCAATAAATGATCTAAAGCATTGTACATATATTATTTCAAACTTAAAAAGTAAAGAAGTAGCACAGCTTATAAATGTGTCGCCAAGAAGTGTTGAAACAACAAGGTATAGAATTAAGAAAAAAATGGGGCTCGATAAAGAAGATAATATTTATGATTTACTGAGTGTGTTGTAAAATAAAACAAAAGCAGTAAAAATGTTTAAAAATATTTTTTATTAAAAATAACTTGTGTAATCAAAAAAATATTACGGATATTTGCATCAACAAAAATAAGAACATGATTTTTATTCAATTACATCATCATCATCATATTTGCACTCAAGCGAACTGAAGATGTATTGAATAAAAACAAAATATATTTTAAACCCGTTTGAGTAAATCAAACGGGTTTTTTATTTCTGATTAAAAGGAAATTATCTTCACGAAAAGATTTACTCAAACAAATAAACTAACAACATGAGTAAATTAAGAATAGCAATTCAAAAATCAGGAAGATTAAATCAAGATTCCTTACAACTTCTAAAAGACTGTGGTATATCCATAGATAATGGTAAAGACCAATTAAAAGCATCGTCAAGTAATTTTTCATTAGAAATTTTTTACTTGCGTAATGGAGACATTCCTCAGTATTTAAAAGATGGGGTAGTTGATGCTGCAATAATAGGAGAAAACTTATTAGTTGAAAAAGGAGGCGATATTCAGTTTGTAGAAAAATTGGGCTTTTCAAAATGTAAAGTTTCTTTAGCTATCCCTAAAGGAGAAGAGTATGAGGGATTGTCTTTTTTTCAGAACAAGAAAATAGCAACTTCTTATCCTAAAACAGTTCAAGATTATTTAGCAAAAAATAATATCAGTTCTCAGTTACATATTATTAATGGGTCTGTAGAAATAGCACCTAATATAGGATTAGCAGACGGAATATGTGATATTGTATCAAGTGGATCTACGTTATTTAAAAATAACTTAAAAGAGGTAGAAGTAATATTGAAATCAGAGGCAGTATTAGCAGTTTCTCCGAAATTAGAAGTTGCTCAACAAGATATTTTAAATAAATTACAGTTTAGAATTCAATCAGTTTTAAAAGGAAGACGCTCTAAATATATTCTATTAAATGCTCCAAATGATAAGCTTGAAAAGATTATAGATATTTTGCCAGGAATGAGAAGTCCAACTGTATTACCATTAGCAGAAGAAGGATGGAGTTCTGTACATTCAGTTTTAGATAAAAACCAATTTTGGGAAATTATTGATGAGCTTAAAAGTAATGGAGCTGAAGGGATTTTAGTATGTCCAATAGAAAAAATGGTAGTTTAAAAATAAAGCAGATGAAAGCAGTAGAATTGAATAAAGATAATTGGGAATCATTATTGCAAAGACCAACAAAATCTGTAGAGGATATAGAGCAAACGGTTAATCAAATTTTCAAAGAAGTTAGAGTAGGCGGAGACGCTATTATAAATAAATACACACATACATTTGATAAGGTTGAATTACAAACATTAGAAGTAAGTTCAAATGAAATTGAAAACGCTGAAAAATTAGTTTCTAAAGAGTTGAAAGATGCTATTCAAGATGCAAAAAGAAATATTGAGACTTTTCATACTGCTCAAAAAACAGATAAAGTTGAAGTAGAAACAGTAGAAGGAGTTTTATGCTGGCAAGAGAAAAGGGCTATTCAAAAAGTAGGGCTATACATTCCTGGAGGAACTGCACCTTTATTTTCTACCGTTTTAATGTTAGCGGTTCCTGCAAAAATAGCAGGTTGTAAAGAGATTGTTTTGTGTTCGCCTCCTGACGGTGAAGGTAAAATAAATCCAGTAATATTATATACAGCATCATTAGTAGGAGTTACTAAAATTTTTAAGGTAGGTGGTATTCAAGCTATCGCTGGTTTAACGTTTGGAACAGAAAGAATACCTAAAGTGTCTAAGATTTTTGGACCAGGAAATCAATACGTAACTGTTGCAAAACAGTTATCAACCAAATTTGGGGTCGCAATTGACATGCCAGCAGGACCAAGTGAATTATTAGTAATAGCTGACGACTCAGCAGATGCGGCTTTTGTTGCATCAGATTTATTAAGTCAAGCAGAACATGGAGAAGATAGTCAAGTTGTTTTAGTGTCAGATTCATTAGACTTATTTTCTAAAGTTGAAATAGAAATAGAAAAACAATTAGCAAAATTACCAAGGAAGGAAATTGTAATAAAAGCATTAGAAAATACAAAATCAGTATTGATTAAAAATGAGGATGAAGTAATAAGTTTTGTAAATGACTATGCACCTGAACACTTAATAATAGTAACTAAAAATGATGGTTTCTTTATAGATCAAATTGTAAACGCAGGATCTGTATTTATAGGAAAATATACCCCGGAAAGTGCTGGTGATTATGCTTCTGGTACTAATCATACTTTACCTACTAATGGGTTTGCAAAAGCATATTCTGGAGTTAATTTAGATAGTTTTACAAAGAGTATTACGTTTCAAAAAATTACTAAAAAAGGAATTCAAAATATAGGTAAAACTATAGAATTAATGGCAGAAGCAGAAGGATTACAAGCACATAAAAATGCAGTAACTCTAAGATTAAAAGAGATAGATAATGTTTAATTTAGAAAAAATAACTCGCACCAATATAAAAGCGTTAAAAGGGTATTCATCTGCAAGAGATGAGTTTAAAGGAGTCGCAGAAGTTTATTTAGACGCGAATGAAAATCCATTTGGAACCTTAAATAGGTATCCAGACCCAAAGCAAATTAAAGTTAAAAAACGATTATCTGAATTAAAAAATGTTGAATCAGAACAAATTTTTATTGGTAATGGAAGTGATGAAGTAATCGATTTAGCTTTTAGAATTTTTTGTGAACCAGGAAAAGATAAAGCATTAACTTTTTCTCCCACTTATGGGATGTATGATGTATCTGCAGCTATTAATAATGTAGAGTTGATTAAACAACCACTTTTAGCTGATTTTCAAATTAATTTAAATCAATTGCAGCCTTATTTAGAAATGGATGAAGTAAAGTTAATTTTCATTTGTTCTCCAAATAACCCTACAGGTAACTGTTTTAATGATGATAGTATAACTTATATACTTGAAAACTTTAATGGAATGGTGATTATTGATGAAGCATATATTGATTTTAGTTCAAGAGCATCCTATATTACTAAATTAGAAGCATCCCCAAATTTAATTATAAGTCAAACATTTAGTAAGGCATGGGGTTTAGCTGGTGTAAGAGTAGGAGCAGCATATGCTAATTCTGAAATAATAAATTTATATAATAAAGTAAAGCCACCTTATAATGTAAGTACATTAAATCAAAATGCTGTTTTAGAGTCGTTAAACAGTATAGCACAGTTTGAGATAAACAAAAATATTATTATCAATGAAAAGGAAAAATTAGTAAAAGAATTTAGTACTTTAAAAATAGTAACTAAAATATATCCATCAGAAGCTAATTTTATTTTGGTTGAAGTAACTAATGCTAATACTATTTATTCCAATTTAGTAGAACAGAAAATAATTACAAGAAATAGAAATACTTTAGTAGCCAATTGTTTACGAATAACCATAGGAAGTGCAGAAGAAAATACTAAGTTAATAAACGCATTAAAACAATTATGAAAAAAATATTATTTATAGATAGAGATGGAACTTTGATTAAAGAACCAGCAGATGAACAAACTGACTCATTTGAAAAATTAGAATTTTATCCTAAAGTATTCCAAGGCTTAAGTAAAATTGCTTCTGAATTAGATTTTGAATTGGTTTTAGTAACTAACCAGGATGGCTTAGGTACTGAGGTATATCCTGAAAATACTTTTTGGCCTGTTCATAATTTTGTTATGAATACTTTAAAGGATGAGGGTATACTTTTTACAGAAGAAATTATTGATAGAACTTTTGCTAAAGATAATAAACCAACCAGAAAACCTAATACAGGATTGTTAACTAAATTTTTTTCTGATGAATACGATTTAGCAAGTTCATTTGTAATTGGAGATCGTTTAACCGATGTAGAATTAGCAAAAAACCTAGGAGCTAAAGGTATATATATAAATGATGAAACTTTTTTAGGTACAGATGAAATTACTGTTAAAAGAAGTGAGTTAGATGAGTTTATAGCTTTAGAAAGTAATGATTGGAATGCTATTTATGAGTTTTTAAAGTTAGATGAAAGAACAGCTAGTGTAGTAAGAAATACAAATGAAACAAAAATTAACATTCAATTAAACCTAGACGGAACAGGCAAAAGTAAAATTGATACTGGAATTGCTTTTTTTGACCATATGCTTGATCAAATTGCACGTCATGGGCAAATGGACTTAGATATAAATGTTGTTGGCGACCTGGAAGTAGATGAGCACCATACTATTGAAGATACTGCTATAGCTTTAGGTGAAGTTTTTAATAAAGCTTTAGGGAATAAACTAGGAATTGAACGCTATGGTTTTTGTTTACCCATGGATGATTGTTTAGCACAAGTAGCTATAGACTTCGGGGGTAGAAATTGGTTAGTATGGGAAGCGGAGTTTAAAAGAGAGATGGTTGGTAAAATGCCTACTGAAATGTTTATCCATTTCTTTAAATCATTTACTGATGGAGCAAAATGTAACTTAAATATTAAAGCAGAAGGAGCTAATGAACATCATAAAATAGAAGCAATTTTTAAAGCTTTTGCTAAGGCAATAAAAGTAGCTGTAAAACGAGATACTAGTAAAATGATTTTACCTTCAACTAAAGGGACTTTGTAATTAATATGATAGCAATTATAAAATATAATGCAGGGAATATACGATCTGTACAAAATGCAATTACGCGTTTAGGCTTTGCCAGTATAATAACTGATGATGCTGAAGAAATAAGAAAGGCTGAAAAAGTTATTTTTCCTGGGGTAGGTGAGGCAAGTTCTGCAATGGCGTATTTAAAAGAAAGAAAATTAGATGAGGTTTTAATTTCTTTAAAGCAGCCAGTGCTTGGTATTTGTTTAGGATTACAGCTTATGTGTACTTTCTCTGAGGAGGGAAATACTAAGTGCTTAGGTATTTTTGATACAGTTACAAAGCAATTTCCACCTTTAAAAAAAGTACCTCATATGGGTTGGAATAATTTTTCAGAAATAAAAGAATCTAAGGTAGTTGAAAATTTGAATGAATTAGATGATGTTTATTATGTACATGGTTATTATGCAGATGTATGTAGTGACACAGTTGCTAGTTGTAATTATATACTTCCTTTTAGTTCTATAATGCAGAAGAATAATTTTTATGCAATGCAGTTTCATCCCGAAAAATCAGCTAGCGTTGGAGAAAAATTATTAAATAACTTTCTAATCATTTAAAAAATAACCGTTAAATAAAGAAAAATGAGAATTATACCAGCTATAGATATTATTGAAGGAAAATGTGTACGTCTTACAAAAGGAGATTATGCAACAAAAAAAGTATACAATGAAAACCCAGTTGAGGTAGCAAAAGAATTTGAAGACAGTGGCATTCAATTTTTACATTTAGTAGATTTAGATGGAGCAAAATCTAATCATATAGTAAACTATAAAATTTTAGAACAAATAGCTACAAAGACTAATTTGAAAATAGATTTTGGAGGAGGATTAAAGTCTGATGATGATTTACGTATAGCTTTTGAAAATGGAGCTAGTCAAATAACAGGTGGTAGTATAGCTGTTAAAAATCCAGATGTTTTTATAGGATGGTTAACTAAATACGGAAGTGATAAAATTATTTTAGGAGCAGATTGTAAAAATAGAAAAATAGCAACACATGGTTGGTTAGAAACTTCAGAGGTAGATGTTGTTGATTTTATTAAAGAATATGAGGAAATAGGAATGAAGAATGTCATTTGTACTGATGTTGCTAAAGACGGAATGTTACAGGGAACTTCTAATGTTTTGTATAAAGAAATAATAAAAGAAACGAATGTCAATCTAATAGCAAGTGGAGGAGTTTCATCTATTAATGATTTATTAGTATTAAAAGAAATGAAATGTGAAGGAGCTATTTTAGGAAAAGCAATTTATGAGGGGTACATAACCTTAAAAGAATTAGAGCAATTATGTTAAAAAAACGAATTATACCATGCTTAGATATTAAGAATGGTAGAACAGTGAAAGGAGTCAACTTTATAGATATTAAAGATGCTGGAGATCCTATTGAATTAGCGAAGCAATATGTAAAAGATGGTGCAGATGAGTTAGTGTTTTTAGATATTACAGCTACCGTTGAAAATCGTAAAACATTAGTAGAATTAGTTGAACGTATTGCTGAAGAAATTAATATTCCTTTTACTGTAGGTGGAGGAATAAGTTCAGTAGATGATGCGTTAGTTTTAATTAAAGCAGGTGCTGATAAAGTGAGTGTAAATTCATCCGCAGTTAAAAACCCACAATTAATTACAGATTTAAAAAACCGTTTCGGAAGTCAATTTGTAGTTGTTGCTATTGATACTAAATATGTAAATGAACTATGGAAAGTATTTACAAAAGGAGGTAGAAATGAAACTGAATTAGAAACAATTTCTTGGAGTAAAGAAATAGAAAAACTTGGAGCCGGAGAAATTTTACTAACCTCAATGAATAGTGATGGAACTAAAGCCGGATTTTCAATTGATATAACAAATTCAGTTAGTAAAGCTGTTAATATTCCTGTTATTGCTTCAGGAGGAGCAGGAAAAGAAGAGCACTTTAAAGATGTGTTTACAAAAACTGAAGCTAGTGCAGGATTAGCTGCCAGTATTTTTCATTTTGAAGAAATACCAGTGCCAAAACTTAAACAATATTTAAAAAAACAAAATATACCAGTACGATGAATATAGATTTTACAAAAGGAGATGGATTAGTTCCAGTTATAATCCAAAATAATTCCACATTACAAGTTTTAATGCTGGGGTATATGAATAAAGAAGCTTTTTTGAAAACTAAGAAAGAAAAAAAAGTTACATTTTTTAGTAGAAGTAAAAATAGATTATGGACTAAAGGAGAAGAATCTGGTAACTTTTTATTAGTAAAAGATATTCAAATTGACTGTGATAATGATACCATTTTAATAAAAGTTGTGCCAGAGGGGCCAACTTGTCATAAAGGAACGACTTCATGTTTTGCTGAAGAAACGTCAAAAGGCTTTTTATATGAATTAGAAAGAATTGTAAGTAATCGTATAGATAATGATATAGAAACGTCATATACTAATAAGTTGTTTAAAAGAGGTATTAATAAGGTAGCTCAAAAAGTAGGAGAAGAAGCTGTAGAGCTTGTTATTGAAGCAAAAGATGATAATGATAGTTTGTTTAAAAATGAAGCGGCTGATTTACTATATCACTTTGTAATTTTATTAAAGGCAAAAGGTTTTACATTACTCGAAATTGAAGATGTTTTGAAGAAAAGAAATTAATGTTTAACTTTTTTTCTTGTTTGTTAAACAAAAAATCGTATATTTGGATAACGCTTTTAGAAATCTTAATCAAAGCGTTATTTTTTTAGCTAAATCAATTTTGTTTAGATTTTTTGTATAAATGTTAAACAATGTCTAAATTAACCGAAAAAAGACATAAAAAAAAGAGTAGGTATTAATGTAAAATCTATTAGAAATGTTTACTAAAAATTTTAAAACTGTTCTAACACTTAGTTTATTATTGTGTCTTTCATCTTTTACTTCATGTAGCGATGATGATGTAATTGATGAAAAACAAAAAGATATTGTTGAATTAGCATCTGCAACTTCAACATTAAGTACTTTAGTTTCTGCTGTTCAAAAGGCAGGCTTGGTTGATGCATTAAAAGCTGATGGCCCATTTACCGTATTTGCTCCTACAAATGATGCTTTTCAAGCATTGTTAGATTCTAACAGTAGTTGGAATTCATTGGATGATATTCCTGTTGAAACCTTAAAAACTGTATTAATGTTTCATGTACTAACCTCAAAAGTTAAATCAACAGATCTATCAAATGTTTATGTAAATACATTGGCTACTGGTCCGAATGATGAAAATTTATCATTACAAGTTGAAACAACTGGAGGTGTTGAATTTAATGGAGATTCAAAACCTGTTACAGTAGATGTGGAAGCTAGAAATGGAGTAGTACATATTATTGATAAAGTAATGTTACCTCCAAATGTTGTTACATTAGCATTAAATAATTCAGGTTTTACTAATTTAGTAACTGCTTTAACGGATAGTAGGCATACAACTGATTTTGTAACTGTTTTGAAGGGAGATGGTCCTTTTACCGTTTTTGCACCTACTAACAGAGCTTTTGAAGAATTATTAGCCACTAATTCTTCTTGGAATTCAATTGGGGATATTCCAATAGCTACTCTTGATGCTGTATTAAAATATCATGTTGTTAATGGAGCAAATGTTCAGTCTAAACAATTAACGAATAATCAAGAGGTAACAATGCTATCAGGAGACAAAATAACGGTTGACTTGTCAAGTGGTGCAAAATTGAAAACAACTAGCAATCAATCAGTAGTTATATCTTCAACTGATGTACAGGGAGCAAACGGAGTAATTCATGTAGTTGATAGTGTTCTTTTGCCTGCAAACTAGGTTTGTAGTAATTAATATTTAGGGATTAAAAACTGTCTAAAAATAATTTTTTAGACAGTTTTTTTGTGAAATGATAATATGTAAGATTTAGATTTGGTTAACAAAATCTAAAAAAACTTTTTTATGACGTTCAAAATCTAAATTAGATGAAAGTGCAACACGAACAATATAGTCTTTGTCTCCTTCTTTAGTTGTCCCTTGAGTTGAGGTTGCAGGTATTGTCCAGTAGCATCCTTTTAATTGACCATAACTTACACAAAATTTACTTTCATTAGGGATTTCAGTGATCATTAAATTTATTAATTTAAGATTTAAAGCCCTTTTGTAAGTTTCTCTTTCTTCATCAGTATTTCCTTTTGTTGGAAGATCTAATGAAAAAACAGAAGGGGTAAATCCACTTTTTGCTAATTCTTCTGACACAAAATTTATTTTTGCATCTGGTAGATTTTCTTTTATGAAGTTTACAAATTCACGAGTATATTTATAAGCATCATGAATTCTTTGATTCATAGATGGCAATTGTTTTGCTAAGATTTCCATTTGAAGGTTTGTAGCTTCATTATCACAAAGGCGTAAATGAAAATCTATTTTTTCCATTAAAGCTTCCGATTTTTTATTAGCAACACAATATCCAGCTGTACATTGACCACCACTAGGGAATTTAGATCCGCTAACATATGATATAGTTTTGGTAGATGCAAGTATCTCGTTTTCACCTAAAAAATGAGTGTTTGGGCAAAACGTTTGATCTAAAATAAAAACAGGATCAATAGCAGTCTCACCAGTTGATGTAGTTCGTTTTTTATTTAAAACATTTTTCAATTCTAATAAATCAGGTACTTCAACTCTAGGGTTTGTAGGGATCTCTGCTATTATATAAGGAACAGCGTTTTGGTTTGCAATTTCTTCTAAAACAATATCAATACTTTTAACCATGTCATTACCACCATCAACAGGTAAGTCCATTACTTCAACATTATTTATACATGTAGCAACTCTTCTAGCTTGATCATTAGTGCCTCCATAACAATTTGGAGGTACAATTATTTTAATAGCTTTTCCTTTATGATTTTCAACAGCGTCATGAATTAGTCCCATTACAATAGCATATTGCATAGAAAGACCACTTGAAGCAACAACAGCTTTGGTGTTTGCTCCGGTAATTTCTTTAATTGAGCTTAAAACACTTGATTTAGTTATATCAATGTTGTTTGCATTATTGCTAGGTATTTTTAGGTTTAAAAGAGACTTTAAAGCATGAAGAGTATTAGCAGGTGTCATAGCTATAGTTTCTCTTCTTCGAACATGTTGAATTTCTGAAATATAACTTTTGTTATCATTGCCATTTACAACTAAAATGCTTCCTAAATTATCATCGATGTTAATAAAGAAGTCAATATTAGAAGTAAGATTGAAATCACATATTTTGTTTTGTTGAGAAATAAAAATAGTACTTCCATTAAACTCTAACACTTCGTTAATATTTTCAACTTTTATCAACTCAAATTGATAGCCATATATATCTTTTACTATTTCAGTATCAAAAAAATCTGGTAGTTTACCAGTGTAAATTATTCGAGTATTTTTTTTTGCTAATAAGTTTTTTCTTAGAACAGCTAAAACAGGAATAGTTTTAGATGAAAAAGAAATAACATTTTCAGCATCTAAATTATTTAGGTTTGCAATAGCCCATTCAAGTAAGCAAGATAAAGGATGACCTAAGCGTATATAATCAAAAGCAGTTGGTAGCTCGCTTAAAGCTATTGAGTTCGCGTCGTTTTTTTCATATAAAGCCTCAAATTGTTCTAAAAATTGAGTTTTAGCTAATTTTTCTTCGTAAATATCTAGTCGATGTGTAGTTAAATTAAGCCAATCAGTAGGCATGTTTTCTACTACATCTTTAATATAATTTAGCATTTTATTGTCTTGCATAATTGTTATCTTAAGATAGGTTTGCAAGATACGTTAATTAGAAATTTTTTAAATAATTTTTAAGACGTTTAGTTATATATTAACAGTTGATAAATTAGCGTAAATATTTTTATGTTTTTTTTTAAGCCTGTTATTCTATTATTTAATTTCTGAACAATTATCCTACCTAGTTTCTTTGCTTCCTTTCCATCTTTTCCCTCAATTAAAAAACTGAATATTTCAATTTTAGATTTTGAGTTTATTAAATATAAAGTTATATTTTGGTAGTAAGTGTTTGTTCTTGATTTAGTGTACTCACGATATTGAGTCATTTTTATTTTTATGTTAGAATTTAAAGTAAAACATTGAGTTTTTAACTTATGTTTAAATTTAATTTCTTTTTTTGTAATTTTAATATAATTAGAAGTTTGATCAATAAGAGTTAATAGAGAAATAATAAACATTATTCCTCCTAATAAACCTCCTAATATTATTGAAAACCAGTCTGTAGATTTAAAAATTGAAACATATATTATAAATATGCCCCCCAAAAAAATTAAAAGAACACCAATATTAGATTTATTTGAAACTTTAAATACAGATTTGATTATTAATTCTTTTTGATTTTCAATTAATTTAATACTAGCTTTATTCAAGATTGAATTTAATTCAGTATTCATAAAGTGTATTTATACTTTATTATTTTAAACTTTTTTCCCATTGGCGGTAGCCAACACTTAATTTACCATCATTTAGTAAACCTATCCCAATATCAGTTGTAGTATTATTATTTATCCATGTTAAATAATAATATCCAGCTTGAAAAGAAATAATTAGCTCTAATTTTGGTGATTTGACTCCGTTTATATCTGTATATACAATTTCAAAAGTACCTTCAAACCTATTTAAGGTGTTTAGTTTGGTTATTCTTGTACCAATACCAAATCCTTTAGTGATATTTTTATTCTCAGAAAAAATCCATTCAGCTTTAATACCAGATTTTGTTTCGGTATAAATAACACAGCCAATATCGTTCATGATTTTCTTTTTATTTAGTAAGTAAATATAACCTTATTTTTAGTGTCCTTGTCTGGTGTTTAATTAGAAACATATTAACTATTTTTGCATCATGAATGAATTTCAACAATTAAGAGATACTTTAAGTCAAAGCATTTTAAATGCTAATTTTGTGAAAATGACTTTAAGTAAGCCAATAAAGAAGAGTGATGGGTTACCAAATGTATATATAAGATTAGTAAAAATAAAAGGTGCAGAAGTTTTACAATTCACATATCATTATACTACAAATGATAAAGTGAAAAACTATACAATAACTGAAGCTTTGTCTGAATTAGAAATTTTATTATTAGATAATTTTAGAGCTGCAACGTTATTTACTTTAAAAAATGATTTATTAGTTTTTATTTCTAAAAAGAAAAAAGTTTCATATAAACTTAATGCCCCAAGTTTTAAAAATAAGTTACCAGATACTCACGATAAACCGAAAGAGCGTCTAGCAGAGGCAGGTAAGTATTTACAGTATTTAGGTATCACTGATAAAGAAGAGAAGGTCATTCATAAAATGGCAGACAAGTATCGTCAGATAAATAAATATTTAGAAATTATTGAAGGCCTTTTAAAGTCAGCTAAATTACCAAAGCATATTAATATTGTTGATATGGGTTCAGGCAAAGGGTATTTAACATTTGCTTTGTATGATTATTTAGTGAATCAGAAAAAGTTTAATGCTACTGTTACAGGAATAGAGTTACGTAATGAATTAGTTAATTATTGTAATGATGTAGCAAGGAAGAGTGAATTTAAAAATTTATCATTTGTAGCACAACCAATTCAGGAGTATGACAATAATAAAATTGATATTTTAATAGCGTTACATGCTTGTGATACAGCAACTGATGATGCTATTTATAAAGGGTTGTCAGCAAAGGCTGAATTAATTATATGCGCACCGTGTTGTCATAAACAAATTCGCCAACAAGTTAAAGGTAAAGAACAAGAAAGTCCACTTTTAAAATATGGAATATTTAAAGAGCGTCAGTTTGAAATGGTAACTGACACAATTCGTGCGTTAATTTTAGAGAAAAATAATTATAATACTAAAGTATTTGAATTTATAAGCAATGAACATACACGTAAAAATGTAATGTTAGTAGGGAGTAAATCATCTAAAAAGATTGATAGTTCTAAGATAGAATCTAAAATATCAAGTTTAAAAAATACCTATGCTATTGAAAAGCATTATTTAGAAACATTATTATAATCAACTATTCTAGTTTAATTTGTTCAATTAAATTTAGAGTACTAATAAATATAGGTTGTTGGTTCATTTTACTTTTTAGCCAAGCATAGAAGCTCATAACAAAAATATCTTCTTGTTTAGCTCCAATAAACTCAAATGAACTTTCAACTTTATTAAAAAAATCTTTTGTAGTAATAATTTGGGGGTTTTTATAATAAACTTCTACAAGTTTTAAAAAATTGATAACTCTAAACTGTTGTATGTTTTTTAAATAAGTATAATGTTTTCTTTTGAAACTTAATAGTCTTGATTCAAATACATCAATGTTTCTTAATTCTAGGTGTAATAAGATTTCGATTAGGTTTTTCTTTATTGTCCATTCAATTCCATTTTTATCAATATACCATTTATCAGAGTGGTAGAATTTTGAAAATAATTGACTTGCTTTTTTTAGTTGATTGTTTTGAAAATAAAACATGATCAGACTTAGATGAACATCTAAAGCAGTTTTAGTTTCGATATTTTTTTTGGTGATGACATTCTCTAAGATTTGTATGGCTTCACTTTGATTATTAGTGTAATTCTTGTTTAAAGCAAAAAGAAGTAAATAGTTAAACTTAAAATTGTTGTAGTACTTTTTTTTGTTTAATAGCATATAAGTATGCATGAGATTTAAATAATAAATAGATTTTTCAAAATTTTTATTTCTAAATAAAGTATTTGCTATTAGGTAAAGTATTCTGATATGATAAAATAGTTGTTTATTATTTTCTTTTTTGTTTTCTAGTTTTTTATAAGTACTTATTAAAAATGATTCTACTGATATAAAATCTTTAGTAGCAAAAGCAGAAATGCTAACTATAGTTATTAGTTGATATAATGATTTAAATGACATTGAGTCGTTAATACTAATATTATGCTCTTTAAAAATAGAACTAGTTATTGTTTGAAAGTCTAGAAGGTTTCCATTTTTCTGATTAACTTTTTTTAAATTTTGTCTAATTTTAGCATATACTATATTTAACTCTTCTTGAAGAAGCTGATTTTTCTGGTTCTCTTTAAAGGAATCAATTATTTCATTAATGTTAATGGTTGGAATTGTGTATGCGTATTGTATTTTAGTGTGATATATTTCAGTTAAAATTGTAAAAAGTTGAAACTCTCTTGCTACTAGTTCTGCTTTATCTAGTATTTTATATGCTGCTTTATAATTTTTATGCATAAAGAAATCTCTAGCTACTAAAATATATTTTACTAATTGTATGTCAGTTGAATTCTCACCTTGTAATTTATTGGCGGCAATAAAATCAATTAAAGAGTTGTATAATCTTTGTTTAAGTGTATAATAAGCATCTTTTTTTAAGCTACCATATAATGTTTCACAAATAATCTTTGTAGAAGTTTCACCTTTTAAGATGAGTTTAAACAAATCAACATTCTTGGTGTCTTTTCTCTTGTTCTTTTTTTCTAAAAAAATAATAAATTTTTGCTGTTCATCGGTAGAGAAAGAAGAAATTATTATTTCGATATTAGACATTATATAGTTGGTTTAATTTTTATTTTTCTCTGTAAATATAAGGTTAATTGTAATTTTTACGTAGAATATATCATTAGTTTTTGTGTAATTATGTTTTTTTTATAATTAGATCAATTATCATTTTTGTAGCATATTTAAAAATAAAAAACATGAACAATCAAGTAGAAGGTTTTGAAGATAAAAACAAAACAAAAAGAAAGAAAGAGAAAATAAATGAGGTATTTAATCAAAAGCCAACATCAGCTTTTATCGGTGCTTCTTGGTCAGTATTATTAATAGGTATTTCTGCTTATTGTATTGGGTTATGGAATGCTGATATGAAGTTGAATGAAAAGGGGTATTATTTTACAGTATTATTGTTTGCTCTTTTCTCTGTTATTTCTGTACAAAAATCTGTAAGAGATAAGTTAGAAGGGGTTAAAGTGACTGAGATATATTATGGAATGAGTTGGTTTACAACTATTACTTCTATTGTTTTATTGGTGATTGGACTTTGGAACGCTGAGTTATTGTTGAGTGAGAAAGGATTCTATGGTATGTCTTTTACTTTAAGTCTTTTTGCTGCTATATCAGTACAAAAAAACACAAGAGATATAGAATATATTAAAATAAATTCACAAAATGAATAAAGAAGCGAAGATATTTACCTTATAATAAATCGCTATATGATTAGCTTGTAAAAGTTAAAATTAAAAAGAGGCAGTCCCCCCGGATTACCTCTTTTTTTTTCAAACTAACTACTAATTTATTTACTAAAAATGAAAATTAAATTTTAAATTATAGTTTAAAGATATTATAGATATGTACTAAAAGAATTGCTTTTTAGTTAAAGGAACCAAAAGTGTAGATGAATGATTAATTTTAATAAGTGAATAAAAAAAATCTAAGGATTAAAGTAAATAAAGCAGTACATTTATCTACGTAACAATAACTTCATGAAAAAATCAACATTATTAATAATACTAGCGTTTTTCTCAATTTATGTAATTTGGGGATCTACTTATTTGTTTAATAAAATTGCTGTAGCTGAAATACCGCCTTTTTTATTAGGTTCTATGCGTTTTACTTCAGCAGGTATATTAATTATGATTATAGCGAAAGCTATGAAAAAAACATTGAAAATAACCAGAAGCCAATTTTTAAACTCAACTATAGCTGGTTTTCTTTTTTTAGTGTATGGGAACGGTGTTTTTGTTTGGGCGTTAAGATATGTAGATAGTGGTTTTGCTGCTTTATTAGCTTCAACACAACCATTATTTGTGTTGTTTTTAATGCGCTTAATTGATGGTAAAAAAATGCAAAGAAAATCAATTATAGGAGTTGGTTTAGGGGTTTTAGGTATGTATCTATTGGTAAGTCAACAAGAGGTTTCAAATACAGAAGGAAGTATTTTGGGGATTTTTATGATTTTTAGCTGTGTACTTAGTTGGAGTTATGGTAGTGTTTTTGTTTCTAAAGCAGATTTACCTAAAAACTTTTTTGTAAGTACAGGGTATCAAATGTTGATAGCTGGTTTTTTATTATTTGTAGCTAGTTTAGTATTTGGAGAAACTTGGAATCCGCCTACTAACTGGACTTTTAAAACTCAAATATCAATGGTACTTCTTATTATATTTGGAGGTATTGTAGCATTTACGGCATTTAATTATTTATTAAAATCTGTTTCTACAGAAAAAGTAGCCACATCAGCATACGTGAATCCAGTTATAGCATTGTTTTTAGGATGGTATTTTTTAGATGAAGAATTAACAACACAATCAATAGTTGCTTCTATTATATTACTTACTGGAGTTTATTTTATTACTTCAAGGAAAAGAATAGCAAAACTTAAAGTTACCACCAAACCACAAAAAATTTAATTAATTCACCATTACTTTTTTTTAACCAACAAAGAGGCGAATTTTGTTCTGACATAAATATTGTTAGTTCTTGTAAAAATGACGAATGTGTATGCCAATTAACATTCGTATGAGGTATAATAAGCCAATCGTGTTTTTTGGGAATAAAAAATTTACAATCTGAAAATTGAAATAATTCTTTTGTAGAACAATAAAAACCATTAATACATTGATTGTTTATTAGTAAATATTCTTTCTTTATGTCTTTAATAGGAACAAATAGTTGTGCTTTAAAATATATTTGCTGTTTAATTTGATTAATAGGTAGACTTAATTGAGCTAAATATTTTTTACACTCTTCAGAGTAGAGTAGAGGTAGTTGTTTTTCTTTGAGTTTTGTTAGTTTTTGGTATAAAGAATCATTTCTGTTAGGGCCAATCCAATGGTAAATGTCACTCGATCCTTGAGAAGAGTCATATAAATAGAATTTATATATTATTTCTAAATGAATAGAAGTGTTGTTTTGAGTAAGTAAACAATCTAATTCTCCACGGGTAATTTTTTCTCGTTGTATTTGAATGTTTTCTGCAAGTATCTTAATCGAATCTTTTTGTTCTAATTCGAAAGAAACAAACCGTTCTACTAATTTACCGAGCCTAAGTTTCTTTTCAATGGTAGCAGAAAAAGAACTTGTGTTAGAAGTATTACTTTCAAACTGCATCAAATCAAAAACACCTTTTCCATGCCATAGAAAAGGTGTTTGTATAAATCCTTCGTATTGTAATTGCAAATCTTTCGATTTTTGATGCATAAAATTATTCTTTAATGCCTAGTTTACTTAATACTAATTTAGTAATGTCATAACGATCGTCAATATAAGCAAATTCATTTCCATTAGTGGTTAAAACTTGACTATAACCATTAGCTTTAGCTACTTCTTTAACAATCTCATTTAACTTTCTATATAGTGGGCGCATATATTCATCACGGCGAAGTTGCATCATAGTGCTACCGTTTTTACGGAACTTTGCCATATCTTGTTCTATAGCTGCTAATTCTTGAATTTTTGTCTTTCTGTCATTATCAGTAATGGTTTTTTCTACTTTTTTAAAAGCTTCTATTTTTGATTGGTAAGTTTTAGCTTTTAATTGAAAAGAAGAGTCTAATTCTTTACTGTAATTTTCAAGTCTTTTTATAACACTTTTCATTTGAGGCATTTTACCAATAATTAAATCGCTATTAACAGTACCTACTTTAGTTTGAGCACTAGCTAATCCGATAAAAAAAATAGTTATAAAAAAAGTGATTTTTAATTTCATGTTTTCTCGTTTTCAGCAAATATATAAAAGTGAGTGAGGTAGTAATCTAAAAAATAGTTAAAAATTTATTTTAATGAATATAAAACCATTAATTTTTCTTTTGATTAAGTACGTTTAAGTCGGTTAAAATTGAGTTAACTTTAAAAGAAGAGGTTTTTTGCCAAAGTAACCAGCCTTTGTCTTTCCAAACATTTGGTACTTTGGGTTGTTTTTTAGAATCATAATCAGCTACCCATAGAGGATATCTGCTAAAGAGTTTATTAGTTAAGTATTCGTTGGCATAATAATAGCTTGAATATATTATAGGGCGAACTCCTGATAAATTTTCAAGATGGGTAATAAAAGCTAGTAAATTTTTTTGAATAGTGCTTGCATTAGGAATAGAGTTGGTACTCCCACTTTCAATATCTACTATTGGAGGGAAATCGTTAATATTTCTATCTTTAATCCTACTCCAAAAATACTCAGCTTGTTTTACAGGTGAATCTTCAATGATGAAAAAATGGTAAGCTCCTCTTTTTAAATTCATTTTTTGTATTCGTAACCAATTTAATCGAAACATAGGGTCAGTTAAAGTTAAACCTTCTGTAGCTTTGCATATAACAAATGAAAGACTATCAGGAAGAGAGTGGTTTAAAACATTTCCATTCCATCTTGAAATATCTATTCCGTATTTTTTAATAGCAACTTTAGTTGGAGTAGTTATTATTGGTTTTTTATGTGGGATTATGGAATCGTACTTTTGTAGTAATTGTTGTGTTTTTTTGTGATGATGAGTGAAAAATAAGCCTGTTAAACATAGTAGTAAAAAAGCGGGTATAAGGCTTAGTAAATGAAACTTATGAAAAAAGTTTGTTTTTGGTTTAATGATTTCTTCTGTTTGAGGTTCAAAAGATTTTATAAGCTCAAAAATACGATCGGATATTAATAGTTTTCCAATCATGTTTTTAATAATGAAAAAACTATCATTAAATTCAATTCCTTTATAAAGTACTACACCGTTTTTATTTTTAATTTCTTCAGGTTTTATACTATGTAAACCTTCATTATTTAAAACTAATTTTTTGTTTTCAATTCTAGGGTTAATAAACTCATCACTTATAAAGCTTACTCGTTCTCTTACATAATGATTATTTCTGAATATAGAAATATATCCATGTGAATCTAAATAATTTAATACAGTAACAAACTGACTAAATTCTTGAATGGCAGTTTTTCTTTTGTCAACATCATCAAAAATTTCAACTGATAAAAAATACATTGCGTATTGTTCATTTAGTTGTATAATAATTGCTTTACCTTCAGATTTGTTAAAGAAGATTTTTTCCAAGATGTTTTTTACATCAGTAATCTCATTAATAGGAGACTTACTAATTTCTTGTATAATTTTCTTTTCAAAATCATTAAAAGTTTTCATTTAAATAAAGGACTTTCTAGGAGTGTTTTTAAATTAAAATAGTAAGTAGCGTTATATTTAACGCTACTTACTTAAAATATATAAAGTTCTATTTAATAGTTTATTATTCCATTTTTAGTTTTAAAACGTAACCATGGAAAGCTATTAATTAAACTATTCATCAGAAGCACCAGAACTGTCAGAAGTGCTTGATGTGCTAGAAGTACTACTAGTACTATCATCAGCGGCACCAGCCTGATTGTATTTGTTTGGATAGTATTTTGCTAACCAAGCTCTTGCTATTTCAGATTGACTTATTGGTTTTAAGTAATAGTTTACAGGTACACCAAGGTTATCACCACCTTCAATACATTTATTCACGTAATCTTCTAATGCTGTCATCATAGAGTTAGTATCGATAATTTGATTTTGCCCATCATCAATATCTGATACACCACTAAGAGTTGCTGCAATAGTAGCGTTTTTAAGCTGAATCATTTGTTCGCCAGTTCTAGCAGCAGTTGCAGCTTCACCTATAGTGTTATTTTCACTAGCAGTAGCTCCTTGTAAAGTAGCTAGCTCTTCCATAGATTTTTGAGGATCAAAATCAGTAAAGCTTTTAACAGCCATTGCTACTTGATTTGATTTAATAGAAGGTATTATACCCATAGTTATAAGGGTAGCATGTGAAGTAACGTTTTGTGTGCTTAATAAATTTTTAGCACTATTAGAAAATGAAGAACTTACTCCAAAACCACCAGTACCAGAGGCAAACCATCCACCAATATCAAATGTTTCTTGCATAGAAGCAGCAATTGATTCCATACTTTGACTAGACTGAGATTCAGTAGTATTTAACACATGTACCATACCAACAAAAGATGATCCATAAGTTGCTCCTGACAAAATATTGAAAGAGCCATCTTCTTTAGTGTCAGATTTAGCTTCTATAGCTGCAATTGAACCAGGGTCGTTAGTCTTAATCATATTGTCTGGGTTCATACTGTTCCATACTCTAACAGCTTTATCAACATCAAGTATATAAGGTGCAAATACTTGAGCATTTTTATGTGTACAAGTAATAGTTACCACTAATGTACCAGCAATACTATGGCGTGAGTGTTGACTATTCATTTGTGTTTGAGCAGAAGCTGAAGCTTGAGAAGATCTTCCTTCTCCAAAAATACTTAATGATTCACTAACAAAAGCAGAAACTGTTGCTGCATGACTAGCTGAGCTCTGAGTGTTTTGATCAAATGAAAAATATTGACAGTTCATTTGTAAAGAGTCAGAAGAAATAGCTAATTTTTTTAACTGACTTTTATTGTAGTCAATTGGACTTTCAACACTTTCGTTAACAGCATTCATTTTAGACTTTAAAGGCTGTATTTTTTTCTCTGATGCAATTTTAGCTTTAGCATATGCAACCACTGCTGTTTTTATTTGATCTCCTACTTGTTGAGATTCTTGAATAACTTCATCAGCATCTATTCCCATACCAATCATTTCTTGGATGGTCATGTCTATACTTCTCTTTAACGCTATAAGTGAATTCATTTCACTTTCAGCAGCATCAGCAGGAGTTTGTAATTTTGAAATTTGAACAATGTTTTCTAATTTTTGTTTAGAAACAATATTTCCTAAAACTAAGGAAGGGTCATATGGAATTGTAGATGGCATATATATAGTTTTATTTTAAGTTTGAATACGTAAAATTATTGGTAAAAAAATAAAATATATAGCCGAATTCCTTTAGAAATACAAATTTGAGAACAAGCGTAACTTAATAAGGAATTAAAGCGCCAAAATAATAATTAATATGAGATGTAGAAAAAAACAAGATGCTTTTTTATAAAAAAGAATCAATTTTATTTATGATTGTTAAATGATTTTCTTTAAAATCAAACCAATTAATATTTGGATCTTTTCTAAACCAAGTTCCTTGGCGTTTAGCAAATCTTCGCGTATTTTTTTTAATTTCCTCTACCGCAAAACTTAAAGGAAAATCACCATCAAAGGAAGAGAATAATTCTCTATAACCAACTGTTTGCAATGCGTTTAAATGTTTATGTTGATATAAACTTTTTGCTTCTTCAAGTAATCCAGAATTCATCATAATGTCAACACGTTTGTTTATACGGTTGTACATGATTTCTCTATCAGCTGTTAAACCTATTTTAATACTTTTAAAATTACGAAGTGTTTTAGGTTTGTTTTTAAAAGAAGAATATGTTTTGTTAGTGCCAATACAAATTTCTAAAGCACGAGTTAATCTGTGAGGATTGTCTATAGCTATGGTGTTAAATGCTTCAATATCTAGTTTTTCTAATTGTTGTTGAAGGTGTTCAATTCCTTTTTCTTCTAATTGTTGTGTTAAATCTATTCTAATTTGTGGATCAACATCAGGAAAATAGTCTAAGCCTTTTAAAACAGCGTCTACGTATAAACCACTACCACCAACCATTATTTGAATAGGTTTTTTCTTAAAAAGTGTATCTAGTTTAGCTAATGCCTCTTTTTCAAACTGACCTACATTATAATCTTCAAAAATGCTTCTGTTTTGAATAAAATGATGAGGCGCAGATGCAAGTTCATTGTCATCAGGAACTGCAGTTCCAATTTTCATTTCTTTATAAAATTGACGAGAGTCGCATGAAATAATATCACAACCAAAGTGCTGTGCTAGTTTAATACTTAAAGCAGTTTTACCTATAGCGGTTGCGCCAACAATAGTAATTAGAGTATTTGTCATTAATTGTGTAATTTACTACCACAATGATTACAGTATATGGCATCATCATTATGGTCTCCATGAGAACAATTCGGGCACGATTGAGTGTTTAGGTTTACATCAAAAATTTTAGTCATTTCAGAAGTAACAATACCTGTAGGCACAGCAATAATTCCATATCCTAATACCATAATAATACTCGCAACAAATTGACCAAAAGGAGTGTGGGGAGCAATATCTCCATAACCAACTGTGGTTAATGTTACTACAGCCCAATAAACACTTCTAGGAATGCTTGTAAAACCATTTTCACCTCCTTCTATTAAGTACATAATTGTACCAAGAATCATACATAAAATAAGTACAAAAAAAAGAAACACCGCTATCTTAGCTCTACTTGCTTTTAATGCTTTTATAAAATTATTTGACTCTCCAATAAATCGAGCTAGTTTTAAAATTCTAAAAATACGTAATAAACGTAGTGCTCTTAAAGCAACTAAACTATGGGTTCCTATAAAAAATATAGAAAGATATTTAGGAATAGTTGATAAGAAATCAATAATACCATAAAAGCTAAAAATGTATTTTGATGGTTTTTTTATTGAGATTATTCTAAGAATATATTCTATGGAGAAAAGAATGGTTAAAACCCATTCTCCAACATTTAAGATGTTACCATATTTTAATTGAATATCATCAACACTTTCTAACATAACAAAAAGCACAGAAGATAAAATAGCGATTAATAAAATAATATCAAAAAACTTACCACCACGCGTGTCAGCTTCATAAATAACTTCATGAAGTTTGTCTTTCCAATTTTGTGGTTGCTTTTTCAAAAATGATTTTTATTTATTTAATAGTATAGCAAAAGTATGTTTTTGAATTTGTGTAGCCAAATTTTGTAGTTGTTAGAAGAGAGAATAACAATTTAAATATTGGTAGATTATAAATCTATTTTTACGTTATAAGCTTCTAAATCTTTAATATAATTATTGGGTGTAAAATGATCACTGTCAAATTCCTCTTGTCGATTTTTTTTCATTTCAATACGTTTAATTGCCTTTAAAAAACGTCTCATTTCAATATCGTCATTAATAATAATTCCAGGAACAGAAATCCCTTGGCCATCTTCGTTTTTAGAAACCATAGTAAAATAAGAAGAATTACAGTGGTTAACTTTCCCTGTTTGAATATTTTCAGATTCTACACGAATTCCTACAACCATTGAGGTTTTCCCTACATAATTAATTGAAGCTTTCATTGTTACCAGTTCACCCACCTCTATTGGATTTAAAAAATCAACTGTATCAACAGAAGCAGTTACACAATAAGTACCTGAATGTTTTGAAGCACAAGCAAAAGCAATTTGATCCATTAAATTTAGAATATAACCTCCATGTATTTTACCACTAAAATTAGCGTGTGAAGGAAGCATAAGTTCAGAAATCGTAATACGAGTTTCTTCTACATTTTTAAAATTATTTTTCTTTTGTGTCATTTGTAACTCCTCTAAAATGTGGCGATTGTTCTTCTTCTACCTTTGTGATGAAATATTTAGTATCTCCTAACCAAAAAAAAGTACTAAAACGTTCAGTGTAATGTACTTTTACATATCGACCTTGGTATTTTTGTAAGTCTTTAATTACTTTCTCATTTCTGTCTTCTACAGAAAAAGCAAAAATTTGTGCTCCAGATATTCCTTGACTAATTTCGCCCTCCCATGTTTTTATAGCAATACCTTTATAACTAATTTTTATAAGTTCACCTGAACGTACACCTTCACTATAAGGAACAAAGTATATAAATGCATAGTATAATCCAGCAATTAATGTTATTATAATTAATATTAAAGCAAGTATTTTCTTCATAAATATATTTTATGATGTAAAGATAAATATAAAAACTATAGGTAGGGTTTTTTGTATTGGAACTGTCGTATAAATAATGTTTTTATGTATTAATTTAATGATTGATAATAAATTAATTGTAATTAACGTATATTACTAACGACTTAAACTAAATATTAAAAATCCAATAATTATGAGGAAAGACTACTTTTTTAAATTAACACTATTTTTAATTCCTTTATTAGGCTTTATGTTTATTTCTTTTTCAGGAGGAAGGGATAGTGCTTTTTCAAGCTCTCCAGGAGATTCAAATAATAATTGTACTACTTGTCATGCGGGTACAGCAACAGCTGCAAACTTGTCGGTAACAACAGATATACCAGTAACTGGGTATGAGTTTAATACAGAATACAATATAACTGTTACAAACTCAGGAGGAGGAACTAGAAATGGATTTCAAGTAACAGCAGAAAAAGATTCGGATAATTCTAAAATAGGGACTTTTGCAGCTGGCGGTGCAGATACAAAAGCAGTTAACAGTAATTCTAGAGCAACTCACACTAGTTCAGGTAATAGTCAAAGTACATGGAGTGTGAAATGGACATCGCCTTCTAGCGATCAAGGAAAAGTAACTTTTTATGCAGCCTCAATATCTGGTAATGGAAATGGAAATACTGGTGGAGATGCTACATTTACAGGTAAATCAGGATCAACACCTTCTTTAGGTGTAGATGATGCAAAATTATTAAACTTTAAAATGTATCCTAATCCGGTAGGAAATGTTGTAAAGATAGATTTACCTTCAGACACAAGAGAAGCTAAGGTACAGGTATATGACTATACTGGAAAATTATTGAAATCGGAGAATGTATCTTTACTTCAAAAAGAAGTTAATATTGAAGAGCTACCAATAGGAATGTACTTATTAAAAATAATTTCTGAAGATAAATTAGGAGTAAAACATTTTATAAAAAAATAACGAAAATAAAGGACTATTTTTCTAACCGATTGTAATTTTTACAATCGGTTTTTTATTGTAAGTTTGTTCATCTTCAAAAATAAGAATAATGAATTATATTTTATTTGATGGTGATGTACGAAATGCTTTATTACCATTTACATACACTAAACCTGTAGCTGACTTAAGAGTTGGTATTTTGACTATTAGAGAGAAATGGGAGAACTTTTTAGGGGGTACAACCACTACAGTTACTGAAGAGTATTTAGAAGAGAAGTACCCAATGGTTGAAATGGAAGAAAATGTATTAATTAATGCTTCTTTTTTACCAACAGAAATATTGATTGAAAATATTAAAGGTTTAAAGCCGAATCAAGCAATATTTAAAGATGAAGATGTAATAGCTTTTTATACTACGGATACACAAGAAGAAGTTGATTTTTCAAGATATGAAGCTATAGAGTTTGAAGGAGAAGTATTACAAATTAAAAATACTTGGGATATTTTTTCATTAAATGCGAAAGCGATAAAAGCTGATTTCGATTTAATAACAGAAGGACGAGAGTCTGAACCAATTCCAGAAACAGTTAATTGTATAAACAAAGAAGATATTTTCTTAGAGGAAGGAGCTAAGTTAACTTTTGCTACTTTAAATGCAACTAATGGACCTATTTACATAGGTAGGAATGCAGAAATAATGGAAGGTTGTGTTATTAGAGGAGGATTAGCAATGTGTGAAAACTCTGTTTTAAAAATGGGAGCAAAAATATATGGAGCTACTACATTAGGTCCATATTGTAAAGTAGGAGGAGAGGTGAACAACTCAGTGCTTTTTGGGTATTCAAGTAAAGGTCATGAAGGTTATTTAGGTAATTCAGTACTAGGTGAGTGGTGTAATTTAGGAGCAGATACCAATAATTCTAATTTAAAAAATAATTATGCTGAGGTTAAATTATGGAATTATGAAACAGGTAGATTTGCTAAAACTGGGTTGCAGTTTTGTGGCCTAATGATGGGAGATCATTCTAAATGTGGTATCAATACAATGTTTAATACAGGTACAGTAATAGGAGTGTCTGCTAATATTTTTGGTAGTGGTTTTCCTCGTAATTTTGTACCATCATATAGTTGGGGAGGAGCATCAGGCTTTACAGAGTATAAGACAAATAAAGTTTTTGAAGTTGCTGAGGTAGTAATGAAAAGAAGGCATATAGAATTTGATGATCAAGAAAGAAAAATTCTTGAGCATGTTTTCGAAGAAACTAAACAATATAGAAATTATTAAAAATAACCCCCTCAGTTTTTTGAGGGGGTTATTATGTTTAAAAAATTTTATAAATAGGAAGTTTTAGATGAGCTTGTTCATAATGCGGCGTTTTTTTGTAGACAAAATACAATTGCGCATATGGGTTTTTAGCAAAGCCATCATCTACTTTTATTTTTTCTTCTAACTCTTTTTTAACTACGGGGTTTTCTTTCAAAAATTGGACTGCAATATTTTCAAAAACATAGCTAGAGAAACCTTCTTTTTGTTGTAAAATAGTATCAAAAAAATTCCAGTTAAAAAAAGAATCAGTAGCTTCAGCTTCTAGAGTTTCAATAATGTATCGTATTCCTTTTTGTTGTGTTGAAATGTAAATATCACCTTTTCTGAATTTAATAGTTTTAGTTGCTTTCTTTACCGTAGTATTATAGTGTAAATAATGTCCTTCATAAGCTGATTTTCTAGTATTGAAATTAGCTATATGTTGAGTCTCGACAGTTAGGGTTGTGTCATTTTTAAAGTGTGTGAATACTATTTTATTGTTTTTAAGCCTTTCAATTACTTTATGCCAACCTTGCTGTATGATATAAGCTTTTGGGATTGTTATTTCTTTTGTTGTATTAAAGTTGTTGTAATAAGATATTTTTTTATTGTAAGGTTTAGATTTATCATAAAACAAGCGTTTTCCATTGGTTACTTCACTATTAATATAAATACCTTCATAGCCTTTAAAATTTAAAGTACTAGGATTGTTTTTGTCTACTTTGAAAGTAATTGGATATGTTTTCTGAGTTAGTAACTCTTTAAGGTTTCTTTTTCGTAGGGTTTTAATTCTCGATGATTCTTTTTCTGAAAAATCTAATGTAGAAAGTAATAGTTCATAGGTTTGCTCAACACGAACTTTATAGGGTTTTAACATGTGAGTTTCTACCATTAACCCTAGAGTGTTAAATAAAGTAGTATATCCTGTTGAATATCTTGGAGAATCGAAAAATTGAGACCAGCCTTTCTCTGGAGTGTTTCCCCATACATTTACATAAGGAGTAATAGGGATTTGTTTTTTAGCCAAAGATTTTTCAATATGCGGACGCATTTCTTTTTCTAAAAAAACACCAAGGTTTCCACCTAACTTATTGTGTTGTGTAAATAAATGGGTAATTGCATATTGATAATCGGCACCATTACTTACATGGTTGTCAATAAAAATATCTGGATTTACTGAGTGGAAAATAGTTGCAAAAGCTGCTGCGTTTTTAGTATCTTGTTTTATGAAGTCTCTATTTAAGTCAAAATTCCTGGCATTACCTCTAAAACCGTATTCTTTAGGACCGTTTTGATTAGCTCTAGTGTGTGAGTTTCTATTAAGAGATCCACCAATATTATATATTGGTATAACACAGATTAAAGAGTTATTATATGCTTTTTTTAAAGAATCATTTTGAACAATATCTCTTAATAACATCATGGAAGCGTCAATCCCATCTGATTCACCTGGATGAATACCATTGTTGATTAAAATTCTATTTTTTGAAGATTTTTTTAAACTTTTTAAATCGATTTTACCATCGTTATTAAAAACAGCTAAATGTAGTGGTTTTCCAGAATCTGTTTCACCTATTTCAAATAGTGAAATTTCGCTGTAGGAATCAGCTAAGTTTTTATAAAAAGAAATTACATCATTGTATTCAGGAGTCTCGGTACCGTTAGATTTTTCAAATAATGTTGTGAAGTTTTTCTTTTCAAATTTTATGGCTTCTTTACAAGAATTTAAAAATATGAATAGTAGTAGTAGCGATAGTTTTTTCATGATTTAAATTTTTACAGCATCAGGTACTAGTCCAGTGTAATCACCATCATTTCTTATAACATCACGAACAATTGACGATGATATGTAGCTCTTTCCAGATGAGGTTAATAAGAAAACTGTTTCGATTTCAGAAAGTTTACGATTAGTATGTGCTATAGCTTTTTCAAATTCAAAATCAGCAGGGTTACGTAAACCTCTTAAAATAAACTGCGCATTAACTTCTTTACAAAAGTTAACAGTTAATCCGCTATAAGTAACTACTTTAATTTTTGGTTCATGTTTAAATGTTTCTTCAATAAAACGTTTACGTTCTTCTAAGGAAAACATGTATTTTTTATCTGAATTTATACCAATAGCAATAACTAGCTCATCAAATAAGGTAACTCCACGTTCAATAATATCAACATGGCCTAATGTAATAGGGTCAAACGATCCTGGAAAAATAGCTTTCTTCATATATTTTGTAATTCTTGATTTATATCTTATTAAAAACTGTATTGCGTATATTTATTATTTGATAGCCATTTCAATAGCATTTTCAAATAACTCACTTAACGATATTCCTACTTCATTTGCCTGTTGCGGTAAAATACTAGCCTCTGTTAAACCAGGTACGGTATTCATTTCTAAAAAATGAGGTTCATCATTTACCAAGATATATTCAGATCTAGAAAAACCACTCATATTTAATATTTCATATGCTTTTTTAGCTATTTCTCTTACTTTGGCTTCTTGTTGTTCTGTTAATCGTGCTGGTGTAATTTCTTTTGATTTACCTAGGTACTTTGCTTCATAGTCAAAAAAGTCATTTTCAGAAACTATTTCGGTAATTGGTAAAACTGTTGTTTCTCCTTTATATTGAATAACTCCTACAGAAACTTCAGTTCCATCTAAAAAACTTTCAATTAAAATTTCAGAATCTTCTTTGTATGCTTTTTCTATTGCAGGAATAAGTTTTTCAATAGAGTGTACTTTTGAAATACCAAAACTAGAACCTGCATTGTTTGGTTTTACAAAGCAAGGAAGTCCTACTTTTTGAATAATATCATCCGTAGAAAATGTATCTCCTTGATTAATATATACTGATTTAGCAGTAGGGATACCATAATGTTTTACAACACTTAAGCTATCTCTTTTATTAAATGTTAAAGCCATTTGGTAGAAAGGAGCAGAGGTGTGCTTCATTTGTATAAGATCAAAATATGCTAAAAGACTACCATTTTCTCCAGGGTTTCCATGTATTGCATTAAAAACACAATCAAAAGTAATTTTAGTAGTGTTTTTTGTAAATGAAAAGTCATTTTTATCTATAGGATATTCAGTTTCATCAGCATCAACAACTACCCATTTGTTAGATAAGATATGAACTTTATATGTATTGTATTTTTCTTTATTAAGATGTTTGTAAACAACTGCACCGCTTTGTAAGGATATATTTACCTCTGAGGAATACCCTCCCATAACAATAGCTATATTTTTTTTCATGAATAATCTGAGTTATTTATACAAACTTACCAAAAAAACTCGTTTAAGAGTTGTTGAATTTTAAATTAGTAATAAATTTTACAGTAAATTTGTATCATCTTACAAAAAATCAATATGAGTAAATTTTCAGAACGTATTAAAGGTTTATTTGAGTTTATTAAAAGTAAAAGCTTTTTTATGCAATTAGGAATTGCAATTTTGAGTGTTGTTGTTTTAATATTCCTATTGCAATGGTGGTTAGGTATTACTACTAATCATAATCAAAAAATCGAAGTGCCTAATTTAGCTAAGTTATCATTAACAAATGTTGAAACTAAGTTGAATGAACTTAATTTAGATTACGTAGTTATTGACAGTGCTACTTATAATCCTAATTATCCTAAAAAGGCAGTGTTAGAGCAAAATCCTGAAGCCGGTGATTTTGTAAAAGAAGGAAGAAAAATATATTTAACATTGAATCCTTCAAAATATCGTGATGTTGAAATACCAGATTTAAATGGACGTACTCGTAGGCAAGCAACAACACATTTAAGATCTATTGGTTTTAAAGTTGGAAAAGATGTTACTTGGGTTCGAGATTTGGGTAAAGATGTAGTAAGAGGATTAAAGTATAAAGGAAACAAAATTGAACCAAAAACTAAGTTACCAAAACAATCTACAATAGATTTAATTTTGGGTGATGGTAATTAATATTATAGATTAGATTGATGCAGGAAGATACAACTCCAGATTTAGAAAACGACGATTTATACGAACATTATAAATTTGTAGCAAATGATGGGCAAATTCCATTAAGAGTAGATAAGTTTTTAATGAATTTTATAGAAAATGCTACGCGTAATAAAATTCAACAAGCGGCAAAAGCGGGGAATATTTTAGTGAATGATTTAGTGGTTAAATCCAACTATAAGATCAAACCAAAAGATATAGTTAGGGTAGTACTATCGTATCCACCAGCAGAGAACTTATTAGTTGCTGAAGATATACCCTTAAATATAGTATATGAAGATGATCAGGTAATTGTTGTCAATAAAGAACCAGGAATGGTTGTTCATCCTGGTCATGGAAACTATTCAGGTACTTTGGTTAATGGATTAATACATCATATTGAAAATTTACCTACAAACAGTAGTGAGCGTCCAGGTTTAGTTCATAGAATAGATAAAGATACTAGTGGTTTATTGGTAGTTGCAAAAACTGAGTTTGCTATGACGCATTTATCTAAACAGTTTTTTGACAGGACTACAGAACGTTTATATTATGCTTTAGTTTGGGGAAATATAGAAGAAGATGAAGGAACTATTGAAGGTAATATAGGAAGAAGTTTAAAAAACAGATTACAAATGGCTGTTTTTCCAGATGGTGAATTTGGTAAACCAGCAATAACACATTTTAAAGTTTTAGAACGTTTGACTTATGTTACTTTAGTACAATGTAAATTAGAAACTGGAAGAACACATCAAATTAGAGCACATTTTAAATATATAGGCCATACACTTTTTAATGACGAACGTTATGGTGGTGATAAAATATTAAAAGGAACAACATTTACAAAATACAAACAGTTTGTAGATAATTGTTTTAAAGTTTTGCCAAGGCAAGCATTACATGCAAAAACACTAGGGTTTACGCATCCAACTACTGGAGAGTTTTTAAAATTTGATTCAGAAGTACCTAAAGATATTGCTGAATGTATAGAAAAGTGGAGAACATATTCTACGCATACTAAATTTGAAGAAGATTTATAAAAAGATCTTTTTTATAATAAAGTTAAAGTATTTGAAAACCAGTTTTGTATAAAACTGGTTTTTTAGTATGATACTGTTTATCAGTAGATTTAGTTTTTTGTTAACCCTTCTGAGAATTGAGTATTTAAATTTAATACGTATTTGTGTACAAATAATTAATTCTGAGAGATCACTTGTCGATAAGTAAAAACAAATAAATAGTATTGATATATTGTATTATTCTATAGCTGTATTAACCAAGCTCATAATCCTGTTAAATTGATCTTTTAATCCCATGTTTGAGTTATCAAATTCAATAGCATCATCTGCTAATATTAAAGGAGAATCTTCTCGGGTAGAGTCTATACGGTCTCTTTCTTCTACATTTTGTAATATCTCTTCGTAGTTAACCTTATCACCTCTATCTATAAGTTCTTTATAACGTCTTTTAGCGCGCTTATCTGCAGAGGCAGTCATAAATAATTTTAATTCTGCATTAGGGAAAACAACAGTTCCAATATCACGACCATCCATTACAACACCTTTATTTTTACCCATTTCTTGTTGTTCACTAACTAGTTTTTTTCTTACTTCCGAAATTGTAGAAATTTTACTTACTAGTTTTGAAACTTCAAGAGTTCTTATTTCTTTCTCAACGTTCTTTTTATTTAAAAACATTTCAGCAAAACCCATTTCTTCATTAAAGCCAAAAGAAAGAGAAATATTGCTTAAATCACTTATTAAATCATCAGTGTTAAAATGTGTTTCTGAAATATAATTTTGTTGCATAGCGTATAATGTAACGGCTCTATACATAGCTCCAGTATCAACATAAATATAACCTAATTGTTTTGCTAATTGTTTTGCGATGGTGCTTTTTCCTGTAGATGAAAAGCCATCTATAGCTATGGTAATTTTTTTTGTCATAGTAAAAGAATTAAGAACAACAAAGATACGTTAGATATTCTAATATCGAGTAGGATTTTTTCCTTTTGGGCGCTTGTCAAGATCAATTTGTAAGCTGAAAGTGCTTACGTTTGAAGCTGAATGAAACTTAGAATATGCGTAGTTAAACTTTAGTTTGTTCATCTTTAAACCAAAACCAAAAGATAAACCACCAAATGAACGTACATTTTGTAATTGTAGTTCTTTATTTCTTCTAAAATTATAACCCACACGTATGTTTATGGCACTATCAGGAAATAATTCTGTACCAACAATAACATGTCTAAAAGCATTGTCTAAAAAAGAGATACTTTCTTGTGTAGTATTGCCTTCTAAATTAGTAGTTTGATTTGTAGGGTTTGAAACTCCAACTTTCCATTTTTGAAGGTTGTCTAGGGTGAGGTACCATCGTAGAGGTACTTTTTCTAATTTATAAGAAGCGCCTAAAATTACTTCAAAAGGTAGTTTTTCACGAGTACCATTAAAAGATGTTATTTGCGTACCTATATTTCTTGCTACTAATGCTATGATAAAAGGATTGTTAGCGCTGTAATAGGTGATTCCAAAGTCAACAGCAATACCGCTTGAAGAAAAAGAATCTATAGAAGAGTAAATTAATTTCAAATTAGCTCCATAATAAAAATCACTTCTTGGAATGTTTTTAGCGTACCCTATAGAAATAGCAATGTCATTGGCGCTAAAAGAACCTTGTTCATTTCCTTCTTCATCAGCTCTTATAATTTCACCATAATTAACGTATTTTATGTTTCCATGAAGAGTCTCAAAATGTTTGTTGATTTCATAGGCATAAGAAACAGATCCTATATTTATTCCTGTTAAGTAACTTGTATAATTTACAGAAAGCTGTTTATGAAGACTATTACTAATAGTGGCAGGGTTCCAGCTAGGTTGGTTTACATCATCAATAAATGTTAAAATTTTACCTCCTAAAGCTACTTGACGAGCAAAGGTAGGAGTGTTTAGAAAACCATAAATGTTTTCACCACCAGTTTGAGAATGTACATAATTACTGAAAATTAGTAAGAAAAAAAGATATATTGATTTATTCACAAGTAAATATAAACGTTACTACAAAAAACGTAAAAAATATTTATTATTTCATAGCTGTAGCATCTTTTCTTGTAAAAGTGATTTATATTTTTTAACTTTCCATGGTGTAAAATTTATTTTTTTGATTGTTTTTATCAAAAAATGTTTAAATTTGGCACCCCCTAAATATCCCTTAAATGAGTGAAAAAATAGCTAAAAGCGTAAAAATACTTTTAGTAATATGGTTGTTATGTTACACGGCAGGCTTGTTTTCACAGGTCTTGTTAAAACCTGAGCTAAAATTTAGCTCGGCATGTAGCAACGCTACAACTAAAGATTTTTCTATAGATTTTCAGTTTACAACTACACCTTTTAATGCAGATAATCAGTTCTTTGTTCAGATTTCTGATCAAAATGGGGTCTTTCCTTCAAATACTACTGATAATAGAGCTTCTGCTGCCATTGTAGGTCAGAATACTAACTTTCTTAAAATAAGAACTTCATTTCGAGTGCCCAAAGATACTTATGGAACAGGGTATAAGGTAAGAATGGTGTCAACATCACCAGAAATGACTGGGCCAGAGTCAGATGCTTTTGAAGCGTATGATATGGTTGAAGGAAGTTTATCAATAAATGGAAATATAACAACAGACTTTATCTGTGGTTCGGGTTCATTAGAATTGAAATTGAACACAGATAAAGAAGGGGTTTACCAATGGTATAGAGATAGAACTATTTTAGTTGATACTACTACTGAACCTAAAATAACGGTTACAGAAGCTGGAACGTATGAAGCAAGAGTAGATTATGGAAAATGTGGTAGAGTGAATTCTATTTTAATTAATGTTGTTCGAATTAGTACAGCAGATGCACAGATAAAAGGAAGTACACCAGTTGAAATTTGTGCAGATGAAACCCATACTTTTGAAGCTACAACAAATAACAGTGCGCTTACCTATAGATGGTATAAAGATGATGTATTAGTGTCAACATCTAATACCAGTACTTATACAACACCTAATACTGGGCAGTTTGGTATTTATAGATTAGAAATTGAAGCAAATGGATGTATATCTAAATCACAAAATGTTGAGTTAAAACAAAAAACAGCAGCAACTTTTAGGATAACTTTAGTAGGAGAACAGACTGCAGTTTGGTTACCTACTCAAACAAGATTGTTGGAAATTACAATAGAGCCATCATCTACACCTGTAACAGTGCAATGGTATAAAGATGGAGCACTTTTACCTGGTAAAACTGGATTGAAAATTAATGCTACTGAGGCAGGTGTTTATCACGCTGTAGCTACTGATAGTTCAGGGAGTTGTCCTTTTTCTGTTGAATCTGATAAGTTTACGTTATTAACCACAAAATCTATAAATACTGTAATAAAAACTGCAGATGATTATGTAGAGTGTGATAGTGATAAAACGGTATTAACAATAGCAAGTATAAAAGCTACTGGTTCTGATGATGTTGAATATGATTTAACACCTGAACAAATAGCAATATTAACCTACCAATGGTATAAAGATGATGTTTTGCAAACAGGTAAAACATTAAATGAATATGCAGTTGATTCTTATTTAGATAATGGAGTATTTGATTTAGAGGTAAGTTCAGGTGTAGGGCTTAGTAATAAGTCGAATAAATTAGATGTTAAACTAACAATTGCAAGCCCAGCTATAGCTTCAACTTCTGCATCAAATTCATTGTGTCCTGGAGGAACAATTACACTTACCGTTTCTGATATTGTAACCGGATTTACTTATAAATGGTTTAAAGATTCTGTAGAGTTAACAGTTGCGGATCCTAAAACTTTAGAAATAATCGAAACAGGTGAGTATAAACTTCAAATTTCAGGCTTTGACTGTGTAAAGGACTTAGCACCGATAAATGTGGTGCCTTTTGATGATTCAGCGGTACTTTTATATGATAGCTCAGGGAATGAAATAGGGCCTTCTGGAAAAATAGTATTATTAACAGGACAGCCAACAACAATTAGAGGTGAAGGAGCAAATACGTATCAATGGGTAGATAGTAATGGAGACCCATTATCGTCAACAAACATTGTTAGTGTAACTCAAGCAGGTTTTTATACATTAATAGCAACTGTTGATAGTTGTGAAGTAAGAAAAACAGTAGAAGTAGTTGAACAAGATGATCAAATTATTGTACCAAATATTGTGTCTCCAAATACAGTTGATGGTATTAATGATACCTGGGAATTATCTAATAGATATGCATTTCAACCATCTGTAACGATAGCTATTTATAGTTCTGATGGTAAGGAAGTATTGATGACAAAAGAATATAAAAACGATTGGCCTTCTGAAGATTTAGGTAATCAACGAATTTTTTATTATAAAATAATTAGAGATGACAAGCTTATTAAAGCGGGTAGTATCTCTGTTTTAGATTAAAAGTATATGATTAAAAGAAACACTATTTTTATATTAATGTTCATTAGCTCTTGTGTGTTTTCACAAGTGTCTAATAACGCTGAAATATACAATAGTTTCACTTCTCGTAGTTTTATGAAGTTTAACCGCTTTTTAACGGTACCAACTTTTTCTGCGTTAAGAGAAAATAAAACTTCAATGAGTGCTATTGTTAGAAACAGTAATGTGTCTTTTGAAGATAACCCTAAATTATATTTGTTAAGCTATTCTGGAAAAATGAGAGAGAATGTTGGTGGAGGTTTAGCTGTTTATCAACAAGAAATAGGTGTTTTTAAAGATTTTGGTGCTATTGCAAATTATGCACAAAGAATTCAAATGAATGAAAATTTAGATTTAACATTTGGATTTAACGTATTATACAGTCGAAGGAGTGCTGATGGTTTAAAAGTAAACTCTCAAGTTCCTGATCCTGCATTAAGTAATTTTCAAGATATTCCAATTGTTAATTTTCAACCAGCAGTAACTGTTTCGTTTGGAAAATTTGATGTAGGAGTGTTTTTTGAGAATTTATTAGATTTTAATTTAAAAAGTAATGAATTAGCTACGTCATTTTCAGAAAAAACATTTTCTGGTCATGCAATGTATTCTCATGAGTTTACATATGCTAGTGGAATTTTTGAAGGAGCTGATTTACGAGTATTAGCATTAGCAAGAAAACCAGGTAATGGTTCTTTTGGTTTTGGAGGAAATGTAATTCTTGATTTGCCTAAAATGGGTTGGTTAAAAGCAGGTTATGATAAGCAATATGGTATATCTGCTGGAGCTGGTGTTAATTTATCGGATAAATTATCAATAGGATTCTCTTATGAAAAAGGAGATTTTGCAGCAACTAATGAAGTTGGAATTATTTATAATTTCGGAGAAAAGAAGTTTAGCAGAAGAAGACCAGTGAGAAGAACAGGGAGTGTTAGTATTAAATTACCTGAAAGAAAGCCTAAGCAAGAGTATAAAAATGAAGAACATAACGATTTATCGGATGAAATTCAAGAAGCATATGACTCTATTAGTAAGTTAAATAAAAAAGTAGATGAAATTTTAAGGTTACTTAATAATAAACCGAAAATTGTTGATGTAATTAGAGAAGAAAATAAAGCTAAAGATTCAACAGCAACATCTTCTGATGAAAAGGACACTTCTTTAAGAAGGAGAAAAAATACACCATGGAGAGAAAAAACAGTAACTCGTACAGGTGGTGGTGGAACAATGTATTATATTGTAACAGATAGGTTTAGAAAGAAAGAGAATGCGGATGCATATGTAAAAGAAAAAAAGAAAATTTTTGAAAAAGCAGATTTAAAAATAAGGTATGTTTTTGACCCAAAAACAAAGCATTACTATATGTATGTAGATAGATTTGCTAAAAAGAAAGATGCAGAAGAAAGAAAAGACGAGTTTAAAGAGAATACTCTTTTTGAAAGTAATAGTAAAGGTGAATTAGCAGGCCTAGGAACAAAGACAGCAAAAGATGCAGTGTATGTTTTTAAAATAACACTTGGTGATGATGTAAAACCTGAGAGTTATAAAGAACCTAAATCAAGACCAAAAGCAAGGGTGTTAAGAATGAAAAAAGTAGGAGGTTTAGAAGAAGGTTTCTATTTACAAATAGGTGTTTTCTCTAAAAAAGCCTTTGCTGATAGGTTTGTTGATGAATTACGTAGTGATAACATAGATGCAAATTATTTTGTGAATCCTACAACAGGCTACAGGCATATATATATATTAAAAACAAGTAGTAGAAGTGAAGTGATTAAATTATATGAGAATAATTTAAATGGTTCTTTTTATGACCCAATATCTATCATAAATATTAAATAAAATAAGTACAATACAATACTAGCTAAATATTAAATTCTCCCCTGAATCCATGAAAAAAATAGTATTAATATTAATAGCTTTCATTAGCTTTATAACTAACTCGTATTCTCAAGATAAGAATGCGAAAAGAGTTAGTAATTACATAGAAAATAATAGAAAAAAAGTTATTCTTAAAGAAAGTGCTGTTAGGCTTCGACCAGATAAAGCATTTACACAAAGGTTAGCTGCTGGAGGTGTCAATGTTAGAGGTAACATGACGTTTATAGCTAATAGTATTGTAAATAGAGAGTATGTAACTACATATACAAGAAGTTCTCGTAGAAGTTGGATTTGGAATGCGGCTTGCGGTTTTTGGTATAGAGACTATACCTATACGGTTTCAGGAACTACTTTAGATGCTAATGATAATTTTCCAAGTGCACTAACTTTATATGCATTAACATCTACGGATGGTTGTGGCATTAATTACTATTCTAATATTAATAATTTAAACAATGGACAGCAAAACATGCAGTACATTGATGTTGATGATGCTGATGGAATTACAGGAAGTGGGATTACTTTTTCATCTAGTAAATCAACTTTAACTTTACCAAGTTGTTCTAGAGTTGTTTATGCTGGATTATATTGGGCTGCAATTTATCCCTATGAAACCTGGGCAGGACAGGAGACAAGAAGTAGTAGTTTTAATACAATTAAATTTAAATTACCAAGTGGGGATTATGAAACTGTAACTGGAGAAGTAATTTATGATGATGGTTCTGCTACACAAAAGCCTTACGTATGTTTTAAAGATATTACTACTGAGGTTGCTGCTCAGGCGAATGCAAACGGAGATTATTATGCTGCTGATATTAAGGCGGTAACTGGTACTGATACTAATGGATTAGGAGGTGCAGGTGGTTGGACAATGGTAATCATTTATGAAAACCAAAATGAGTCTAGTAAAAATATTTCTATTTTTGATGGTTTTCAAACTATTGACGGTTCAAATGATGTAGATGTAACCTATAGCGGTTTTAAAACAATTCCTGCAGGTCCAGTAAGAGCTGAATTTATTGTAGGAGCTTTAGAAGGAGATGATGGAATTGGAGGAGATCAGTTTCAAATAGAAGATAATACAAATACATATGTAGATATTTCTAACGCTGTAAATCCAGCAAATAACTTTTTTAACGGAAGTATCTCAAGAAATGCTGCCATTACAACTACAAGAACTCCATCAAGTACTAATACATTAGGGTTTGATGTAGATATTTTAAGTATAAGTGGAAGTACGAATCCAAGTAATAGTATAATAGGAAATGGAGATACCACTGCTGATGTAAGATTTACCACAAGTGGAGATGTATATTGGCCATTTTTAAATGCAATGTCTATAGAAATCATTGAACCAAAAATTCAAATGATTAAAACGATAGAAGATTCTGCAGGAAATGATATTTCTGGTACTTCATTAGCATTAGGAGCTGAATTATGGTATAACGTTAGTTTCCAGAATGTAGGTACAGATAATGCTTTAAATACGGAGTTTGTTGATATTTTACCTAAAAATGTTGATTTAATTGTTGCTGATATTACTTTACCAGCAGGTATAGATCGTAATGATCCTACTCAATTTCAATATGAACCACCAGCTTTAGCTAATGGTTTTAGAGGAAAAATTACCATTAATATACCAGATAGTATGGTAGAAGAAAATGGCGCAAAATATGATATTCGATTTAAAGTTCAAGTAGTTTCAGATTGTAATCAATTAAGAGATGTTTGTTCTAATCGTATTGAGAATCAGGCTTTTGCAAATTACGATAGTGATAGAGGAGGTACACCAAGAACACTTAATGAACCAAGTTTTGCAGGAATAGATGCCTGTAATTTTGGAGTAGTAGGAACTTCAAATTTTCTTGCTGATACTAGTGGATGTACTTTTGAAAGAGATGAGATTTTATGTGGTGCTAATTTAACTTTAACTGCAGGTAGTGGATTTGCTTCCTATGAGTGGAGAGATGCTGGAGGTACAATAATTGGAACTACGCAATCTATTGTAGTTACAGCAACAGGAACATATACTGTAAGAAAAACAGCACCAGTTGGTTGTATAGATGCAACTGAAACTATTAATGTTATTCCTTATAATTCTGAACCAAATCCATTAATTCCATTTGCAGACAGAATGTTAACATGTCCTAATGATGGTTCAGATTTAGCTGAAATATTTTTATGTGGTACAGGTAGCTCTAGAAGTATAAATTTACCATTTGATCCTGCTTCAGCTACAACAGTTAAATGGTATAAATTAGATGAAACTTCTTGTCCTGATGTTACAACAGTTGGTTGTGCAAACGTAAATACAAGTTGTACTTGGAATGAAATAGGTTCAGCATTTAATCAAAGTATAGCTGATGAAGGAGAATATCGTGTAGATGTACTATATGATGGAAGGTGTCCTAATACATATTATTTCAATGTATTCAAGGCAACATTAACACCAGATATTATTAAGCAAGATATAACGTGTGGTAATGATGGTCAAATAGTTATTAATGGAATACCAGCTGGATATCAGTATAGATTAACAGGACCTTCTGGTTATGATGTAGGATTTCAAAATTCAAATACATTCTCAGGATTAACTAATGCAGGAGATTATAATTTACAAATACGTATAAATAATCCTACAGCAGCTTCTTGTACTTATGATTTTGGACCAATAAATATTCAAAATAATGATATAACTATTGATGTAACACCTACACATATAGTTTGTTCTGGTGATATAGGGAAAATTAGAGTACAAGTTAATAATGTACCAGGTCAATATACCTATACATTATTACAAGGAGCTACTACAATTGGAACACAAGGCCCAATAAATAGTAATGATTATACATTTGATGTAACAACTGGAGGAGCATATCAAGTAAGAGTTACAACTGCAGATTGTTCAATAACTGAAAATGTTACTATAAATCAGGCTCCAGATTTAACACTTACAGCTGCTAATACAAAAAACATTTCCTGTACAGGAGGATCTTCTGATGGAATTATTACTTTATCAGGAAGTGGAGGAACTTTAACTACGGGTAGTCAATATAGTTATGCAGTATGGACAGATAAAGGAACAGATTTATATACTGCAATTTCAGATATTCCTGCTGGTGCTTATTTTTCATCAAATACTTATTCTGTAACAAATGGAAATGAAGGAACGTACAGATTTGTAATTATTGATAGTAATAATTGTTACACGATTTCTAATCCAATAACTATTTCTGTTGAAGCTCCTTTAGCATTTAATCATACTGCAACAGATATTTCTTGTACAGGTCAAGTAGATGGTTCTATTAATGTTTCAGTTAATGGTAGTAATCAAGGATATTTAGTTGAGTATAGTATTGATGGAGGTTCAAATTGGGATACTTCAGGTAATTTTACAGGGTTAGCTGTTAACACATATACCATAGATATTAGAGCTTCTAAGCCTTCATATTTATGTACATATTCCATTGCTAATGTTCAAATTGAAGATAAAACACCTATTGTTAGTTCTGCAAGTTTAACACAGGATTACACATGTACTACTTTTGGACAAATAACTTTTGTAGCAGCAACTGGAGGTACTCCAACTTTTACTTACGGTATTAATGGAGTTTACAATACTGATTTAGTTTATAACAATTTAACTGAAGGTACTTATGCTATAACAGTACGTGATTCAAATAATTGTGTTTTAACATTACCAAGCATAACCATTGATCCATTACCAGTAATACCAGTATTCACAAACAGTGTAGCTTATAACTGTGATGGAACAGGTAATATAACATTAACACCACCAGCAACACCAACATTAACCTATAGTTATAGTTTGGATGGAGGAACTGCTCAAACAAGTAATGTTTTCAATAATGTCGCTACAGGAGCACATACAATTACTGTTACTGCACCGCGAGCTTGTCCAAGAAATGTAGTCGTTAATGTAGCTTCAAACCAGGAGTTTAGAGGAAGTATATTAGGAAGTGCTGATAGTGTTTGTCATGGAAGTGATAATGGATCTATTACTATATTTGCAGAAAACTTCACAGGAGCTAGTTATGAATATTCTACTGATGGAGGAACAACATGGAGAGAAGCAGTAGACAATCCTTATAAAATAGTAGGTTTAGCTAATGGTTCATACAATATTTTCATTCGTGAAAATGATGGTGTAGTAAATTGTCAAGTAGATTTAGGTTCTGCTACTGTAAATGAACCACCAGCATTAACATTAACAGCTTCAGTTGATAATCCACCTTCATGTGTTGGAGCTGGGGCAACATTAACTTTTACAGCTGTTGGAGGTGTACCACCTTATGAATATAGTATAGATGGTTTTGCAACATGGCAATCATCACCAGTTTTTCCAAATGTACCTCCAAGTGCAACACCTTATATAGCAAATGTAAGAGACAGTAGAAACTGTGATGAATGTGGTTGTTCAGTAGATCCTTTCCAAAACGGAGGTTTTGAAACGCATCCATTTACAATTTCAACATATAGAATAGTAAATGAAGATGATGTACCTGGTTGGGATACAACTGCTTCTGATAATAGAATTGAAATATGGAGGTCTGGTTTCAATGGAGTACCAGCTTCTGAAGGAGAATATTTCTTAGAATTAAATGCAAATGTCAGTTCTTCTTTATATCAAGAATATTGTACAAAACCAGGAGATGTTATTACATGGTCTGTTGATCATAGAGGAAGAGCTGGTACTGATGTTGCTACCGTTAGAATTGGTGGCGATTTAGCAACAGCAGGAGTTCAAGAAACAATGAGTGACGGAACATCTGCTTGGGGTTCTTATTCAGGTACATATACAGTTCCTGCTGGACAAACAACAACAATTATAGCTTTCGAAGCAGTTTCTACCGCAACAGGTAGTTTATCTGTAGGTAACTTTATAGATAATGTTGACATTGCCATTAATAAGGTAGGATGTACACCTGTTACAGTTAATGTTAATCCTCCTAGAACAATAGATTTTACAGCAGTACCAACGACATGTTTTAATGGAAGTAACGGACAAATAGATATAACAGTAAATGATGGAAATGGTGATTACCAATTTATTTTAAATGGTGGGTCAGCACAAACTCCAACACCAACTACCTCTAATACGTATACTTTTAGTGGGTTAAGTGCAGGAACATATACAGTTGACGTAGTAGATGGAGCTGGTTGTAATGGTGTTCAACAAAGTATAACCATCAATGGTCAGTTAACCGGAACAGCAGCTACAACGAATGTTACATGTAATGATGGAAGTTTAACAATCACACCACAAGGAGGAGATGGAACTTATACGTATGCAGTAATAGCAACTGGAAGTGGAGCTACTCCAAGTTATTTAGGAACAGCAACTTTCCCAATCACTACTTCAGGAGATTATGATTTCTTTATTTTAGATGGATCAGGATGTAGCTATAGTTCAACGATAAATGTAGGACAAACTACAAATCCATCATTTACCACCACAGCAACCCAAATAAGTTGTAATGGAGGAACCGGAAGTATTAATGTAAGTATTTCAGATGGTATTGCACCATATACAATAAACTTCAATGGAACTAATACGACTCAAAGTGGAAGTACCATTTTATAT
>NZ_CAZELG010000041.1:0-1201 GCF_964512825.1 Tenacibaculum halocynthiae | reverse complement strand
TGCAGCGGTAGTAACGGTAACAAATTATGTAGCAAGTGGTGTTACGTATACCTCTAGTCCAGCAGGCTTAACCGTAGGAGCAGGAGGAGTTGTAAGTGGAGGAACCGATGGAACTTCTTATACGATTACTGCTACTAGTACCAGCGCAGGAAGTTGTCCAAGTACGGCCTCTTCAAGCTTTACTAATGATACCGATAGTCAATTAACAGTACCGAGTACGCCAGTAGTAAGTGTAACAGCAGCAAGCTGTTCAAGTGCAGCGGTAGTAACGGTAACTAATTATGTAGCAAGCGGGGTTACGTATACTTCTAGTCCAGCAGGATTAACCGTTGGAGCCGGAGGAGTTGTAAGCGGAGGAGTAGATGGAACTTCATATACGATTACAGCTACTAGTACAAGCGCAGGAAGTTGTCCAAGTACGGCCTCTTCAAGCTTTACTAATGATACCGATAGTCAATTAACAGTACCGAGTACGCCAGTAGTAAGTGTAACAGCAGCAAGCTGTTCAAGTGCAGCGGTAGTAACGGTTACTAACTATGTAGCAAGTGGTGTTACGTATACTTCTAGTCCAGCAGGCTTAACAGTAGGAGCTGGTGGAGTTGTAAGCGGAGGAGTAGATGGAACTTCTTATACGATTACAGCTACTAGTACCAGCGCAGGAAGTTGTCCAAGTACAGCCTCTTCAAGCTTTACTAATGATACCGATAGTCAATTAACAGTACCGAGTACGCCAGTAGTAAGTGTAACAGCAGCAAGCTGTTCAAGTGCAGCGGTAGTAACGGTTACTAATTATGTAGCAAGTGGTGTTACGTATACCTCTAGTCCAGCAGGCTTAACCGTAGGAGCAGGAGGAGTTGTAAGCGGAGGAGTAGATGGAACTTCTTATACGATTACAGCTACTAGTACCAGTGCAGGAAGTTGTCCAAGTACAGCCTCTTCAAGCTTTACAAATGATACCGATAGTCAATTAACAGTACCGAGTACGCCAGTAGTAAGTGTAACAGCAGCAAGCTGTTCAAGTGCAGCGGTAGTCACGGTAACAAATTATGTAGCAAGCGGGGTTACGTATACCTCTAGTCCAGCAGGATTAACCGTTGGAGCAGGAGGAGTAGTAAGCGGAGGAGTAGATGGAACTTCTTATACGATTACTGCTACTAGTACCAGCGCAGGAAGTTGTCCAAGTACAGCCTCTTCAAGCTTT
>NZ_CAZELG010000040.1:0-206888 GCF_964512825.1 Tenacibaculum halocynthiae | reverse complement strand
AAGTGGAAAAACAACCTTAATGAAATTATTACTTGGTTTTTATCAAGTAGATACCGGAGATATAAGTATAGGAAACTTTAATTTAAAAAATATTTCTCAAAAAGAATGGAGAAGAAACTGTGGAGTAGTAATGCAGGAGGGGTATATTTTTAATGATTCCATCGCAAAAAACATCGCTGTTGGAGAGGATTATGTAGATAAGGAGAAATTAGCACATGCTATAAACGTAGCCAATATAGCTGATTATATAGAGGGTTTACCTTTAGGATACAACACAAAAATAGGTAGTGAAGGAAACGGGCTTAGTACAGGGCAAAAACAACGATTACTAATTGCACGATCAGTATATAAAAATCCAAAGTTTTTGTTTTTTGATGAAGCGACTAGTGCATTAGATGCAAATAATGAGAAAGTAATTATGGGGAAACTGAATGAGTTTTTCTCTAATAAAACCGCAGTAGTTATTGCACATAGATTAAGTACTGTTAAAAATGCGCATCAAATAGTAGTGCTAGAAAAAGGAAAAATTATAGAAAAAGGAACACATCAGGAATTAATAGCATTAAAAGGAAGCTATCATCACCTAGTTAAAAATCAACTAGATTTAGGTAAATAAAATATAAAAACGTCATAACCAGGAATGAAATAACGAAGTTATCTCTTTAAAATTAGATCACTCCATTGGTCATGACAAAAATATTCTCTCGCGAGGAATAGACATATACCTTGAATGTCTTAAAATGATCAAGGGTTTAACAAACCAATTAAATCTTTTTAAAATGAAAAAATCAATTTTAAATTTAGGAAAAACCATAAACAAAGCTGAACAAAAACAAATTAATGGAGGATCAGGTCACAACGGTTGGCAATGCTGTAGTAGATCATCAAAATTATGTGGAACGTGTGTTTATACTACCAATAATAACTGTAGTGGTACATATGGAGAAGATATTTTTGCTCAGCCTTGTACTGTTAAAACAAAAGCCTCTTTTACAGATGTTTAATCTTGAAATCAAGATAAAAATATTTTTTTTGCGAAGAGTAGACACAAACTGTAAATGTCTTTAAATGATTACAGTATTAATAAATATTTAATTTTTTTAATTATGAAAAAACAAATTTTAATTTTAGGACAAGCTTTAAATAAAGCAGATCAAAAACAAATTTTTGGTGGTGGAAAAACTGTAACTGGTTCTAATCAATGTTATAGTGATAGTGATTGTTGTAATCATAAACATAACTCTTCATATGGATATGTATGTAGTGGTTATGGAGGTGTTTGTGTTCCTGGAATATTTGGAGAAAATCCTTGTGGATTATAATTTCAAAAAAAATATCTATTCTTAAAAGTTATATAAATAAGTTTAAGATATAATTTAGAATTAAAAATCAAAGAAGGTGCTCTTTACAGAGCACCTTAAAAAAAAGTTATATGCCAGATAATAATATAGAAATAAGAAGTGAAGAAGTTCAAGAGATTTTAAGTTATGTTCCAAGTTGGATGATTCGCTGGGGAAACACTTTATTTTTTTTACTGATTATAATGCTGTTATCTATTTCTTGGCTTATTAAATATCCAGATGTAATTACTGCAGAAGTCATGATTACAACAACAAATCCACCAGAGAAAATTTTTGCTAATTCAGCAGGAAAATTTGATGCTATTTTAATAAAAAATGGAGATTCAGTTACCATAAACAATAATCTAGCTATTCTTGAAAACTCAGCGCTTTATAAAGATGTTTTTTTATTAAAAAAAGTAATAGATATGTTTCCAATTAATAGAAATGATTTTTTATTTCCAATAAACGAATTACCTCCTTTAATGTTAGGGAGTATTTTATCTAGTTTTAATGATTTTGAAAATAATTATTCAGAATACCGTTTAAATAAAAAACTAAATCCTTTTAAGAATCAATCATCAGCAAATCGTTTATCATTAATAGAAGCAAAATTGAGATTACAAATATTACAATCACAAAAAAGTATAAATCTAAAAGAATTAGATTACAAGCAAATAGATTTAAAAAGGAGTAGAAACCTTTTTGAAAAAGGAGTTATATCAGCCAAAGAGAAAGAACAAAAAGAAATAGAGTTTTTACAAGAAAAAAAAGCCTTTAAAAACATAGAAAATTCGATATCACAAACTAAAGAATTAATTAGCAATTCGAATAAGACCTTAAAAGGAACTTCAATAGAGAAAATACAACAGGAAAGCAGGTTACTAAAAAAGACAATTCAATCTTTTTATCAACTTAAAGAGGCAATTAAAAATTGGGAAAAGCAATATCTCTTAAAATCATCAATTTCTGGTAAAATTTCTTTTCTATCCTTTTGGAATAAAAATCAAACAGTAAAAAACGGAGACTTAGTTTTTACAATTATTCCAACAGAAACGGAATCTTTTATTGGAAAAATTATTGCACCAGCTGCCAATTCTGGAAAAATAAAGAGAGGTCAAAAGGTACAAATACAACTAACTAATTATCCATCAGATGAGTTTGGCGAGTTAAACGGAGATATCAAAACTATTCCTTTAGTTCCAAACCAAGAAGGAAATTATTTAATAGATGTAGCATTGCCAAAAAAGTTGATCACAACGTATGGAAAAGAAATAGATTTCAGGCAAGAAATGAAAGGAACTGCAAATATTGTAACAGAAAATTTACGTTTAATAGAGCGCTTTTTTTATCAATTAAAAAATGTATTTAAAAGTTAATACATATTAACTATGCTTAATTTATTTTTTCATGAATTTACTTAACATCTTACTTCATTGAATTCAAGTGATATTTAATCGTTTTTTTCATTTCATAAAATACAAAGATACATTGTTACTCATATCACCCATATCTAAAAACCTTATTATCAACACCTATAAGGTTCTATTCAACAAAATCAAGTTAGATAATCATTGAACTCCGTTATCCCAGTAATTAAACCCTAAAAACTCAATAATCTTTATTCTAAATTGAATGTGAGGTATTCGTCCATTCCATTGCTCATTTAGATTCTGCTAATAATATTAATTCAACCCATATTGCTGAAACTATTCAATATAGAAACTTGGTTAGGGTAATAAATACAAATAAACAACACTTATTGTTAGGCTATATTATAATGTAATTTTAATTATAACTTAACAAAATTATGGTAGTACATGAAACAACTTATTTAAAAGTTTTTTTCGACCAACCTAATGATTTGTTCATTCAAACATGGAAAACATCTCCAAACACAAAAATTATTTTTAAAGGTGAAATGCTAAAATTTGTTCATAAATACAAAGAATATTCTCCTTCAAAAGCTCTTTGGTTGCATGAAAATTTTAAATTTATGATAGACTTAGAAACAAAAAAATGGACAGAAAAAAATGTAATAGTCCCTTGTGTTAAAGCTGGCAACAAAAAACTAGCTTTTGTAGTGAGTGAAAATATATTCTCTCATTTAAGTGTATTAGATAGTTTTAAAGGAACAAAAATAGATTCTCCAAAACATTTTCCAAACAAATCTTTAGCCATGGAATGGATATCTTCCAATACATTTAACACCCTTGAGGACAACGTTGAACCTTATATTTCATTTAACGGAATAGACGAACAAGGTAATGTGGTGTTAAAATTTAAAACAAATTCAGAAACTTCTAATCTTTTAAAATCTCTAAAGAGTATTATAGAAGTAGAAAAATTTAAACAAAAAAACTATTTAAAATTCCTTTCGCTTACAAAAAGAGAAAAGGAAGTTTTATTTAAATATATACATGGCGAATCTTTAAATACAATTTCAGACTCATTGTATATTTCAATTTACACAACAAGAACACATTGGAGAAGCATAAAAAGGAAATTAAAAATCCAGTCAAATTACAATCTAATAAAATACTTATGCTATTATTAAACAAGTAAACTTAAATTTTAAAAGCTATCGAATAAGAATTTATCCGATAGCTTTTATTCATTAGTTATTCATTGTTAATGATGGAATTTGGACACAAGGTTCATCTGGGAAAAAGACTAAGGGGCCTACATTTGTATTTCCACAACATATTTTTTGAAACAATCGTATTTCACAGTTTGAATTTGCAATTTCTTGTTGATGGTCACAAAAAGCTTGTTTTTTTGACGTACAATTACCTGGATACGTAGTATTATTCAATTCAAATGAATTTGGCAAACAATTATTGAATCCATCAGGAATTGGTGGATTAGAAGGATCAAAAGGAAAAGGGCTTATAGGATAATCACCTGTAAAATTCAACTCTTTAGAATTTGTATAATAAATAGGTTTCCCTTTATACTTAATAAAGTCAAGTTGATTTCTTGAACTTCTTCTTAACCAATTATACTGATTAAGTGTCATCCATAAAGTAACTTCTTCTTGAGCTATTTTATCTTTAATTTTTATATAACCCCAACCATTAAGATTAGTAGCTTCATCTTTTTTAAAAACAACTTCGTTTTCAGTTTTAGAATTACTTGTTAAAGGTAATTCCTCATTTTTTGTACAACTTAGTGCTAAAACTAACACTAACGATAAAATAAGTTTTTTCATGATTATTTGGTTTTGATTATTCATACAACAAAATTCAAATAATAGCCTCTGAAAATCAATACCTAAAATTGACTATTTTTTAATATAAATTACTTTTTTGAGTACTTCTTTTAGGTTTATATGGTTCATTAAATATTTATTACCTTAGTCGTCTACTATAAACTATTAATTTTAAATTAAACTAAAATGAAAAAATTAATTTACCTAGCAATTGCCTCTATTGCTATAGTTTCTTGTAAACAAGAAGCGAAAGATTATGTTACTTTTTCAGGAAAAATAACAAATAAAAATTCTGACTCTATTGTTGTTGCAAATCGAGCAGGCTTTAAAAGAGTAATAAAAGTTGACGAAAACGGTGCTTTTAAAGACACTATGAAAGTAGTTAATGGAGTTTATTCTGTTTTTGACGGTAAAGAATTTGCTACAACATTTTTAAGAAATGGTGATGATATAAAATTAACATTAGACGCTAAACAATTTGATGAGACCATTTCTTATACTGGTAAAGGTGCTGGGGAGAGTAATTTCATAGCAAAAACTGCTTTAGCTCAAGAAGAGTTTTTCAAGGATGAATCTCTTTTCAAATTACCTAAAGCTGAATTTGACGCTAAAATAAAATCATATATAGATGGTTTTAATTCAAGACTTGTAGCAAAACCATTAGATTCTGCTTTTACAGCGAATCAAACAAAAAACATTTCAGGTCTTAAACCGTATTTAGACAGTAGATATGCTCAAGAAAAATACATGGCTGAAACCTTAGCTAAAGGATTAGTTTCTCCAAAATTTACAGAGTATGAAAACCATAAAGGAGGAAAAACTTCTTTAGATGATTTAAAAGGAAAATACGTTTATATAGATGTTTGGGCAACTTGGTGTAATCCTTGTAAACAAGAAATCCCTTATTTAAAGACCGTAGAAAAGAAATTTCATGATAAAAACATTGAATTTGTAAGTGTTTCTATCGATCAACAAAAAGACCATGCTACTTGGGTAAAAATGGTTAATGATAAAGAATTAGGTGGAGTTCAATTATTTGCTGATAATAACTGGAATTCTAAATTTGTAAAAGACTATGCTATTTCTGGAATTCCAAGATTTATTTTAGTTGATCCAGAAGGAAATATTGTGAATGCAAATGCTCCAAGACCTTCTAGTCCTGAATTAGTTAAATTATTTGAATCTTTAAAAATGTAATAGACAGTAATAATTAATATACAAAAACTCGCCCATTGGCGAGTTTTTTAGTTACATAAGAATTAGCACAATAAAAAAACCTCTCAAATTGAGAGGTTTTAATTTAATAAAATAAATTATTAATTAGTATCTATAATGTTCTGGTTTAAAAGGACCTTCAACTGTAACACCAATATAAGAAGCTTGATCTTCACGTAATTCAGTTAACTCTACACCAATTTTAGCTAAATGTAATTTTGCTACTTTCTCATCTAAATGCTTAGGTAACATATATACTTCATTTTCATAAGCATCACGATTAGTCCATAATTCAATTTGAGCTAATGTTTGGTTAGTAAATGAGTTAGACATTACAAAACTAGGGTGTCCAGTTGCACATCCTAAGTTTACTAAACGACCTTCAGCTAAAATAATAATGTCATTTCCGTTTACATTATACTTATCAACTTGTGGCTTAATAGTATCTTTAGTATGTCCATGGTTTTCATTTAACCAAGCCATATCAATTTCATTGTCAAAATGCCCAATATTACATACGATGGCTTTGTCTTTTAATGCTTCAAAATGACGAGATTGAACGATGTCTTTGTTACCTGTTGTAGTAATTACAATATCAGCATTACCAATAACAGTTTCTAATTTTTTTACTTCAAAACCATCCATTGCAGCTTGTAACGCACAAATTGGGTCAATTTCAGTAACAGTAACAATACTTCCAGCTCCTTTAAATGAAGCAGCAGTACCTTTACCTACATCACCATATCCACAAACAACTACACGCTTACCTGCTAACATAATATCAGTTGCTCTACGAATTGCATCAACTGCAGACTCTTTACATCCGTATTTGTTATCAAACTTTGATTTAGTAACTGAATCATTTACGTTAATCGCTGGCATAGGTAATGTTCCAGCTTTAACTCTATCATATAAACGGTGAACACCAGTAGTAGTTTCTTCTGATAAACCATTAATTCCAGCAGCTAACTCAGGATACTTATCTAATACCATATTAGTTAAATCACCTCCATCATCTAAAATTAAGTTTAATGGTTTTTTATCTTCTCCAAAAAATAAAGTTTGTTCAATACACCAATCAAACTCTTCTTCTGTCATATCTTTCCAAGCATATACTGGAGTTCCAGCAGCAGCTATAGCAGCAGCAGCTTGATCTTGAGTAGAAAAAATATTACATGAACTCCAAGTTACCTCAGCACCTAAAGCTTGTAATGTTTCAATTAAAACCGCAGTTTGAATTGTCATATGTAAACAACCAGCAATTCTTGCCCCTTTTAAAGGTTGCTCGTCTTTATACTCTTCACGCAAGCTCATTAAACCTGGCATTTCAGCTTCTGCCAATTCTATTTCTTTTCTTCCCCAATCTGCTAAAGAAATATCTTTAACTTTGTATGGTACGTATGCAGCGGTATTTGTGCTCATATTTTTGTATATTTATTATCAAATTTTCGAACTGCAAAGTTACAAAATAACTTTTTAAATTATGCCACTTTACAAAATAGTAACAATTAGTAATAGCACTAAAGCCTTGATTTGGAAGATTGAAGAATCATTTAATGATTTGTTAAAAGAAATTCAATTAACCGAAAAAAGCGCTGACAGACTAAATGGAATGAAATCTGAACTGCATCAAAGAGGTTTTTTAAGTATTCGTCACTTATTAAAAGAGGTAGGATATACAGATAATGATTTAATTTATGATCAATTTGGAAAACCGCATTTAAAAGACGGAAAACATATTTCAATTACCCATTCTTTTACTTTTTCTGGTATTATTATTTCTGATGAAAAACCTGTTGGTATTGATATTGAGAAAAGAAGAGATAAAATTGTAAAAATTGCTCATAAGTTTACTCCAATTGAAGAATACAAATCAATTGCCAATCACGATGCTTTAGTAAGTAAACTTACCATTGTTTGGGGGGCCAAAGAAAGTTTATATAAAATTTACGGGAAGAAAAAATTATTGTTCTTGGAAAACATTTACATTGAAGACTTCTCTTTTAACAGTAATAAACAAACCACTGGTAAGATATTATACGAAGGTATAACCTCACATTACGATATTCATTTTTTAGAAATAGATGATTTCACCTGTGTTTATGCGTATTAGTTTTGGTATAGGTTTTGATTAACCATTGAAAACAATATCAAAACTAATTGCCATGAAACTACGTTACCTTTTATTTTTACTTCTTCCTTTTTTTTTTACTAGTTGTAAAAAAGAAAATCAAAAACCATTTATACCTAAGAATCATTTAGCTGATTTTATCACAGAAAAATCTCAGTTTTTTGATTTAGATACTATCGAATTTAAAGAAATTATAGGTAAATATGGAACAAAAATCAGATACGTGAGAGATTACTTTAACTTAAAACAAAATGATAAAGTTCAATTAGAGTTAATCGAATTATATGATTTTAATGAAATATTATATAGAAATATACAAACACTTACAACTGATAATGAACTTTTAGAAACTTCTGGAGTTTTAAAAATAGTGTTTACCTCTAATGGTAAAAAGTTAAACCTTAGAAAAGGAGAAAAGATTATTGTATACCCTCCTAAAAGGAAATTAAAAAATAATACTATTTTTCTTTCAGAATCAGATCATACAGGGAATATAAAATGGAAAATTACAAGTCAGAATTACCGTTTATTTTCAATTTATAGAGGTGGTGGAATTTGGGTAAAAACACTTATTGATAAAGATTCATTACCTTATTACAAAAAAATAAATTTAAATAGTATAGGTCATGAAACCTATGAAAAATATATTTCCAAAGATTTAATAGTTAAGGACTTTTTTATTCTTAATCAAAATGATTCAAACTGGATTAATATTGATCGCTTTGTTAAAAATACATCTAAGATTAATTTTAAGTTAAATGATAAGTCTAATAAATTCTCAGGCTTCGATTCCTATATAGTTTATAAAAACATAGATTCATTTATACACGAATCTAAATTCGAAAATGATATACTTTTTGAAAACATCCCAATAAGTGGAACAACTTATATTATTATAGTTGGAAGTTATAGAACTCAAATTTATTATGATAAAATAACACTAAATGAAAAGTTAGATAATTCAGAAATACAATTAAACATGAAAAAAACAACAAAAGAAGAATTGAAGAATTTATTCAAGCAATAGATTATCTTTACTTTTTTAAATTTAAACAATGAAAATATCTGTTGAATTGACTTTAACCCCACTTCAAAATGAATTTGAAGAACCAATAATAAACTTTATTAAAAAACTAAGAGCATCTGGTTTAACTATACTTGAAAATCCATTGAGTACTCAAGTTTATGGAGATTATGATAAAGTAATGCAGTTAATTACTTCCGAATTAAAAAATTCATTTGAACTCATAGACAATGGAATCTTATTAATGAAAATTGTAAAATCTGACCGTAGTAACTATGAACCAAATTTTTGATTTTCTTTTTAGCCAATACGCTAACTCTTCTACACTTGACATTTCTCTTGAAATTATAGCTGTTTTTTTTGGTTTCTTATCTGTTTGGTGTTCTAAGAAGAATAACATTTGGGTATTTCCAACAGGAATGATTAGTACTTCCATTTTTGTATACTTATTACTAAAATGGGGACTGCTTGGTGATATGATGATAAATGGTTACTATTTTGCTATGAGTGTATATGGTTGGTATATATGGACACGTAAAGTAGATGCATCTCATGTTACTCCAATATCAAGAACAACCTCCAAAGAAAAGAAAATAAGTATCCTTATTTTCTTCGCTACCTTAATTTTTGTGTATGCTGTGTATACTTATTTCGACAAATGGAATAATTGGACCGCATATGTTGATACGGTTACAACAGCAGTATTCTTTGTAGGTATGTGGCTTATGGCAAGAAGAAAAATTGAGAACTGGATTTATTGGATTATAGGAGACCTTATATCTGTTCCTTTATATTGGTATAAAGGCTTTACATTTACTAGTATACAATATTTCTTTTTTATATTCATTGCAATTTTAGGTTATATAGCATGGAAAAAAAATATAGACAACAACAAATCAACCTTGTAAAGGTTGTATTATTTGGACCAGAAAGCACCGGTAAAACAACACTTTCTGGGCAATTAGCACGTCATTACAATACAGTATGGACACCTGAATTTGCACGTGAATATTTGCAAGACAAATGGAATAACGAACGTAAAACTTGTGAACAAGAAGACATACTTCCTATAGCTGAAGGTCAAATAAAATTAGAAAATGAATTAGCTAAAAAAGCAGACAAAGTATTAATTTGCGATACTGATTTATTAGAAACTAAAGTATATTCTGAAGAATATTATGGAGGATTCGTTGATCCTGTTTTAGACAGCGCTGCCCTATCTAACACCTATGACATTTACTTCCTAACATATATAGATACTCCTTGGGAAGCCGATGATTTACGTGATAAACCCGAAGAACGAGAAGAGATGTTTAAAGCTTTTGAAAATACATTAAAGAAATACAACAGACCTTATGTTTTATTAAAAGGAGACAAAGAAACTCGTTTAAAAAAAGCAATAACTATTATTGATAATTTACTTTCTAAAAAAGAAAATTTATATTCTTTTTCTGATAGTTTAACTGATTTAGATATGCATTTTATGCATCAAAATATTGATTCTAATAATTTCTCTTTACAATAGTGAATATTACTGAGTTAATAAGAGAGTTTACCTTCAAAGCTACAAGAAGTTCTGGTGCTGGTGGACAACATGTAAATAAAGTTTCATCAAAAATTGAACTATCTTTTGATGTAAAAAATTCTATAGTACTTTCTCCTAGAGAAAAAGAATTACTTTCTAAAAACTTAGCACATCGATTAACTAAAAATCATTTCCTTATTTTATTTTGTGATGATACTCGTTCACAACACCGAAATAAAGAATTAGCTATTAAAAGATTTATTGAATTAATTAAGCTCAATTTAATTCGTCCTAAAAGTAGAAGACCTACAAAACCTACTAAAAACTCTATAAAAAAAAGGGTAGAAACTAAAAAGAAAAATTCTTTAAAAAAAGCATTACGTAAAAAACCTAAAATATAATATTGCATGAGTTTATTAAAATAAACTCATGCAATTACTATTTATTACAAAGGAATATTCCCGTGTTTTCTTTTGGGTCTTTCCACTTTTTTACCTTCTAACATTGCAAAAGCTTTTATTAACTTTCTTCTTGTTTCTTCAGGTAATATAACTTCATCTACAAATCCACGTTCAGCAGCTGTATAAGGATTTGCGAATAACTCAGCATATTCGGCTTCCTTCTCTAATAATTTAGCTTCTTTATCTTCAGCTTCTGAAATTTCCTTTTTAAAGATAATCTCACTTGCTCCTTTAGCTCCCATTACAGCAATTTCAGCAGCAGGCCAAGCAAAATTCATATCAGCCCCAATGTGTTTAGAGTTCATTACATCATAAGCTCCTCCATAAGCCTTACGAGTAATCACACTAATTCTTGGAACAGTAGCTTCACTTAAAGCATATAATAATTTTGCTCCGTTTGTAATAATTGCGTTCCACTCTTGATCTGTTCCTGGTAAAAACCCAGGTACATCAACCAACACTAATAAAGGAATATTAAAACAATCACAAAAACGCGTAAATCGAGCTGCTTTTTTAGAACTATTAACATCTAAACATCCAGCTAAACTCATTGGTTGATTTGCAACAATTCCGATACTTCTACCACCTAAACGAGCAAAACCAACTACAATATTTTCAGCATAATCTTTATGTATTTCAAAAAAAGAGTCAGCATCAGCAATTCCATTAATAACCACTTTCATATCATACGGTTTATTTGCATTCTCAGGAACTATACTCGCTAATTCTTCTCTAAACTCATCTCCTAGCGTAAAAGGAATTTTCTGAGTCGTTTCTTGATTGTTTTGTGGCATATAACTCAACAATGTTTTGACATCTTCTAAACATTGTACATCATTAACAGCTGTTAAATGAGTTACTCCTGATTTTGTTGAATGAGCACTTGCTCCACCCAACTCTTCAGATGTTACTTCTTCGTTCGTTACAGTTTTAACAACATTAGGTCCTGTAACAAACATGTAACTAGAATTCTCTACCATAACAGTAAAATCAGTCATCGCTGGTGAGTAAACTGCTCCTCCTGCACAGGGTCCCATAATAGCTGAAATTTGAGGAATTACTCCTGAAGCTTGTACGTTTCTGTAAAAAATATCTGCATATCCTCCTAATGAGCGAACTCCTTCTTGAATACGTGCGCCTCCTGAATCATTTAACCCGATTAAAGGAGCTCCTATTTTCACAGCTAAATCCATTATTTTACATATTTTTTCAGCATGAGTTTCAGATAATGACCCTCCAAAAACAGTGAAATCTTGTGCAAAAACATATATTAAACGTCCATTTACTGTACCATACCCAGTAACTACACCATCTCCATAAAACTTTTGATCTTCCATTCCAAAATCTTTAGTTCGGTGTGTTACTAAAATACCTACTTCTTCAAAAGAACCTTCATCTAATAAATAATGTATTCGTTCTCGTGCAGTAAGCTTTCCTTTTTGATGCTGACGGTCGATTCTTTTTTGACCTCCTCCTAACTTTGCTTCTGCTATTTTTTCTTGTAATTGTTCTATTTTAGATTTCACGAGTTGGTACTTTTAAAATTTGTTGTTCTTTTAAATATTGTTGTAATGCTATTTTAGCTGCAATTTTAGCCTCAATCTTGAAGTTTTCTTCTAAACTTTCAGGTGTATAAAACTTTTTCACAAAATGTGTGTCAAAATTACCTGAAATAAAAGCATCATGTTCACAAACAAACTTACCAAAAGGTAATGTAGTTTTTATTCCTTTTATTTTATAGCTAACAATAGCTTCTTTCATTAACTCAATGGCTTCTTCACGGGTTTCACCATAAGTAATTAATTTTGAAATCATAGGATCATAATAAATAGGAATTTCCATACCCTCTTCAAAACCATCATCTACACGAATGTTTTTTCCAACTGGTGCTTGATACTTTTCCAAAATTCCAATACTTGGACTAAATCCTTCTAACGGATCTTCTGCATAAATACGTAATTCCAATGCATGTCCTTTAATTTTTAAATCTTCTTGAGTAAACGACAGTGCTTCTCCTCTAGCTATTTTTATTTGCTCTTCTACCAAATCTACTCCAGTTATCATTTCTGTTATTGGATGCTCTACTTGCAAACGAGTATTCATCTCTAAAAAATAGAAATTCTTGTTTTCATCTAACAAAAATTCAACGGTACCAGCCCCTAAATAATCACATGCCTTCGCTACCTTTACTGCAGCCTCTCCCATTTTTTGACGAATTTCTGGTGTTAATACACTAGAAGGTGCTTCTTCAACTACTTTTTGATGACGTCTTTGAACTGAACATTCACGTTCAAATAAGTGTACTACATTCCCATGACTATCTGCGAGTACTTGTATTTCAATATGGCGTGGAGAGCCCACATATTTCTCAATAAAAACTGAACCATCACCAAAAGAAGATACTGCCTCAGATATTGCACGTTCCATTTGCTCTTTAACATCTGCTTGTTTTTCAACAACACGCATCCCTTTTCCTCCTCCTCCAGCAGACGCTTTAATAAGAATTGGATACCCTATTTCATTTGCTACTTTTTCAGCATAAGACACATCGGTAACGGCTTCATCTATTCCTGGTACCATAGGAATATTATATGCTTTTACAGCTTCCTTAGCTGCTAACTTACTACCCATTACTTTTATAGCTTTTGATTTTGGACCAATAAAAGTAATTCCACTTGCTGCTACAGCCTCGCCAAATGCGGCATTTTCGCTTAAAAAACCATATCCAGGATGAATTCCATCTACACCTAATTCTTTAGCAACTGCAATAATTTTATCTCCTAACAAATACGATTCATTAGAGGGTGCTGGTCCTATACAAACTGCTTCATCAGCAAACTTAACATGTGGTGATTTTCTATCTGCTTCTGAAAAAACAGCTACAGTTTTAATTCCCATTTTTTTAGCTGAACGCATTACTCTTAACGCAATTTCACCTCTATTTGCAACTAATATCTTCCTCATTTTACGCTTCCATTTCAATTAAAACTGTATTTTTTTCTACTTTATCTCCAACTTTAATGTCTATCGATTTAATAATCCCGTCTCGTGGAGCTAATAATGTATTTTCCATTTTCATAGCTTCAAGTACCAAAATACCTTCATTTTCTTTTACTTCCTGACCTACAACTACATCAATAGAAACAATAAGTCCTGGCATTGGAGCCTTAACATCATTCTCTTTCTTTTCTAAAGAGGCTTCCATTCCTAACTCATTAATTAATATATCTAACTCATCAGAAACTTTTATTTCGTACACATTTCCATTAATTTGAATTGAGTACTTTTTCTTATTAAAATCACTCTTAAGAAGCGCTGCTTCAAAAGTTTGATTATTCTCTATAACGTGATAACTTTTATTTGATTTTTCAACAATATCTAATGAGTTTATTTCATTCTCATTAAAGTTAAAATCATATAATTCGTTAACGTTTATTTTAAATGGTTTATTCATAAATAAAAATAGATTACGACTACTAAAGTATCAAATTAAATCTTGACCTAATAATTCTTTTTAATCATTTCTAATTCAAAAATCCGTCATACATTTGTGCCGTTCTCATAAAGGGGTGCCTTAAAAATTAAAATTAGGCTGAGATCATACCCATTGAACCTAGAACAGGTAATGCTGTTTAGGAAAATGAATGTCATAAACAAGTAATTAAAAAATTACGATACTAATTATTGGTAAAGAAAATTACACTTCATCAATGTTATAAAATGGCAACTAATTATTCAATAACAAACCATAGAATAATTACCTCTTTTTATTCCATTTTATTTTAAAAAAAAATGAGACCGATGTCTTTTATTAAACAAGTGAAGAGAGTAGCTTTTTTAATGGTATTATTTGCAACCTTAACTGCAAATGCACAATCTTTTATTTTATCAGGTAAAGTAGTTGATAGTAAACAAAAGGGCTTAGAAGGAGCAACTGTTGTTGTAAAATCTATCAAAAAAGGAACAATTACTGATTTTGAAGGTGGTTTTAAATTAAAATTAGCAAAAGGTACTCACTCTATTGAAGTGTCTTATGTTGGTTTTAAAACATTAATACAGAACGTTACGTTAACAAGTAACGAAAATTTTATTTTTCAATTAAACTCAGACACTGATCTTTTAGATGAAGTTTTAGTATCAGCAGTACGTGTAAAAGCAGACGCTCCTGTTACTCACTCTAATTTATCAAAAAAAGAGATTGCTAAACGTAATTTAGGACAAGATATTCCTATCTTAATGAATTACTTACCTTCTGTAGTAACTACTTCAGATGCTGGTGCTGGAATTGGTTACACAGGTATTCGTGTGCGTGGTTCAGATGCAACACGTGTAAATGTTACTATTAATGGTATTCCTTATAATGATAGCGAAAGCCAAGGAACTTTTTGGGTTAACATGCCTGACTTTTCATCATCTACACAAAGTATTCAATTACAAAGAGGAGTAGGTACATCAACGAACGGTGCTGGTGCATTTGGTGCTAGCTTAAACGTACTAACTGATAGTGACTCTGATGAAGCTTATGGTGAAATAGCTACTTCATTTGGTTCATTTAACACACAAAAATACACTGCAAAAGCTGGTACTGGAAAATTAAATGACCATGTTAAGTTTACAGGACGTATTTCTAGAGTTAGATCTGATGGATTTATTGATAGAGCTTCTTCAAATTTAAAATCTTATTTCTTACAAGGAAGTTATGTTGATGATAATACGTTAATTAAAGGACTTGTTTTTGGAGGTCATGAAATTACATATCAATCATGGAATGGTGTTGATGCAGCTACTTTAAAAACTAACAAAACTTTTAATTCTGCCGGTGCTTTATATGATACTAACTGGAATGTAATAGGATATTATGACAATGAGGTTGATAATTATAAACAAGATCATGCTCAATTGCACTGGAACCAAAAGTATAATGATAACTTATCATCAAATATTGCGTTGCATTATACTTTTGGAAGAGGATTTTACGAACAATACAAACAGGATGCAAATTTTTCAAGTTATAATTTATCACCTATTACTATTGGAGGTCAAACTATTAACTCTACTGATTTAGTAAGAAGAAAATGGTTAAGAAATGACTTCTACGGAATTACCTATAATTTAAATTACAAAAATGATTATTTAGATATTCTTTTTGGAGGTGCATGGAATCAATATAAAGGAGATCATTTTGGTGAAGTTATTTGGGCTCGCTATGCATCATCAAGTGAAATAAGAAATCGCTACTATGATAACTATGGAAATAAAGAAGATTTTAACCTTTTTGTAAAAGCTACCTATAAAATGAGCGATCAATTATCTTTATTTGTTGATCTTCAAAATAGAAACGTAAACTATAAAGCTAACGGAGTACAGCCTAACTTAGTAAACGATACATTTAATTTTTTCAATCCTAAAGCAGGATTCAATTTTAAATTCAATGATAATAACAGCTTATATTTTTCATTTGCACGTGCACAAAGAGAACCTAACAGAACAGATTACGAAAATGGAAATCCAAAACCTGAAAAGTTAGATGATTATGAATTAGGATGGCGTTTTAACTCAGGTAACATTAAGATTAATACAAATGTATACTATATGGCGTATACTGACCAATTAGCGTTAACTGGTGAAATTGACAACGTAGGATCTTTTATTAGGGCTAATATTGGTGAAAGCTATCGTTTAGGATTAGAAGTTGATGCTTCTATAAAAATAACTGATTATCTAAACGTTACCCCTAATTTTACAATTAGTAAAAACAGAAATGTTGATTTCAAAGAAACTACAGGAACTATTTTAAATAACTTAGGGAATACTAGTATTTCATATTCTCCTGAATTTATTGCTGGTAATGCTATTAATGTACAACCTATACAAAATTTAAACATAGCTTTTTTATCTAAATACGTAAGTTCTCAATTTATGAGTAACAATGAATTTAAAGATTCAAAGTTAGATGGTTATTTTGTGAATGACTTGAATATTAATTATACTATAAATACAACTTCTATATTCAAAAATATTGTTATATCAGGATTGATTAATAACATTTTCGATACAGAATATAGCTCTAATGGATACATGTGGGGAGCAACTCCATATTATTTTCCACAAGCTGGCACAAACTTTTTACTTGGAGCCACGTTAAAATTTTAATCATAAAAAAAACCGAGCAAATTGCTCGGTTTTTTTTATTCTGCTTTATTCAAACTAAAAAGCAGTTTTACTATTTTTTTTAATTCATTAGGTGGATACCCTTCATCAAATGTTGAAGATTTGTATGATGCTTCTCCAGTTTTTACAGCTAAGTTAGCATGCAAAACACGATCTGTAGCTCTTTTATTACTAGGTGCCTTTAATGAGTTTATATTTTTAAGTGATAAATCACTTAACATCTGAACAAGCTTATCTCTATTTACTTTAGATAAAGGAACTTCTTTTGTTTCTTTATTGTTTTTAAAGTATACACTATTTTGAGTTACTTTAATAACATGCTCACTTCCTCTTGTTCTTGCTTCGTAAGTAATTTCAGTAAAATCATTTACTTTTTCTTGTGCAAAACTATTCATCGCCATAAAAAATATGATTGATGTTATTTTTAATAAATACTTCATGTTCCTTTTATTTTGTGATAAATATAAAAAAAGGTGCCTAAAAAGACACCTTTTTAATAAAATAAATATTTTTATTAGTCAGCCATAGTAGCTCTAAATCCTCCTGGAGCAAAAACTGCATCCATTCTTGTTTTTTGACCTTGCGTAAACATGTACATACAATTATCATCAGAATAGTCCATGAAATTCATTGTCATATTATTACTACCACACTCATTTGTAGGATAAGAAGGACAACCTCTACTTGGACCATCTGCATCTGGTGTATCTGCAACAAAATCGCTAGCACCACATCCTCCATCACCCCAAATATGGCGTAAGTTTAACCAGTGTCCAACCTCATGGGTTGCTGTTCTTTGGTTTCTTCCAACAAAAGGAGCAGCTAAAACAACTCCATCAGTAGACCAGCTACCTCCTGGAAATTGTGCATATCCTAAAATTTGACCTGTTTGATATGGCATATAATTAACTATCCAAATATTTAAAAATTCTTGTGGATTAACTACATCACTACCTCCTGAAGAAGCAAATTTCATAGAATCATCTGGTCTCCAACGTCTTTTCTTTTTATTTTGAACTCTAATTACACTTTCAATTACAAAATCAACTTCAACATTCGCTTCAACACCTGCAAATTCAGCTGGTAAAGATCCTCTGTTTGGATTTTGAAGGTTAAAATCTTCATTCATTGCTGTTATTTGATCTTGCAATACTGCCAATGACACGTTTTCACTAGAACGCTTATAGATTACGTGAAACACCACTGGTATTTGAATTTTTCCATTTACTAATCTTTGAGAAAACTCACCTTTTTTTACTTTAGAAACATATTCATTAGTAAAACTTTCAACAGCTTCCATTTTACCTTTTAAAGATGGATCATTATTCATGTTTTTACCTAAAACATCCATTGTAAAACATTGCTTTTCTGCTTTTTGCAATGAAGTTGTCTCAGTAAATTCGCTTTCAATAGGGTTTTGCTCATTGGTTTCACATCCAATTAAAACACTAGCAACTACTGCTAGAGATAAAATAAGTTTTTTCATCTTTTAAAATTTTAAATTTTAATTAATATTAGTTAAGAGTTTAAAAAGCACTAATACTTTAATGATTACTTAATAATTAAGACAAGAGGGAAACTTAATAAGAATTATTAAAGAAGGGATATAAAAAAAGCGCTATTTTCATAGCGCTTATATATTTTTAGTTGATCATTGAAGCTCTAGCTCCACCAGATTGAAAGATAGCTCTCATTCTTGATTTTTGACCTTCTGTAAACAAACTCATACATGCATCATCCGTATAATCCATATAGTTCATTGTCATATCATTTGAACGACAGTTTACAGTTGGATATGATGGACATCCATAGTTAGGAGCATCAGAAGAAGGAGTATCAGCAACGAAATCATCTTGACGACATCTACCATCTCCCCATATATGACGTAAGTTTAAATAATGACCTACTTCATGTGTCATAGTTCTACCACCATCAAATGGAGAAGAAACATAACCTGTTGTACCAAAATATTGTGGTGCACAAACAACACCATCAGTAGAAGAGTTTCCTCCAGGAAATTGTGCATAACCTAAAATTCCACCACCAATATTACATACCCAAATATTTAAGTGAGTTTCTGGTGTTACAGGAGGATAAGCTGACTTTACAGCATCATTAGTTCCCCAAGAAGTTCTAGAATTAGAATATCTAAACGTACCTGCTAATGAGAAAGTAAATTCTGAATCAGCAGCAACCCCTGCAAATTCTGAAGGAGTATTACTAGCATCAGAATTAGTCTTTCTAAAATCATCATTAAGCACACTCATTTGAGAAGCTATTTGAGTATTACTAATATTTTCGTTTGAGTTACTATACACAACATGTACATAAACAGGAATATTGATAACACCTAAGTTGTCAGGTGTAGTTCCACCGCCACCGCCACCGGTACCACCGCCGCCGTTTCCATTTCCACCACCGTTACCACCTTTCTTACCAGCGATTAACTTTCTTGTAGCGTACTCAACATCGTACATTTTTTTGTAAAGCTTTGGGTTTTCTTTAAGCTGTCTGTTTAGAACTTTCATTGAATGACATTGATCATTCCCCCCTCTATGTTGAACTTCATCAGTTTGAACATAGAAATCACTCATGTCAACCGGCACTTCTTGACCTAAAACTTCGTCATTCTTTGACTCATCTTGACACCCCATTAGAACAGCAGTTGCTACTGCCATTGTTAAAAAAATTTTTCTCATGTTAATAAATTAAAATTAATTATATACTGTTTGTCAAAAAACCATCTATAAAACCTAAAAGGTTAAAGAAATGTTAACTTATTACCGAAAAGATAAAATTAGAAGGGTTTTCTTAACGATTTGCAAGATATAATCTTTTTTTAATAATAAAAACACTTTTTTTTAACAACAAAAATGTATAAGAACCCTTTTAAATATCACTACTGAGCTCCTTTTAACAAATTCATAAAACCAAACGTTAAAATCAAAAAAGATTGAAAAAACGTCAAATAATCACTTAAATAATTAAAAAATTAAACAAATTAATGCAATTATGTTGCATTTTAAACATTAAAAATAACAAATAATAAACTAACTTTTTAGTATTAGTTATTTATAAATATCTTTACAGAAAATTAAATATTTATGGAAAATTCATTCAACAACAAAGTATTAGTATCTCAATTATCAGGAGCAGAAAGAATCGCTTTTTACAAAAAGACCTATGCGCATGTAGCTGGTGGTGTATTACTTTTTGTTTTATTCGAATACTTATTACTACAAAACGCTACCATTGTAGAGTTTACGTTATCTATGACTCAAGGGTATAAATGGTTACTTTTATTAGGTGGTTTTATGCTTATTACAAACTATGCTGAAAGTACTGCTTTAAAAACTACAGATAAAAATTTACAATATTTAGCATATGCAGGTTATACTTTTGCTCAAGCTTTTATATTTATTCCGCTTATTTATATTGCAATTTCTTATACTAACAATTTTGACTTATTAAAACAAGCGGCTATAGTAACATTAGGGTTGTTTGCTGGTATTTCTTCTATTGTTTTTATTACAAAAAAGGATTTTTCTTTTATTAGTGCAGGATTATCTATTGGCTTTTTTATTGCTATTGGTTTAATGATAGCTGGTATGTTATTTGGATTTAACCTTGGATTATGGTTCTCTGTAGGAATGTGTGTATTAGCTGGTGGTTCAATATTATATCAAACATCAAACTTAGTTCATAAATTTTCTAATGAAGATTATATTCCTGCTGCAATGGGATTATTTGCTTCTTTGATGCTTTTATTTTGGTATGTATTGCAAATTTTCATGTCAAGAGATTAATAAAAACTTATAACAAAAAATAAAAAAGCAATGTAATTTACATTGCTTTTTTATTTATATCATTTTTTGATTTCAAACAAACCTTATCTAAATCAATTAGTTAAGACAACATCATTTTTGCTTTTTTAACAGCATTCACCAAAATATCAATTTCTTCTTTTGTATTGTAAAAAGAGAAAGAAGCTCTTATTGTTCCAGGAATACAATAAAAATTCATTATAGGTTGAGCACAATGATGCCCAGTTCTAACTGCCACCCCTAATTTATCCAAAATAGATCCAATATCATACGGGTGAACTCCTTCTATATTAAATGAAATAACAGATGCTTTATTGGTAGTTCCATATATTTTTAATCCATCTATTTTTTCTAACTCTTGAGTTCCATAAGCTAACAATTCGTTTTCTTGTTTAGCAATGGCATCAAAACCTATTGAATTCATATAATCTATAGCAACTCCAAAAGCAATACCTCCACAAATATTTGGAGTCCCTGCTTCAAATTTATGAGGTAAACCTGCATACGTGGTTTTTTCAAAAGTTACTGTTTCAATCATCTCTCCTCCTCCTTGATAAGGTGGTAATTTATTCAATAGCTCTTCTTTTCCATACAAAAGTCCAACACCAGTAGGTCCACACATTTTATGAGCAGAAGCTACATAAAAATCAACATCCAACTCTTGAACATCTGGCCTAATATGAGGACAAGCTTGTGCACCATCAATCAAAACATAAGCACCAAATTTATGAGCGGCATGAATCATTTCTTTAATTGGATTAATGGTACCCAAAGCATTAGAAACATGATTACAAAACACCAATTTTGTTTTAGAATTTAATAGCTCATGATAAGCTTCCATTTCTAATGAACCATCTTCAGCCATAGGGATTACTTTTAAAACTGCTCCTGTTTTTTCACATAGCATTTGCCACGGAACAATATTAGAGTGATGCTCTAAAGATGAAACAATTATTTCATCTCCTTCTTTTAGTAATGAAGCAAATCCAGATGCAACAATATTTACACTATGTGTTGTTCCAGCTGTTAAAATTATCTCATAAGAATGTTTAGCATTAAAGTGCTTTTGAATTTTAAGACGTGCCTCTTCATACTTATCAGTAGCTTCTTGACTTAAAGTATGAACTCCTCTATGAATATTTGCATTGTAATTAGAATAATAATCAACAATTGCATCTATAACTATTTGTGGAGTTTGTGAAGTAGCACCATTGTCAAAATATACTAATGGCTTTCCATGAACCTCACGATTAAGAATAGGAAAATCTGCTCGAATTTTTTCTATACTAAACATATTATCATCTAATTTAAAACAAAGGTAATACTTGGTTTTTAAAAATGAGAACAATCAATTAAATTATTACATTTGCTAAAAAACATTGATAATGAAACTCCTAAAAAGAATACTTCTTATTATTTTAGTTATAGTAATAGCTGTAGTTTTTTATAATTACTCTAAGTTAAACATATTAGCAGGGTATTCAGCAAAAAACACCGCTTCTTCAGTTTTTGTTGCAGGCCGAAATTTAGCTTTTACTGATAGTACAGACAATAATTTTTCTCCAATTAATTTAACTTCAGATAAAATTAATTTAGAAGAAAAATCAGCAACAGGTTCTGCTTTTGGCTTATTAAAAAGAAAAGCTATATACAGAAAAGGGTTAGGAGCTGTTTTAATTACTGATGATTTTGACACCTCTGCACCGTATTTAACACCAAATAGAGAAACTTCAGATAACTTAACTCCATACCCTTATGGAAACGCATCTCAAAAGGATTCGGTTTTTGCAAATATTGACTACAATAAGCTACACAATACTGTTAGCTCTATATTTAACGAAACCAATAAAACTAGAGCTGTAGTTGTTGTTTACAAGGATAAAATTATTTCAGAAAAATACGATAAAGGTTTTACTAAAGATTCAAAGTTATTGGGTTGGTCTATGACAAAAAGTATAACCTCAACCTTGTTTGGAATTTTACAATGTAAAGGTGGAATTAATGTTATGGATAAAGCCCCTATAAAAGAATGGCAAAATGATGATCGTAAAAACATAACCATACATAACCTGCTTCAAATGAATTCAGGGCTAGAATGGCTGGAAGATTACAATACAATTTCTGATGTAACAAAAATGTTATTTTTAGAAAAAGATGTTACTAAAACCCAAATAAACAAACCATTAGTTGGTAAACCAAATGAAACTTGGAATTACTCATCTGGAACCACAAATTTACTATCTGGTATTTTACGTAGTCAATTTTCTACACATCAAGAATATTTAGATTTTTGGTATAGTGCTTTAATTGATAAAATAGGAATGAATTCTATGATTTTAGAAGCTGACATGAGAGGGAATTATATTGGTTCTTCTTATGCTTGGGCTACCCCAAGAGACTGGGCTAAATTTGGATTATTGTACTTACATAATGGTCATTGGAATGGTGAAAATTTATTTGACAAGGATTGGGTTACCTATGCAACCACACCAACACCTACCTCTAATATTAAAAAAGAAGGTGGTTACGGTGCTCAAATATGGTTAAACACAGCTAAAAGATACCCTGATGCTCCTACAAACATGTATTCTTTTAACGGATATAAAGGACAAAATGTATTTATTTTACCTGATCAAGAATTAGTAATTGTTAGAATGGGATTGACTAAAAATGCAGATATTAATGTATTTTTGAAAAATATAATTTCATCTATAAAAAACTAATATATGAATCCTTACTACTACGTATTATCAATTAATGGATTACTATTTATATTTAGTATTGTCTTTTATTTTTTTCCTCCTAAAAAGATAAATTCTTTTTATGGCTACCGTACTAATAAAACAATGAAAAATGAAGTTGTTTGGAATTTTGCTAATACCTTTTTTACCAAACAATTTTTAATATACGCCACTATTTCTTTAATAGCTTCTTTATTACTCGTTTCTATTAATGCTAAAATAAGCTGGCAACCAATGGCTATAATGCTATTATCATTAGCTGTTTCAGTAATAAAAACAGAACAAGAAATTACTAAAAATTTTGATGAAGAGGGGAATAAAAAATAACAATCTATTTTTTATACTCTTCTTTTAGCAAAGTAATATCGTTAATAATTTTTTGCATATTCTCTTTCTTGGTACCATCATAAATACCTCGAATGCGACGTTCCTTATCTATCAATACAAAATTCTCGGTATGAACCCAGTCATTCTCATCACCATTACCTTCATCTAATACAGCAAAGTAATGTTTACGAGCTAGATTATAAATTTCTTTTTTTTCTCCTGTAGTTACATTCCACTTCCCATCAATAACCCCTTTTTTATCAGCATAAGCCCTTAAAACAGGAACACTGTCCATAACTGGTGTTACCGAATGTGATAAAAATAAGACATCTTTATCATCTTTAAAATGACTTTGTAATTCAGTCATATTTAAAGCCATTATTATACAAATAGTTTGACAACGCGTAAAAAAGAAATCAGCTACATAAATTTTATTTTTATAATTCTCTTGAGTAATTGTCTCTCCATTTTGATTTATTAAAGAAAAATCTCCAACTGTATGATTTTTAGATTTATTTCTAACAGAGGCGTCTACTAACTTAGGATTAATATCAACTGGATTATAAATTGGTAACTTCTTATCTACTTTTACTAAATGATAAAAGACAGGAAGTGCTATTGCTGAAAAAACAAGTAAAAAAATTAATGTGCTTTTCGATTTTTTAAAGAATTTTAAGTCCATTCTTCTGAAATTTTACACAAAAATACGACTAAAAACAAGTATTCTATATTCTTACTACAAAAAGTTTGTTAAATCAATGAATCCCTCCTATTGCAAACTTTTAGAACTCTTTTTAAAAACGTACATTTGTCAAATTTTAAATTTTAGAAATAAACCCATTTATGGAAATTTTAATAAAAGCATCACAATTTATTTTAAGCTTATCGCTTTTAATTGTTCTTCATGAGTTAGGCCATTTTATCCCAGCCAAACTATTTAAAACCAAAGTAGAAAAGTTCTACTTATTTTTTGATTACAAGTTTTCTTTATTTAAAAAGAAAATTGGTGAAACTGTTTATGGTATTGGATGGATTCCTTTAGGTGGTTATGTAAAAATTGCTGGAATGATTGATGAAAGTATGGATACTGAGCAATTAAAAGAAGAACCTAAACCATGGGAATTTAGATCAAAACCAGCATGGCAACGTTTAATTATTATGTTAGGTGGTGTGGTTGTAAATTTCATTTTAGGTATCTTAATTTACATTTGTTTAATGTGGGGCTATGGTGAGAAATTTTTACCTAACGATAATGTAAAAGATGGTGTTTGGGTACAAGACAAACTTGCTTCCGATTTAGGATTGCAAACTGGAGATAAAATATTATCTATCGATGGTCAAAAACCAAGAATGTTTAGAGAACTAACATTAAGTTTTATTAATGGTAATGAATTCTCTATTGAAAGAAATGGCGAATTACTAACAAAAAAAATCCCTACAGATTTTATATCTAAATTAATAGATCGAAAAAAAGAAGCTGGACCTTTTTTATCTGTAAGAGTTCCTTTCATGATTGCTGAAATAGATAAAAAATCAAAAAATTTAAATGTTGGTTTATTAAAAAAAGATATTATTATAGGAGTTAATGGGAGTCCTGTTAAATATTATGATGAGATTGTCAAAAAATTTAAAAGTTATAAAGGGCAAACAATTTCTATAGATGTAAAAAGAAATGATGAAATTAAAACTTTTACGGTTTCTATTTCGGACAAAGGAAAACTAGGAGCTTACCCTGTTAATTTAAAGCCTAACCAACTTGAAAAACTTGGATATTATAATCTAGCTAATAACAATTACTCTTTCTCTGAAGCTATTCCTGTTGGTTTAAATAAATCTTGGACAACATTAACGAGTTATATAAAACAACTAAAGAAAATAGTAAATCCAAGTACTGGAGCATATAAGGGCTTAGGAGGTTTTTTATCAATTGCTGATGTTTTTCCTTCTACTTGGAGCTGGCAAGCATTTTGGGAAATAACAGCATTCTTATCAATCATGTTAGGCTTTATGAATTTATTACCTATTCCAGCTTTAGATGGTGGTCATGTAGTATTTACCTTATGGGAAATGATAACAGGGAAAAAGCCAAGTGATAAATTTTTAGAATACGCTCAAGTTATTGGATTTGTTTTATTATTAACCCTATTACTATTTGCTAATGGTAATGATGTTTTTAGGAAATTCTTTAAATAAGTCACAATAACATATCTATAAAAACTCCCAAAGAAAGTTAACTTTCTTTGGGAGTTTTTATATTTTTACTGTATAGACTTACAACCTCCATATAAAAAAATAATTCATGTTGATATGGATGCATTTTATGCATCTGTTGAGCAACTTGATAATCCAGAGTTACTGGGTAAACCTGTTGCTGTTGGAGGTAATGAAATTAGAGGTGTTGTATCTGCTGCTAGTTATGAAGCCAGAGTATTTGGCGTACGATCAGCAATGAGTGGCGCTTTAGCAAAACAAAAATGTCCGCATTTAATTTTTGTAAAACCAAGATATAGTCGTTACAAAGAAATATCATCGAAAATAAGAGCTATTTTTTATGACTATACTGATTTGGTTGAGCCTTTATCTTTAGATGAGGCCTATTTAGATGTTACTGAAAATAAAAAAGGTATTTCGTCAGCTAGTTTAATTGCACAAGAAATTCGTCAACGTATCTGGGAAGAATTAGAATTACGTGCTTCTGCAGGTATTTCTATTAATAAATTTATAGCCAAAGTAGCTTCTGATATTAACAAGCCTAACGGACAAAAAACAATTAAACCTAATGAAGTTATTGACTTCTTAGAAAAACTCCCTGTAAATAAGTTTTATGGCGTTGGAAAGGTAACCGCAGCTAAGATGCATAACTTAGGGATATTTACTGGTTTAGATTTAAAGAGAAAAAACTTAGAAGAACTCATTAAACTTTTTGGGAAATCTGGCTTACACTACTATAACATAGTAAGAGGTATGCAGAACAGCAAAGTAAAACCTAACAGAATTCGTAAATCTATAGCTGCTGAAAGAACTTTTAATGAAAATATTTCTTCAGAAATATACATGATAGAACGGCTTGATGCAATAGCAGAAGAGTTAGAAAAAAGAATGCTTCATTCTAAAACCAAAGGAAAAACATTAACCTTAAAAATTAAATATAGTAATTTTACTCAACAAACAAGAAGTAAAACTGTTTCTGAGTATATTCATTTAAAAAAAGACTTTATGCCTATTATTAAAGAGCTCTTATATCAAGAGGAATTAAAAGAATCTGTTAGGCTGTTAGGTATATCATTTAGTAACTTAGATACTGATAAAAAAGATCCAGTTTGGATACAGTTATCTTTTGATTTTTAACTAAGTGGTATTTTCAATGATACTTTTGTCCCAGCTGGAGAATTATTTTTATCAGTTAAATCAGTATAAACTAATGAATAACAATTCTTAAACTCATCTGTAAAGTTTTGCAACCGTTGTTTTGTTAACTCAATACCTATTGACTTTCTTTTAAGTGATTTGTTCTTTTTTATTCTTAAAGCTTCCTCTCTCCCTATCCCATTATCTGATATATCAATTTGTATAAAATCATTGGATACTTTAAGTACAGATAAGCTTACTTTTTTTATTCCTTTTTTTGAAGACAAACCATGCCATATTGCGTTTTCTAAAAACGGTTGTAAAATTAAAGGAGGTACTTTTACTTTGTCTAAATTTATTCCTTCATCAATATTTTCATGATAAACAATTTCATTTGAAAACCTAATATTTTCAATACTCATATATAGGTTCATTGTTTTTAACTCATCACTTAGAGGAACTTCTTTTGTTTTTGATGATTCTAAAATACTTCTAATTAGTTTTGAGAATTTATTCAGGTAATAAACTGCATTTTTCTGTTCATTATTTATAATATAAAGTTTTATCGAATTAAGCGCATTGAACACAAAATGAGGATTCATTTGATTTTGTAGTGCTTCTTGCTCTAGCACCAGTATTTTTTTATCATTACTTAACAAACGTTGGCCATAGATAGCATACAGTAAAACACCAAATAAAGCAATTGAAACTAAAGCTATTATTAAAATATTTCTATTTCGAGTAAGCTTTAATTTAGTAATCTCATTTTCTTTCGCTAAACTTTTTATTTTATTATTTTTTACTTCATTATCATACTTATTAATCAAGTTATTCACATAAAGAATATTCCTATCATTAAATGTTTTATGAGTTCCTACAATAGATTTTTTATAAAAAACATACGCTTTCTCAAAATCTCTCTTTAACCTATAAATTTCTGATAAATATTCATATGATTTATTTGTATTAGTAGGAATACCATGCTTTAACGAAATACTTAAAGACTTGTTTACATTCTTTTTACCTTCATCAAGTTTCCCTAATTTTATTTGACAATAACCAAGGGTGTTGTAAATTCTAGATATGTAAAATTTGTTTCCTATTTGTTCAGATAAGACTTTTACTTCTTCAATATATTTTAAAGCTTTTTTATATTCACCTTTTAAAATTAAAACATTACTAATACTATTATGACATATAACCTTACCTATTCTAGATTTATTTTCTAAATTGTATTGTAACGACTTATTATAATTAACCAATGCACTGTCTAATTTTTCTAAATTTTGGTATGCAAATCCAATATTTTGGTGATTAATTGCTAGTCCTCTTTTATCTTGTAACTCTTGTTGGGTTACAATTGCTTTTTCAAATTTTTCTAACGCTAATTTATATTGCTTCAGTTTTAAATATATATTACCAATACTATTTTCACAAACACTTTTACTTATTTTTATGTCTTTGGTAGGATTGGGTATTTTATTTACTAACTCAAGAGCAAATTGATGATAGTTTAAAGCACTTCTTATTTTATCTTGTCTTCGATAAACAACCCCTATTTGATTTAATACAACAATTTCTGCATTTACCTTTTTAAACTCTCTTGATAAATTAAGCGCATTTAAATAATTTTCAATTGCTTTTTCATAGGTTGTTTTATTTCTATAATACCTACCTAATAAGGTATAAGAATAAATTTTTCCTAGAATATTTTTACTCCCCTTACTTTTTTCTAATAGGAAATCTATTTCACCTTTTCCAAACTGCGTCTTATTAAAATAATGCTGTACTTGAAAATAGTCGTTAAAGTCTTCTTTAAAAAAAGCTTTAATCATAGTTTCACTCTCAACAGGTTGATCTTGAGAATATCCACTGAAGTTTATACAAAAAAAGAAAATATATAAGGGAAAGAGTTTCATTAAATTTTAAAATTTGTCTAAAAAATCTGATTTTTTCTGCCTTGAAACAGGTATTTTATGATTGTTTTCTAAAATAACATAGCCATCTGATTTTAAAAACTCTTTTATCTTATTAAGGTTGATAATAAAAGAATTATGAATTCTAAAAAAATGATCGTCAGGCAACAAGATATTAACTTCTTTTAATTTTTTAGTTATTACTATTTTTTTATTATTTATTGTATGTATTGAACAATAGTTTCCATCAGATTCAACAAACAAAATTTCTGATTCCTCTAAAAAAACAAGTTTTCCATCGGTATTAATTGTAATTTTACGTCTATTAAACTTCTCATTAAAACTTGATAATATTTTATCAAACTTACTTGTACTACTAGTTTTAGAATAGTAATTTTTTATTCGACTTAATGTTTCTTCCAAGTCATCAGAATCAACAGGCTTTAACAAGTAATCAATTGCTTGGTTTTTTAATGCTTTTATAGCATACTCATTATAAGCAGTTGTTATTACAACCGCAAAATCTTTTCTCTCTAGTTTTTCTAACAATTGAAAACCATCCATAGTTGGCATTTCAATATCTAAAAATAAACAATCAAGAACATTTGAATTGATATATTCAATTGCTTTATCAGCCTCAGTAAAAGTTTTAATAATTTCTAAGTCATTATTAAAATTAGACAATTCCCAGGTAAGACCTTGAATTGCCTTAGGCTCATCATCTACAATAACTGCTCTTATCATATTATAGTATTTGTATCAAATGTAACCTTTAAAAAGCTAAAATTAAAATTGAAAAAACCTCATTTTAGTGCACTCACATCATAAATAATACATCTCATAACAAATTATATGCAAATTATACATGAAGATATGCAAACTATACATTAAGCCTATATTAAATTATTTTTTAATCTCATATTTGCAGTGTAATATACAAGGGGAATCATTTTGATAATTGGGGGATTAATCAACAATGATAATTAAATTGAAAAGCACTACATTGTAGTGCTTTTCTTTTTTTATAATTCTGATAAAAACCTATAAAAAGATTCTTTTAAAAGTTAGTTTAAAATATTTCTTACTGCTTTAAAGCTTGTGACAAATCATCTAATAGATCATCTATATCTTCAACACCAACACTTAATCTAATTAAAGATTCAGTAATTCCTATTTTTAATCTTTCTTCTTCTGGAATTGAAGCATGAGTCATTGTAGTTGGATGATTCACTAAACTCTCTACTCCTCCTAAAGATTCTGCTAACGTAAATAACTTAGTGCTCTCTAAAAATTTAAACGTTGCTTTTTTACTTTCATCCTTCAAACGAAAAGAAACCATCCCTCCAAAATCATCCATTTGATTCTTAGCAATTTCATGATTAGGATGACTTTCTAAACCTGGATAATATACGTTACTTACTTTGTTATGCTCTTTCAAAAATTTAGCTACAGCCATTCCATTTTCGCAATGGCGTTGCATACGTAAATGCAATGTTTTTATGCCTCGTAATGCTAAAAAGGAATCCATAGGGCCAGCTATCGCCCCAGCTGCGAATTGTATAAAGTGTAACTCTTTAGCTAACTTTTCATCTTTTACCATTAGAGCTCCCATTACTAAATCTGAATGACCTCCTAGATATTTAGTAGCTGAATGCATAACAATATCTACTCCTAAATCTAATGGACGTTGTAAATAAGGGGTTGCAAATGTATTATCAACAGCAACTAAAATATCAGTATTTTTATTTTTTACAGCATTAGTTACTCCTACAACATCAACTATTTTCATTAATGGATTGGTAGGCGTTTCTAACCAAATTAACTTTGTTGCATCAGAAACCTCATCAACTACATTAGTAACTTCACCTACATCAACAAATTTAAACTTTAAACCATATTTTTGAAACAGTCTGGTAAACATTCGATACGTTCCACCATACAAATCATCTCCTGTAATAATCTCATCACCTGGTTTTAATAAACGTAGTACACAATCAATAGCAGACAACCCTGAAGAAAAGGCAAACCCATGAGTTCCATTCTCTATAGATGCAAATGCATTTTCTAAAGCAGTTCTTGTAGGATTAGCTGCACGTGAATACTCGTAACCTTTATGCACACCAGGACTAGATTGAGCATATGTAGAAGTTTGAAAAATTGGGGTCATTACCGACCCTGTTGCTTCTTCATGCTGTTGACCACCATGTATAGCTTTAGTATTAAATTTCATACTACTAAAAATTTACACTAACTTTCTCATTGCCATAATTACTCCTAAATGCATTCCTTCATGCATATTATTAAAAGCTAGAGCAGTTTTAAAAGAATCTAAAACAAAACCTGTACTTGTTTTATAAGACGTATAATCTGTAAAAATACCAGCTTCAAAATCTTCTTTTAAAGTATCAGGTAATCCCAACAACAATTCTTTCACCTCTTCTAACTCTTCTTCAGTAAAAGTTTCTGATGGCTTAGTTCCTTTTCTATAATTATCTATCAATTCATCTGACACTAAACACTGTAATCCAGATAATTTATAATGTAACAATTGTTGAGTTACTACCAAATGAGCAACATTCCAAGCTATATTATTATTAAACCCTTCTGGAATCTTATGTAACTGCTCAATAGTTAGTCCATCTATAAGATTAAACACTAACTCTCTAGATTTTTTTAGAACTTCAAATTGTGTATCCATTTTTCTGTTTATTTTAGCTCAAATATATTATTAAACATTTACATAAAATGAAGAAAGTTTATTTTTTACAAACCTGTGATACTTGTCGAAGAATTTTAAAAGAAGTAAACTTAGATGGTTTTGAAAAACAAGAAATTAAATCAACTCCAATTACTATAAAACAACTAGAAGAAATGTATAGTTTAAGCGGAAGTTTTGGAGCGTTATTTAATAAAAGAGCAAAACTGTATAGAGAAATGGATTTAAAAAATCAAACATTAACAGAAACTGATTACAAACAATATATTTTAGATGAATACACTTTCTTAAAACGCCCTGTTTTCATCGTAAACAATGAAATTTATATAGGAAATAGTAAAAAGGTTATTGAAAGTTTAAAAAAGGCAATTCAATAAAAAAAGGCGGAAATAATTTTTCCGCCTTTTTTATTTTATTTGGAAGCAACATCTTTATTATTTGATGAACTAATAATTGAAGCTAACTCTTCTTTTGTTAATTTGGTTTTAACCCCCAACAAAACAAGTTTATCATCATCAGCACTTGCTTTAATAATAATTTCTCTCACTAAATTATTTTTTTCTATAAAAAGAATTTCTGCTTTCCCTCCTTTATCCTTAGCCCTTATCAAAGTTTTCAATTTATTCCTTCTAGAAAACCTTTTAAAATCTTTAGCTACATCGCTTCTATTCTTATCAAAAATCATAAGTTTAAAATCACTTGATTTTTTTATTAGATTTTTAATTTCGTCATCATCTTCATCATCAAAAAATGAACCAGCAAAAGAACTTGATAAATTTATTGAGAAAGCTGTTTTGTTTTTATTCGCCTTATAAAAGCTTTTAAATTTTGCTTCTTGTGCATTAATACTAACTAAAAATAAGCAAAAAAATGCAGTTAAAAATCGTTTCATAATATTTGGTTTTAAAAAGAAGACGACTCGTTTTAAAACTTGTTACAAAAAAAAGTCTTAACTAAAATATAGTTAAGACTTTTAAGTTGGCCTACAAGGACTCGAACCTTGAATGTCGGTACCAAAAACCGGTGTGTTGCCAATTACACCATAGGCCAATAATTTGTGAGTGCAAATATAAAAATAAAGTTTGTATTAAAAAACACAAACTTTATTAAAAAATCATAATTACTTTTTTTAACGCTTCATTTAACTATTTAGCTACTATAAAAGTTCCATTATATTTATTTTCTTCATCATCAATTACCATATATTTATATATTCCTGATGTAAATCCTGGCTCGTTAAACACTACTTGCTTTCTATTACTAAATGATGTTTGTACTTTTTCTGAATAAACCACTCTACCTAATAAATCAAAAACCTTAATATTTGCAAAAGATGATTCTCTATTTAACCTAATCATTGTGGTATTTTTAAATGGATTCGGGTAATTTAAGAGCTTATCATTAGATGCTGTGTCTGCAAAATCTTGAACACCTAAAGCAACTCCACTTCTAAAAACTACGTCTTTAATACCTACAGAATACTCAACCTCATTAATATAATCTCCTATCACAGAAAAAACAATTGTTTTAACATCTTTCACATCACCTTTTACGCCATTCTGATCTACAAAATCATTAAAATTTATCTCATATTTTGTTTCTTTAGAGTTTCCTTTTATTTTATAACGTAACCTAGAATTCCAATCTTCCAAACCTTCAGGCATTAATACTATCTCGATATCTTTATTTGTATTAACAGTAAAAGATAAATAATCATACTCAGCAACATCTAATGTTTGATCTCCAGCTAAAAGGTGTCTAAAAATATTCATATTTCCTTTTACCTTCCCTTCCACTTCTATTTCTCTATTCACCTCATAAATTCCTTCTATATCAGTTACATCATTATTCGTTACTTCAAACCTACTTACACTTGCGTATTCTTTTAAGTAATCTAAACCCCATGGTCCATCAGCTAAATACAATGCATCTATTTGATCGTTTCCTGACACACTTAAAGAAAAACCAATATCAAACAACACTCCAGTTTCTATAGTTAAAGTTTCATTCCATTCTCCTGACAACTCTATTGCTGTATTCATATTAAATGAATTAGAAGTTTCAGTTGGATATATATTACCGTCAAAAACTACTTCTTTACTCTTACTTTTATTAATAATATCTATCGTTATTTTTCCATTAGAATAGCTCCCAGACTTTACAAACACTGTTGGTATTGATGTTTCTTCAGGATTGCTAGTCAGCGTTTTTTCTTCAATAAAAGAATCTAAAATATGATTTACTACTGAAAATACTTGAGAATATGTGCTTCCCCATACTTGAAAATTCATATAATTTCCTTCCGGGTATTTATCTATATTCCAGTAACTATGCAATTCATTTCCACCATCTTCAGTTTTTATTGAAAAACTTAAAGCATACTCAACAACACCATTTGCTCTTCTTATTTTTGAACTTACAATTTTATGCTCTCTAGTAATTACTGTTCTTACATCTTCAATTTCAGAATTATTTAAACGATCACAAATAGCTTTAGAGTGATCATATACTTTACCTTCTGTTCTAGTTGCTAACACAGCTGAAACTCTTTCATTACCATTATAATAATCTACCGAAAACACTTCTTTTGCATTTGTTATCCCTATCAGGTCTGTTGGGCTAGATACATTTGAAGTTTCATTTCCATACATACCTGTTGTAGGTAAATAATCTACTAATGTTTTAGTTCCTTTTTTTAATAATTTTGATTTATTAAAAGGCTTTTGAAATTCTTTAAGATTTTTAAACGTTTTATTTCTACTTCTCTCAAGGTTTCTTTTTGCTATTAATTGAGCTAATTTACCATTACTTTCTAATCCTCCATCATATGACGAAGTAACATTACTTGCTGAACTTACATCAGCAACATTAGTTGTTTTTAATGCTGAAAAAGGAGTAGCTGTTACATAAAATATAGCATCATTAAAATCATTATCACAACTACCATAATCCCTTCTAATATCTTCAAAACCTAAAATCACTCTTTCGTTATCTGGATCAGACAATAATACATTATGATATTGTAAACTTGAAGAACTTTCAGGATTAAAACTTGGTTCAGAAAATAACGTCCAATGTCCGTACCCAACAGTTTGATATGTTGAACTCCATGCATTCGCCATTAACACCCAACCAATTCCTGTATTTGCGGGAAAACTTCCAATTTTAACTTTATCTCCAGCCTGAAGTCCTCCTCCACTTCCTAATGCAGATACATTAGGAAAAATTATGGTGATATCTTCATCACTTGGTTTTGTTGTAGGAGGGTTATTAATATCATACGTATAGAATCCTAATACATTTCTATACCCTGCACCCTCAGAAACAAAAGTAACAAATACGTCTGCTTGTGCATTTAACTCAATACTTGTATCATAACCAGCCGTTATATATTGTGGATTGTAATCTGGAACTGGATATGATTCTGGCAAAGAATTACTTATCATTTCTAAAGTCTCTACCGAAACATTATCTCCTGGGGCTTCCAAATAATCTGGTTTTCCATTAGAAGAATATGTTCCTAGATAATTATAATTCTGAGCTATTGTAACTTGCCCTATAAATACGATAAAAAGTAATAATTTTTTCATAATTCCTTGATTTATAATATCAAAATTATGATGATTCTTACCTTTTTAACATGTTTTTCGATTACTGGTAGCTATCTCAAAGATAAGTTGACTTAAAAAGAAGATTAAAGGTTCTATTGATTTAAAATAAAACACAAATAAAAAGCTCTTACTTTCGTAAGAGCTTTGTTGGCCTACAAGGACTCGAACCTTGAATATTGGTACCAAAAACCAGTGTGTTACCATTACACCATAGGCCAATTGCTTATTGCGGGTGCAAATATAAAACAGAAATTTATTTTGACAAAATAAATTTTACTTTTTTCTTTTAACAGAACTTTATTCTGAAAAAATAAATCAAAATTATATTTTTGCTATACTTAAAACACACTAGTTATTAGTACATTCGCAACAACTTATTAAAAATTATATGAACGATTTTAACTACAAAAAATGGAATACTATTTTAGGATGGGCTTCATTTGCCGTGGCGTTAATAACCTATACCCTAACTCTTGAACCTACAGTAAGCTCTTGGGATTGTGGTGAATACATTTCAACAGCCGTAAAATTAGAAGTTGGTCATCCTCCTGGTGCACCATTATTTCAAATGCTAGGGGCATTTTTTGCTATGTTCAGTAATGACCCAAGTCAATGGGCAAAAATGGTTAACTTCATGTCTGGTTTAGCTAGTGCTTTTACCATCTTATTCATGTTTTGGACAATTACCAATTTGGCAAAGAAAATGGTAATTAAAAACGGTAATTTTAACAAAAACGAAGCGATTGCTGTTTTAGGTAGTGGATTAGTAGGTGCTTTAGCCTATACTTTCTCTGATAGTTTTTGGTTTAGTGCTGTAGAAGGTGAAGTATACGCAATGTCATCTTTTTTAATGGCTTTATTATTCTGGTTAGGTTTAAAATGGGAAGAAGCAATCCACTTACCTAGGGGTAATAAATGGTTAGTTATCATAAGTTTTGTGGTTGGGTTATCATTTGGAGTTCATATTTTATCTCTATTGGTTATCCCTTCTATTGTAATGTTATACTTCTTTAAAACTTATAAAAACATTACTATAAAAACCACTGCAATTGCTACTGTAATTTCAATATTGGTTTTAGCTTTTGTTTTTAAATTTTTATTCCCTTTCACATTAAAATTCTTTAGTGTTTCTGAGCTGTTTTTTATAAACCAAATAGGATTACCTTATAATTCTGGAACTATCATTGCTGGTATTATTTTAATAGGATTGTTTTATTTCGGATTAAACTATACTCGTAAAAAGAATTTAATTACAGGTAATACATTAATACTATCTGTTCTATTTATAATGATTGGTTTTTCATCATGGCTAATGTTACCTATACGTGCTAATGCTGATACTGTTATTAATGAAAACAACCCATCAAGTGCTCGTGAACTTTTAGCTTATTACAATCGTGAACAATATGGTGATGCTAATGTTTTTTATGATAAATATTATTCTATAACTTATAACAGAGAACAAGACGCTAGTCAGCCTTTTAAAGATGACAAACCAAAATATGAGAAAAGAAATGGTAAATATGAAATTGTAAATAAATACAAAAACGTAATACCTAACTATTCTGATAAACATAAAGGTTTTATCCCTAGGATGGTTGACCCAGGTTCTGAAAAACATTATAAAAGAATTGCTGGTATTCCAGCTCGTAGTAAAAGAAGACCAACATTCCTTGAAAATATAAAATTCATGGTAGATTACCAGTTTGGTTATATGTATGGGCGTTATTTTATGTGGAATTTTGTTGGACGTCAAAACGATATTCAAGGTCATTTAGATTTTGAAAATGGTAACTGGCTAAGTGGTATTAATTTTATTGATGAAATGCGACTTGGATCTCAACAAAATCTCCCTGAAGTAATTAAAAATAATAAAGGTAGGAACACTTACTTTTTTCTACCTCTTATATTAGGTTTTATAGGGTTACTTTATCAAATAAACAAAGACAAGAAAAACTTATATGCCTTAACTTTATTTTTTGTTTTTACTGGTTTTGCAATTATATTTTACACAAACCCTAAACCTTTTGAACCTCGTGAACGTGATTATGCAGTAGTAGGTTCTTTTTACGTATTTGCTATCTGGATTGGTTTCGGTGTACTTGCATTATATGATTACTTTAAAAAGTATGCAAACAAACAAACTGTAGCAATTGCTGTTTCTGTAGTTTCATTATTAGCAGTTCCTGTATTAATGGGTGCTCAAAACTGGGATGATCATGATAGAGGAGATCGTTTTGTAGCACAACTAAATGCACAGACATATTTAGAAAGTTGTGATCCAAATGCAATTATTTTTACTATTGGTGATAATGATACATTCCCTTTATGGTACATGCAACAAGTAGAAGGTATTCGTCCAGATATAAAGATTGTTAATACTAGTCTTTTTCAAACAGATTGGTACATTGACCAAATGAAAAAGAAAACATACGATGCTGATCCTATTCCTTCAACATTAACACATGATCAATACAAATATGGAACTTTAGATTTAGCGTACCATATTCCGCATCCTAGATTTAAAGACTCTATTATGTCTATAAAAAACTTTATGCGTTGGATTGAAAGTGACAATAAAGTTACTTATTATATTGATGAAGAAAATAATGTAAAAGAAAAGTTTTACCCAACTAATAGAATTCGTATTCCAGTAAATAAAGAAAATGTATTAAAAACTGGTTTAGTTGCACAAAAAGACGCTACTAAAATAGTAGACTACATTGATATTACTATTGACAGACAAGGCATTGCTAAAAACCGAATTTTAATGCTTGACATCTTGAATAACTTTGATTGGAAACGTCCAATTTATTTCACTGGAGGTGCAAATGCTGATGAAGAATATATTTGGTTGAAAGATTATTTACAATTAGATGGTATGTCTTATAAGTTAGTACCTATAAAGACTTCTAACAAAGGAAAATCTATGTTTGATATGGGAAGAATTGATCCTGAAAAGATGTATGCTAATGTAAAAAAATGGGACTGGAAGACTATTAATAATGGAAAAATATACTTAGACGAACAAAGTAAGCGAAATGCTATATCATTACGTAATAACTTAATGCGTTTATCAGAAGAATTTTTAAAATTAAACGATTCAGTTAATGCCAAGGATGTTTTAGATTTATCTCTGTACAAAATGCCTATTAAAGATTTTGGCCATTATAGTATTTCTCTTGGATATCCTGAATTATATTACAAAATAGGTGATAAAGATAAAGCACGTGAAACTGCTGAAACATTAATAGATATTTTTCAACAAAATCTTATTTATTACACTACCTTTAAAGGTGCTGATGAAAAATTAGTTTTTGAAAATATTGATACTAATTTATATATGTACCAGAATATAGTGCGACAAATTACTCAATACGATTTAGATAAAGATTTTACTGACAAGATTTTTAAAGCCTATATTGATCATGCAAAATTATTTAAGCATTTAATGGGTGATGAACAAGATTCTTTACCTGAAGAATTAGACTCTATTAAACCTTAGTGCATTGAAATTTTACACAATTAAAACACCACGTATAATCAAGAAATTATTTTCAAGATATACGTGGTGTTTTTCTTCTACTAAAAAAGAGATTTATTTAACTTTTGATGACGGACCTATTCCAGTAGTAACTGAATTTGTGTTAGATCAACTAAAAATACACAATGCTAAAGCCACTTTTTTTTGCATTGGTGACAATATTAAAAAGCACCCTATTGTATTTAATCAAATTTTAAAAGAAGGTCATACCATAGGAAATCACACTTTTAATCATTTAAATGGCTGGAAACACTCCTTAAAAAATTACATAAACAATACAAAGAAAGCTGAGGGAATTATTCAGAAATATAGTAAAGAAAAAGTTACCACAAAGCTTTTTCGCCCACCGTATGGTAAAATAAAACGTTCACAAGCTACTGAACTTATAAATAAGGGGTATAAAATTATAATGTGGGATGTTCTTTCAGCAGATTTTGACAAAAATATATCTAAAGAGGAATGTTTTGAAAATGTTATAAAAAACACCAATAATGGAAGCATAATTGTTTTTCACGACAGTATAAAAGCTAAAGAAAAGCTTTACTATGCATTACCAAAAATTCTTGAAGAATATACTAAGAAAGGATACCTTTTTAAAGCTATTCCTTAAACGTATTGTTGAACTAAACCTATAAGCGTATTTGCATCTTGCTCTCCAGTTTGGCGCCACTTCATTTCTCCATTTTTATAGATCATAAATGTTGGATTTCCCTTTACACGAAGTGCATCTGCTAAAATCTCATTTTTTCTAATGTCTATTTTTATAACTTTTGCTCTATCTCCTAAAGCAGCAGCAACATCACGAAGTGTGTCTATACTTGGTTCAAACTCACTCCAATCAGCATAAAAATCAATTAACACAGGTTTATTAACACTTATGATTTCACCAAATTTTGTCATATAACATAATTTTTTTCTGTAAATCGCCTAAAAGTACTAATTTTTTAGCACTAAAATCTTAAATTAAGATTAAAAACGCTAAAAGCTAGGCTTTTTTCAACTCTATAACAGTTATTTCAGGCCAAATACCAACTCTACCAGGAAAAGCATGGTATCCAAAACCTCTATTCACATTAACATATCTACCAAATTCTTCATATAATCCAGCCCACTGTTTGTACACATATTGAGATGGACTCCATTTAAAAAAACCAGGGATTTCAATTCCAAATTGCAACCCATGAGTATGACCACTTAATGTTAACTGATAATTAAAATCATCTGTTTTTACTTTGTATTCCCAATGGCTTGGATCATGACTCATTAAAACTTTAAAATCCTCTTTATCAATTCCTACAGACGCCTTTTTTAAATCTCCAGCTTGGTTAAAACCTTTACCCCAGTTTTCAACTCCAACTAGTGCTATTTTTTGTCCGCCTTTTTCTATATATCTATGCTCATTTAGCAATAAATCAAACCCTATTTTTGGATGAATATTTTTAATTGCTTCAAAATTCTCTTTTTTATCATCTTTATTTTTCCACTTTGAATAATCACCATAATCATGATTTCCTAAAATTGAATATTTTCCCATTGGAGCTTTAAGTTGAGAAAAAACAGGAATCCAATCATCCATTTCATGTGCAAAATTATTTACTATATCACCTGTAAATAAAATAACATCTGACTGTTGTTTATTAACTAAATCAACGGCATATTCAATTTTTTCTTTGTTATCAAAACTTCCAGAATGAATATCTGTTATTTGTGTTATTGTAAAGCCATCAAAAGCTTCAGGTAAATCATCAAAACTTAATTCATATTTTAATACCTTATAATTATATTTCCCTTTAAAAATCCCATACAATAAACTTGCAAATGGAATTGCAGCTAAACCTAATGCTAATTGAGCTATAAATTTTCTTCTACCTACTAATACTTTTGTTTCTTCATATGAAAAATAAGAAATCCCCTTTTTTATCAACCTTACTATATCTTCCCCTAACATAAAAAGAATCATTATCAATTTTGGTAATAAAATTAACAACAAAAAACCTACTGCCCATTGAAATTGGCGAGTTTGCCCCGAGCTTCTGTCTGTAGAAAAAATTACATAAAAAAAATTAATATATGCTAAGGCACCTACAAATAACCATCCATACCTGATCATTTTATTTTTAGTTAGCATTTTAATTGCTTGAAAAGCATAAGCTTCAAAAACAATAATTATTAAAGAAGCAATAATTAAGAAGGAAATCCAACGAGGCATATATCTAATTTTAGAAGAATGTAAAGATAGTGGTAAAACTAAAAATCAATTTTTAACATCTTGTTAAAGTTTCGTAGCTTTACTGCTTAGTTAAATGTGACATTTACTTTAGATTTATTTCTAAACAATTAAGATATTTCAATAGCTTTTATATAACAACATGGCAAATAGAAAACGACTTTTTTTACTGGATGCATACGCTTTAATTTTTAGAGGATATTATGCATTTATCAAAAACCCAAGGATAAATTCAAAAGGGCTAGACACTTCAGCAGTTTTAGGCTTTACAAATTCTCTTTTAGATGTAATAAAAAGAGAGAAACCTGACTATTTAGCTGTTTGTTTTGATAAAGGAGGAAGTGTTGATAGAGTAGAAGCTTTTCCTGAATACAAAGCCAACAGACAAGAAACGCCTGAAGCAATAAAAATAGCAGTTCCTTATATTGAAAAAATATTAGAAGCCATGAACATCCCTGCTATTGTAAAAACTGGATATGAAGCTGATGATATTATAGGAACTCTTGCCAAAAAAGCTGAAAAAGCTGGTTTAGAAACTTACATGGTTACGCCAGATAAGGATTTTGCGCAACTTGTTTCTGAACATATTTTCATGTACAAACCACCTAGAATGGGAAATGGATATGAAAAATGGGGAGTTGAAGAAGTTAAAGACAAATTTGGAGTTGAACACCCTGAACAAGTTATTGATTATTTAGGAATGATGGGGGATGCAGTTGACAACATTCCTGGATTACCTGGAGTTGGAGATAAAACAGCAAAAAAATTCCTTGCGGCTTATGGTAGTATGGAAGGCTTATTTGAAAATATTGATCAGCTAAAGGGTAAAATGAAAGAAAAGGTAGAAGCTAATCAAGAATTAGGCTTACTTTCAAAACAACTAGCTACTATTATGCTAGATGTTCCTGTTGATTTAGAAGAGGATAAACTTATTTTTGAGCAACCTAATTTTGAAAAAACTACAGAAATATTTAGTGAATTGGAGTTTAGAAGATTAGTTGAAAACTTAAAAAAAACTTATAATATTTCTGTCGAGACGAAAAGTCAAACAGAAACCACCACTACAAAAACTCCACAAACAACTGATAATCAACAATTCGATTTATTTACTACACCTGGAAGTGGAACAGTTTCTGAAGAAAACAATATTAACGGATTTAAAACGATTGAAAACACTAACCATCTTTATCAATTAGTAAATACTCCGTTAAGCAGAAAATTATTACTTAAAAAACTTAAACAACAAACTTCAGTGTGTTTTGATACTGAAACTACTGGTTTAAAATCTTTAGAAGTAGAATTAATTGGTATTTCTTTTTCTTGGGAAGTTGGAAAAGGATATTATATAACTTTTCCAGAAAACCAGGAAGAAACTCAAACTATTATTGAAGAGTTTTTACCTTTCTTTGAAAACGAAAAAATCGAGAAAATTGGTCATAATTTAAAATATGATATTAAAGTTTTATCAAATTATAACATTCCAGTAAAAGGAAAATTGTTTGATACTATGATTGCACATTATTTGATAAATCCAGATATGCGTCATAATATGGATATACTTTCTGAAACCTATTTAAATTACCAACCAGTTTCTATTACTGAATTAATTGGTAAAAAAGGAAAAAACCAACTTTCTATGCGTCAAGTTGAACTTTCAAAGCAAAGTGAATATGCTGTAGAAGATGCTGATATTACTTTACAACTTAAAAAGCATTTTACTAAAGAATTAGAAAGTGGCAACGTAACAAAGTTATTTAATGATGTTGAAATCCCTTTAGTGTCCGTTTTAACCGCCGTGGAAATTGAAGGTATTAATTTAAATATTGATTTTTTAAATTGTTTATCAACTGAGTTAACAAATGACATTCAAGAATTAGAAAAACGAATTTTTGAACAAGCTGGTGAAGAGTTCAATATTGGTTCTCCAAAACAACTAGGAATTGTTTTATTTGAAAACATGAAACTAGTTGACAAACCTAAAAAAACTAAAACTGGTCAATATTCAACAGCTGAAGATGTATTATCAAACTTAGCTAAAGACCATAAAATAATAGAAGACATTTTATTATATCGTCAATATAAAAAACTACAAAGCACTTATGTTGATGCATTACCAAATGAAGTTAATCCGAAAACAAAAAGGGTTCATACAGTATACGCACAAGCAGTGGCAGCTACAGGAAGACTAAGTTCTAACAATCCTAACTTACAAAATATTCCAATTAGAACTAAAAGAGGACAAGAAGTACGTAAAGCTTTTATTCCAAAAGATAAAAACCATGTATTATTAGCTGCTGATTATAGTCAAATAGAGTTACGTATTATTGCTGCTTTAAGCGAAGAGGAAACAATGATTAAAGCTTTTAAAGATGGTGAAGACATTCATGCTTCAACTGCTTCAAAAGTATTTAATGTACCTATAGAAGAGGTAACTCGAGAACAACGTAGTAATGCTAAAACAGTAAATTTTGGAATTATCTATGGTGTTTCTGCATTTGGATTAAGTAATCAAACATCTTTAAGTAGAAAAGAAGCTAAATCTTTAATTGATGCTTACTATGAAACGTATCCTAAATTACGTAATTATATTTCTAAGCAAGTAGATTTTGCTCGTGAACATGGATATGTAGAAACTATTTTAGAAAGAAGACGTTACTTAAAGGACATAAATTCTCGTAATGCCATTGTGCGTGGTGCTGCTGAACGAAATGCCGTAAATGCACCTATTCAAGGTAGTGCAGCTGACATTATTAAACTAGCAATGATTAATATCCACAACCGTTTTAAGCAAGAGAACTTTACTTCTAAAATGTTACTTCAAGTGCATGATGAACTAGTTTTTGATGCTCATAAAGATGAATTAGAGGTCATAAAACCTATAATAAAGGAAGAAATGGAGAATGCTTTTAAATTATCTGTTCCTTTAGATGTTGAAATTGGTATTGGAGATAATTGGTTAGAAGCTCATTAAAGTAATTTATTTATTTGATTTTTAAGTTCAGGGAGAATATTTTTTTCAAACCAAGGATTTTTAGTTAACCAGAAACGATTTCTAGGAGATGGATGTGGTAATACAAAATAATTTGGAAGATATTTTTGATAATTACTAACTGTATTGGTTAACGTTTTTTCAGCTTTATCTTTTAAATAATATTTTTGAGCATACATTCCTATTAATAATACTAGCTCTACATTTGGCATTTTATTTAACAATAATTTATGCCATTGTGGAGCACATTCTTTTCTAGGCGGTAAATCTCCCGTTTTTCCTTTACCAGGATAACAAAATCCCATAGGAATGATTCCAAAATTATCTACATTATAAAATTGATCATTAGTAACGTCTAACCATTTTCTGAGTTGTTTTCCACTAGCATCGTCCCAAGGGATACCAGAAGCATGAACTCTTGTTCCAGGTGCTTGCCCAATAATTAATATTTTAGATTTCTCATTTGCAAAAACTACTGGCCTAGGTGTAATATAATTTTCACAAATATCACAACCTCTAACCTCTTCTAGTAATTCATTCATTTTATAAAACTAACAAAAAAAACACTCGCTTTATCTTAAAACGAGTGTTTTCTATTCAAAAAAATTTTGCTTAATGATTTATAGCATATCCAGCGCCCTTGCCAAATTCTGCTAATACCAATAACATGTTTTTTAAAATTTTTTGAATCCCCTTAAGTAATCTTTTTTTCATTGTTAGTTAATTTATTAATTTTTCCCATGGTAAATATAAAACATAACCAACTGACAATCAAGAGTGTTTTCCCCCTTTATGATTTAGTTTAAAAAACATATAAGTATTATAAAATAAAATTATGGAAGAAATTGAATAAATAAAACACTTTAAATTAAGTAAATAAAAAAACACTCGCTTTATCTTAAAACGAGTGTCTCTTCTTCAAAATATCTTTATTGTTTAGTGGTTTATAGCGTATCCAGCTCCTTTGCCAAATTCTCTTAAAACCAATAATAAGTTTTTAATAAAGTTTTGAATCCCCTTAAGTAATGTTTTTTTCATTGTAATGTTTATTAATTAATTTCCCTATTGCAAAAATAAAACATAAACACCTGATTATCAATATAATCAGGTGTTTTCTAATATTAAATTAAAAAAAATGTATAAATGGTATAGAATTAATTATAATTGGTTTTGGAATACTTATAAATAGTTCTAATAAATTATTATAAAATGGTTAAAAAATCATTAAAAGCAACATAATATGGTTGGTTTTTAAACACTGGCAAGTCAACACTTTCAGCATTTGCTATTCCTATACCTGCATACCATATTTTCGCATTTTGCTTTTTTGCATGCTCTTTAAATGTTTCCATCCATAAAACATCGTAGTCTTCTGGGTTTTGTATGTTTTGAGTTACGTTTACTAATACAAAGATTGTTGGCTCTCCTTTTTTAAACAATACAAATTGAGGATGTTTTTTTAAAGTGCTATTAATTGCAACAAATTCATACCCTTTTTCTTGTAGTTTTTTCCCTACAATATTCATCCCTAAATTGTGCAATTCTTGCTCGGTAAGTCTTTGCATTTTTATTTTTTCTTATTGCGCTTATTGTAATTCTTATCCCCTCTCGTTTTAGGTTTCTTATATTTTTTTACTATTTCCCTTCTATAAGACCCCCCTAAATTGACTTTCTTATTTTTTTCCTTCTTTTCATGAAAAGCAGGACCTGGAACATACTCTTGTGAGGTTCTATTTTTTGACTGATCTCTATCTTCACTTGGTCTTTCTTCTTCAGTTAATTCTTTAGATATTACTACTTGTTCAGGAATTTCAACTAGTGGTATTTTATAATCCATCAGTTCTTCTATCGCTAACTTTACCTTTTGTTCATTTTCAGTTGCAAATAAAATAGACTTCCCTTTACGCTCAGCACGACCTGTACGACCAATTCTATGCATATAGTTTTCAGGGTATTGAGTTGGATTAAAATTAATTACATGAGTAATCTCATTTAAATCTAACCCTCTAGCTATCACATCAGTAGCGATTAAAATCCTATGATTTCCATTATTAAATTCTTCAATTGATCGTAAACGGTAATTTTGAGTTTTATTAGAGTGTATTACACAAGATTGATTTGGAAATTCATCTTCAACTAAATTAAATATCCTGTCAGCATTCCTCTTATTTGGAGCAAAAATTAACACTTTACCAAATTCATTTTTATCGAATAGTAACTCCAACAATAAATTAATTTTAGTGTAAAAATTAGGTACATTATAAGCTACTTGCTCTATATTATCTAGGGGTGTTCCACTTACTGCAATTGCTATTTTTTTAGGCCCAACAAAGTAATCGTCTATTAACGCTTCAACATCTTCAGTCATTGTTGCTGAAAACATTACATTTTGACGTCTTACTGGTAATAATTCAAAAATATTCAACAATTGAAAACGAAAGCCTAAATCTAACATTACATCTACTTCATCTATAACTACTTTTTGAATAGATTTTAGTTTCAACACTCTGCTTATTGCCAAATCATATAAACGACCTGGTGTTGCAACTATAATATCAGTTCCTTGTAAAACTGCTTCTTTATGACGATTTAAATTTACACCACCATAAACTCCTAAAACACGTAAGTTTATATACTTTGCTAGCTTTTCAATTTCATCTACCACCTGAACTACTAATTCTCTTGTAGGTACTAACACTAATATTCTAGGGTGCTGCTGTTTAGAAAACTTTAAATCCCTTAAAATGGGTAACATGTAGGCAAATGTTTTTCCTGTACCTGTTTGCGCAATACCTACTACATCTTTACCAGAACGAACAACCGAAAAAGCTTGTTCTTGTATTGGTGTTGGGTTGATAAATCCTAAGTCTTCAATGGAATTTCTTAGTGGATTTGATAAATCTAAATCTTGAAAAGAGATCATTTATAGAAAATTTTGACAAAGGTACGGTTTCTATATTTAGAAAAGGAAATCTCTAGTATGTATACCTATACAATATGAAGAGCATTTATGAATGAAATTCTTGAAAATATTTTTTTACAAGAATGACATTTATATAATTTTGGTAGAAATAAAGTTTTTTGAAGTGTAGTTCTTTTAACCTTTTTAATCAATTTAGAGTTACATTTAGGACATTCCATGATGGTTTTGTTTATGAAGTTGGGTAGCCTCATAAATATAACTAAAAAAAGAACTTTAATAGAAGGGGGGGTTCCTGTTTTTATAAAAAATGAGCCTAAATATTTTGATTACTAATTTGCTTATTTATTTTAGTTTTATATGGAACGATAGATTTTCCAAAAAAAGGAAAATAAAAAAACACTGTAGCACAACTAAAACATTTTAATTTTTTGCTGTTTGGCAAAATAATTTTTTGAAAGACACTTCTCTTTTTACGATTAACTATTATTGATTGGCAGTTTGGACAATTCATTATTATTATTTTTTCAAAAGTATTACTTTAACTAATATTCCAAATCACCCAAAATGGGTGATTTTAATCTTCTGCTAAGATTCTAAAAAATCACATAGAATATCCACAAAACTTTCCGAACGACATTAAATAGCTTCTAAATGTAAAAAACCAACGCATAAGCGTCGGTTTTTAATAGCTTTAATTTTATTTTAATGTAAATCTACCCATAATGATTTTCCAAACTTTACTTTCATCCATAAATCCCCTGGAAATGCAAGATTAACAGTAAAAGCTGTACCTCCGGCATATGTAGCAAATGGGTAATACGCACAAGTAGTATTTACAAAAACAGTGTATTGCTGACCAGATACTACATTTATTGCATTAGATAGTACAATTTCTTGTTCTCCAGCTCCTACTGTATATGATTGTGTATGTATTGGAGTACCCGTTACAGTATTACCACTATATATTTTTAATGTCCCTCCGGTTACTGCTGCCTGGAAGTTCAAAACTAATTTTGTGAAATTGCCAGTCTCTGTAGCTGTAAATGATTGTCCCGAAAAAGTTAAATTTCCTATAAATGTATTATGATTAATAAATAGTTCAGATTCTGGAAACCCTTGATATCCTTGAAACTTACCTGTTTCTTTATTAAAAATAATCAATCCAGGGTTTTTAGCTAATGCATCTCTTTCAGCAGTAGTTAAACGAGGTAAAAGAAGACCTCCCGTTGTTGAGTTGATCTCTACTGCTGCTCCTGAAGTTACGGTTGAAGTTCCAACACCTAATTTACTCACATTAGTAATTGTTTTTGTGCCTGCATCACTACTTTTAGTTAGCACCTCAGTAAGAGAAGGTTTAGCTGGAGCGCTCCATGAAGATGAAGTACCATCAGTAGTTAAAACTTTTCCTGAATTTCCAGATTGGGTTGGCAATTCAGAGTACTTACTTAAATCTACTGTAGTTGCTGAACTATTATTAGTAATTTTTAAATTATTATCAACTAATGATAAATCTTGAATTTCATTAGTTAAACTACCATCAACTTCTGTTTGTAAATACCCATTGTTGTTTGCAAAGACATCTACTTGTGATTCAGTTAATTGTGTGTTAGTATTGTCTAAAAATTTACTTAAATCTATTGTTACTGCAGATTCATTGTTAGTAATCTTTAATTTATTTCCAACTAATGATAAATCTTGTATTTCATTCGTTACACTACCATCAACTTCTGTTTTTAAATACCCATTATTATTTGCAAAAGCATCTACTTGTGATTCTGTTAATTGTGTATTTGTATTATCTAAATATTTACTTAAATCTATTGTTGTAGCTGTTCCATTTTTAGTAATTTTTAATTTATTTCCAACAAGCGACAAATCTTGTATCTCATTAGTTACACTACCATCAACTTCTGTTTTTAAATACCCATTATTGTTTGTAAAAGCATCTACTTGTGATTCTGTTAATTGCGTATCTGTATTATCTAGATACCTACTTAAATCTATTATTGTAGCTGTTCCATTTTTAGTGATTTTCAACTTATTTCCAACTAACGATAAATCTTGGATTTCATTAGTTATACTTCCATCAACTTCTGTTTTTAAATACCCATTATTATCTACAAAAGCATCTACTTGTGTTTCGGTTAGTTGTGTATCTGTATTATCTAGATACCCACTTAAATCTATTGTTGTAGCTGTTCCATTTTTAGTGATTTTCAACTTATTTCCAACTAACGATAAATCTTGGATTTCATTAGTTATACTTCCATCAACTTCTGTTTTTAAATACCCATTATTGTTTGTAAAAGCATCTACTTGTGATTCGGTTAGTTGTGTATCTGTATTATCTAAATAACCACTTAAATCTATTGTTGTAGCTGTTCCATTTTTAGTGATTTTCAACTTACTTCCAACTAACGATAAATCTTGGATTTCATTAGTTATACTTCCATCAACTTCAGTTTTCAAATATCCATTATTATCTACAAAAGAATCTACTTCTGCTTCACTTAACTGTGTATTTGTATCAATTGTATGTTTTAAATCTGATATTTGACTTTCTTTAATAGTACCTGAGAAATTACTAGCAGTTTTGGCATGCAAGGCATAAGGAACACTCATTAATTGACTAGTACCTGTAATCTTATAATTCGTACCTCCTACTGGATCTATTTCAGTTTTAATAAAAAAAGTATCACTAGACCAATCTATAGAATTAAACTTGCCTGTAACATTTATACCTTTTCCTATTTCTAAGCTAATTAAACCATTTTTATTAGTTAAAGGTGTTTGTGTTTCTGAATATACAGCAGAACCGTTAATACTACCTTTTAATATACTTATTTGTACACCTATTGATTGCTCTTTAATTAATGCATTAGTTGCATCTCTTATTACTGCTTGGTAACTTATTTGATCTGGAGTTTGCCCAAATACACTACTTGTAATTATTATTGCTATTAATAAGGAGAAAAATTTCTTCATGTATTTAATTTTTAATTATTTTAAATATCTTCATTAATCTATTTTTGTCATATACACTTAATAAATAAGCACCTGCTGGTAAATTCAACATACTAATCACTGTTTTGTTAGTTTCAAAATCTTCTTGCTGTATGAATTTTCCTTGGATATCATAAAGTTTATAACTTAAATTTTCATTTATATAATTCCCAACGCTAAGAGTAAGATTTTCAATAGTCGGGTTTGGAAATGCTTTTAATTGCAGCTTAACCTCCTCTAAATCGATTCCTAAAACTGTCGATATTTCAAAAGGTTGTTGTACTCCCTCAGTTATAGAACCGTTTGCATTTGAATATGTTTGATAAGCAAAGCTTCCAATCGTATAACTTAAGCTTCCATTACTACTCTTAACACTACCTCCAGAACTAATAATTGCTTGTTGTGCTTTTAATCCACTAATCATTAGTAAAAAAAACAGCATGTTTAATTTTTGTTTAGACCGCATTTATGTTTTAATTAAAAAACAAATATGCTTCGCTTAAATATTTTTATAAATTATTTGTGAAGATTGGAGTGTTTTTTGTGAAGTTGAATACAATAATTATTAATATTCTTATATAGCCTCATTTTATAAGACTTACATACATTTGAAATAAAGAGTACTATTTAACGATTAATACTTGCTCTACTTCTTTTTTATATTTTAAAGAAAGTGGAATATTTTCATCATTTATAGAAACATAATCTTTTCCAACCACCTTAATTTTATTTATGTTTACTAGGTACCTTTGGTGACTTTGAAAGAATATAGTATGAGGTAGTTGTTTTTTAAATTCCATTAATTTATTTCTTACAACATATTTTTTTTCTTTTAACTTAATTTCTAAATAGTTTCCATCAGATTTTATATAATAAATATCATTGATATTTATTTTTACTTTCATAGATCTATCTTTTATGAAGATAAAAACATCAGAATCATTGTTTTCTTTAAATACCTCTCTTTCTTTTTCACTTTCTAAAAAATTATTTAATGCAATAGTAATTGTTGTTAATAATGTTGCCTCTTGATAAGGCTTCATTAAATAACCATTAGGCTTTGTTTCTAATACTTCTTTTAACGTTTGTTGATCTCCATAAGCAGTTAAATAAACTATTGGAATTTTAAAATTTTCTCTAACCTTTTGAGCCAACCAAATACCATTTTTATCTCCTGATAAATTAATATCTAATAAAATTAAATTTGGTTTTGTTTGTTGAATATCAATCCAAGCAACTTCTGCTTTAGCAGCTGAACCAGATACGATATAGTTATTTTCTAACAACATTGTTTCTAATGACATTCTTGATATAGCAATATCTTCAACTATGTATACTTTTATAGGTGCTTCCAATTAATCTATTTTAAAGTTAAAAATATAAGTCAATCCTTTTTCATTTTCAATTTTTAAATCGGCTTCTATTTCTTCAGCTAGCATTTTTATCAATCTCTGACCAAGTGAATTATTATTATCTTTTTTAGCTATATAACCGCTACCATTATCAGAATACTTAAATAAATACTCATTTTTATGAATCTCTTTTAATGACAATTTTACAATTCCGTTTTGAGAAGTTAGAGCATATTTTAATGAATTAGTTATCAATTCATTTACTATCAATCCAAGGGTTGTTGCATAATCTACAGGTAAAGAAACATCTATAATATTTAACTTATAAGTTATTTTTTTTTGAGATGAAACTTGTAGTAATTGAGTTCCTAGTTCTTTTAAATACTTTTCCATTGAAACTAACGAAATAGTATCATCTTTATATAACATTTCATGAACTAAAGCAATCGAATTTATATGTTTTTGAGACTCATCTATCATTGCTGATACTTCATCATTTTTGTGTTTAACTGATTGCAAATACAAGAGTCCTGAAATTAATTGTAAGTTGTTTTTAACTCTATGGTGAATTTCTTTAAGTAGAATAGTTTTTTGCTTCGCAATTAATTCTATTTCTTTCTTTTTCTCTTCAATGTTAATTCTATCCTTTCTAGATTTAAGTATAAAAACAATGATTGCTATTAAAAAAATAAACAAAAACATGATTGCATAGGCTACAATCAAAAACAAATCTTTCTGATTATTAATCATCTAAACCATTCTTATTTATATAATTCCATTCAACAAAAATAAACACTTGATAAACGATGTAAAATAAGGTGTTAAAAATCCAAATATCTATATAAGGGTCTTCAATAAAAACTAATTCATAATTTCCAAACAAAAATATTAAAGAACTACATAAAAGATACAATATCATACCTACAGACAGGTAAAAGTATTTTTTCTTAGTACCCATTGTATTACTCAAATGAATTAACGCATAAATAATTAGTAATACAGAAGTCATAGCTATTTCAAATAAATTGAATTGCCAAAATAATTGGTTATTGTAAATATACATTCCAAGTATTATAAGAGTTACTATTACATAATTCAAAATAACTAGTTTTTTTAGTTTTTGACTCTTGAATAAGCGATAAAAAACGATACTCAATAAAATGAATTGTGCATTGAAATAGAAATGCGATAAATAAAAGTTTTGACCTGGATATAAATAACCAATTGTATTACAAAACAACTCTACTATAAATAATATTACCAAATAGGTTGCTACATAACTATATGTAGAATTATTGATTTTTTTTACTTTGCTTACAAATAATATTGAATTGATGAGTAATAAGAATAAACTAAAAACACTCAATACAAATCCTAAAAATAATGCCCCCATATTTTAACTGATTTTTATAAATATAATAATTTTTCAATAAGAATTAATATTTACCATCCTATGCCCTTTTATTATTAACAAAAAACCGAGCAAATTGCTCGGTTTTATATATTAAAAGGTTAAAAGTTTCTATCCTCCAAAATCATCAAATCTGATGTTTTCATCATCAAGACCAAAATCTTCACCCATTTTTTGTACTGCTTTATTCATTAGTGGTGGACCACAGAAATATAATTCTAAATCTTCAGGACTATCATGCTTAGATAAATATTGGTCTATTACAACTTGGTGAATAAAACCAACAAAACCGTCTCCTGCCTCATCATTAATATCTGTTTTAGGCTTCCAATTATCTTGTTCTAATGGTTCTGATAATGCCAAGTAGAATTTAAAGTTTGGAAAATCTTTTTCTAATGCTCTAAAGTAGTGAATATAAAACAACTCAGCTTTAGAACGACCTCCGTACCAATAAGTTACTTTTCTACCTGTTTTTAAAGTTCTAAATAAATGATAAATATGTGAACGCATTGGTGCCATACCAGCTCCACCTCCAACATATAACATTTCTGCTTCAGATTCATTTATGAAGAACTCTCCATAAGGTCCTGAAATAGTTACTTTATCTCCTGGTTTTTGATTAAAAATATATGAAGAAGCTACACCTGGATTAACATCCATCCATCCGCCTTTAGCACGGTCAAAAGGAGGTGTTGCTACACGAACATTTAACATAATTTCTCTTCCTTCGGCAGGATAAGAAGCCATAGAATATGCTCTTTCTACTATTTCAGTATTCTTCATTACCAATGGCCACAATCCAAACTTCTCCCAATCAGCTTTAAATTTATCAGGTTCTCCTGGATGATCTGAAGGATGTGCTGAAATATCCATGTCTGAATATTTAATTTCACATTGAGGAATTTCAATTTGAATATAACCTCCAGCTTTATAGTCCATTTCCTCAGGAATTTCAACTACAAATTCCTTAATAAAAGTTGCAACATTATAGTTACGTACAACTGTTGCCTCCCATTTCTTAATTCCAAAAATTTCTTCTGGAATAGAAATATCCATGTCTTGTTTTACTTTAACCTGACATGCTAAACGGATACCGTGTTGTAATTCTTTACGTGTAAAGTGAGGTGTTTCAGTTGGTAAGGCTTCACCTCCACCTGCATTTACATGACACTCACATTGTACACAAGATCCACCTCCACCACAAGCTGATGGTAAGAAAATCTTTTCGTTTCCTAAGGTTGTTAACAATGTAGCTCCAGAAGCAACTTCAATTGTCTTATCACCATTAATTGTAATTTTTACTGGTCCTGATGGTGCTAATTTTTGCTTTACAAATAATAACAACCCTACTAAAACTAATACAATTCCTAAGAATGCTACTACAGTTACAGCTACTGTACCTCCAGTACTTACTTCCAAAAACATCATTATTCTGTAATTTTTTTAGTGTTATCAGCTAATTTAGCTTCAGCTTCTTTCTTTGCTTTTTCTAAATCTTCTTTCTTAATTTCAGCTTTAGGTGCTTCTTCTTTCTTTTCTTCATCTCCTCCTGTTAACATTCCACCAAAACTCATAAATCCAATTGCCATTAAACCAGTTATAATAAAAGTAATTCCTAATCCTCTTAATGCTGGTGGTACCGATGAGTATCTAATTTTTTCACGAATAGCAGCAATAGCTAAAATTGCTAAAAACCATCCGATACCAGACCCTACTCCATATGTTAATGATAATCCTAATGTAGGAATTTCACGAGATTGCATAAATAAAGACCCTCCTAAAATTGCACAGTTTACAGCAATTAACGGTAAGAAAATACCTAAAGAGTTATATAAAGCAGGTGCGAACTTTTCTACAATAATTTCTACCAATTGTACCATTGTTGCAATTGTTGCAATAAACATGATAAATGATAAGAAACTTAAATCATAATCTGCATATTCAGCTCCTAACCAAGATAATGCTCCTGGTTGCAATAAATATTGATCTAATAACCAGTTAATAGGTACTGTAACCGCTAATACAAATATAACTGCAGCTCCTAAACCTACCGCTGTTGATACTTTTTTAGATACAGCTAAGTAAGAACACATTCCTAAGAACGTAGCAAATACCATATTATCAATAAATATCGACTTGAAAAATAATTCTAAATGTTCCATATTTTATATTTTTCCCTCTATCAAATTATCTCTAAAAATTGAAGAGATATTGAAGAGGATTTAATCCTCGATTAATGCTTTGTTTCTACTACGTTGTACCCAAATAATAATACCTACAACAATTAATGCCATTGGTGATAATAACATAAATCCGTTATTTTCGTATCCAATAGAATATAATCCAGTTTTTTCAATTGGGTCTCCTAATACTTTAAATCCTAGCAGAGTACCTGAACCTAACAATTCTCTGAAGAAACCTACAGCAATTAAAATCACTGCATATCCTAAAGCATTTCCAATTCCATCTAAGAATGATCTCCAAGGCCCGTTTCCTAAAGCAAAAGCTTCAAAACGTCCCATAATAATACAGTTCGTAATAATTAACCCTACGAATACCGAAAGTGTTTTACTTAATTCATAAGCAAAAGCTTTTAATACTTGATCAACTATAATTACTAAAGCTGCTACTACGATTAACTGTACAATAATTCTAATTTTTGAAGGAATAATATTTCTTAATAAAGAAATTACAACATTTCCTATTCCTAATACAAACAATACAGATACTGACATTACAATAGATGCTTGTAATTCAGCAGTAATTGCTAATGCTGAACATATACCCAATACTTGAATTGTAATTGGATTATTATCTGCTAATGGGTCAGTAATTAATGCTGCGTCTTTTTTTGATAAAAGTCCCATAATTATTTTAATGTTTTAAAGTAAGGTACGTATAAACCTAGTTCAGATTTAATCATTGCTGCAACACCGTCTCCAGTAATAGTTGCTCCTGCAATTGCATCTACCTCGTTATCATTTTTATCTTCGTTCTTCGGGTCATTATTTGATTTAGAAACAGTAATTCCTTTGAAAGAACCATTACTTTTTAAATTTTCTCCGATGAAATCATCCATAAAATAGCGTTGCTTAATGTTAGCTCCTAAACCTGGTGTTTCTCCTTTGTGATCAAAGAATGCACCTTGAACTACCATATCCTTATCCATAGCAACGTAACCCCATATAGCGTCCCAAAGACCTTTTCCTCTAATTGGTGCTATATAAAACGTTTTACCATCTTTTTCTCCAATAAACAAAGGCAATTTTCTTACCTTACCAGCTTTAGCAGCTGTTTGTTCTTTTTTAACATCTATTAAATAAGCTTTAGCATTTTCAGTAGTATTATCACCTTCAATAACTAATTGCTTTTTAATATATTTAGAAAACTCTTCAGCTACCTTTTCTTTTGACACAAAGATTGCGCTACTTTCATCATTTTCATTTACTCCCATTGCATACAAAATATTTTGTTGCTTTTCAATACGCTTATTAGCGTCTATCATTGGGCGAAGTGATGAAGCTGTAAAAGCTAACAACGCTCCTACTACTAATACCATACCAATGGCAAAAAGTAGTGTATATCCATTACTATCTGTTCTCTTACTCATAATTAGGCAGTTTTAACTTTAGCACGTTTTAATCTTCTCTTTACATTACCTTGAACCACATAGTGATCAATTGTTGGAGCAAAAACGTTCATTAATAAAATAGCTAACATTACTCCTTCTGGGTATGCTGGATTGAATACACGAATCATTATAGATAAAAAACCTATTAAGAAACCGTAAATCCATTTCCCTTTATTAGTTTGTGAAGCTGTTACTGGATCTGTAGCCATATAAACTACTCCAAATGCAAAACCTCCAATTAATAAATGGTGCCAAAAAGTAGTATTCATTAAACTAAAGAATTTACTTCCTTCACCTATCCATCCTAATGTTGCAACTTGATTAAAAATTAATCCCATTACTAAAGCTCCTATTACTGCAGACAACATAATTCTCCAGCTTCCAATTTTTGCAAAAATTAAAAACAAAGCTCCCAATAAAATTAATAATGTTGAAGTTTCACCTACTGATCCAGGAATAAATCCAAAAAACATATCCCAAGTAGAAAAAGCAAATTCTTTCCCTTGAGCTAAGCTTCCTAAAACTGTTTCTCCTGAAATAGCATCAGCTGTTCCAGCTAATTCTCTAGCTCCTTCAACCCATACTTTATCTCCTGACATCCATGTTGGATATGCAAAGAATAAAAATGCACGAATTGTTAAGGCTGGATTTAAAATATTCATTCCAGTACCTCCAAATACTTCTTTACCAATTACAACACCAAAAGCTACTGCTACTGCTAACATCCATAATGGTAAATCAATAGGTACAATTAACGGAACTAACATTCCCGTTACTAAATATCCTTCTTCTATCTCGTGTCCTTTTATAATACAGAAAACAAATTCTATAGCTAAACCAACTACGTATGATACAATTACTAAAGGTAAAATTTTAACTGCTCCAATAAATAAATTATCTAAATTCCAAAAGGCAGTACTAAAAAAAGACATCCCTTCTGTAAATCCATTTACTGCTGCATTGTGTTGATACCCTGCATTAAACATCCCAAAAATTAAACATGGCACTAATGCCATAATCACAGTATTCATGGTACGTTTTAAATCATCAGCTGCCTTTATATGAGTTCCTCCGTGAGTCGTTTCATTTGGCAGGTATAAGAATGTATGGAAACCATTAAATAGCGGTGCCATTTTGGTTCCTTCATACTTCTTTTTTAAATTATGTAAATTTTGTTTTAAGCCCATAATCTTATCCTAGTTCTTCTCTCATTAAATCTAATCCTTCACGAATTATTTTCTGGTGAGGTTGTTTAGATACACAAATAAATTCTGTTAATGCAAAATCTTCAGGTGCAATTTCATATGCTCCTAATCCTTCCATTTCATCTAGATCTTTATACATACAAGCTTTTAAAAGTTGCATAGGATAAATATCTAATGGAAATACTTCTTCAAAAGCTCCTGTCACTACAAAAGCTCTGTGCTCTCCATTTGTATTTGTATTTAGATCGTATTTTTTCTTAGGATTTAACCAAGAAAATGTTAACGCTCTTGAAGTTGATACTTTATTAAAAACTGGTTTATTCCAACCAAATAATTCATAATCATCTCCTTCAGGAATTGCAGTAATTTGATTAGCATAGTATCCTAAGAAATCATTACCACTTACTTGCAATCCACTTAAAACGTTTCCGCTAATTACACGAGCATTATCAGCATTTAAATTCCCTTTAACAACATCCTCTATTTGAGCACCTGCTAAAGCAGTTACATATTGAGGTTTATTAAATTTAGATCCAGTTAAGGCTATTGTTCTTCTAAGGTTCAACTTCCCTGTTAATAACAATTCTCCAATTACTACTAAATCTTGCGGAGTTACCACCCAAACAACTTCTCCTTTGTTTATTGGATCAATTTGTGCTATTTGAGTACTCACATTCCCTACTGGGTGTGGCCCTGAAACTTTATGTAACTCAACTCCTTTCGCATCTTTAAAAGGTGATGAAGCTACATTTTCACCAACAGAAACATGTACTTTTCCAGCTGTTAACTTTGTTAAAGCTGTTAAAGCAACTTGCAATTCTGATTCTTTTCCTTTTAAGGAATAATCATAATCTCCTGCTAAAGGTGCACTAGCATAAGCGGATACAAAAATTGCTTTTGGAGCTTGATTTGGATTGGCTACCACATCATAAGGACGTTGTTTGATAAATGGCCAACATCCTGAAGCAAAAAGGTGGTTTTTCACCTCTTCTCCAGACATTGCCTCAACATCTTTTTTACCAAAATCTTTGTATTCCTGCTTACCATCAGCAGTGATTTTAATTGCTAAAACTTTTCTTCGTGCTCCACGAACGATTTCTGAAATTTTTCCGCTTACAGGACTAGGAAATAACATACGCTCATCACTTTTGTTATAAAAAAGTGCTTCTCCCGCTTTTACTTCTGTACCTTCTTTTGCTAAAATTTTTGGAATAACGCCGTGAAAATCATCTGGTCTTACAGCAAAAACACTACCTAAAGAAAGTTCGGTAGTTACCTGTTCTGCTTCGCCAACGAGTTTGATATCCAAACCCTTTTTAATACGGATGTCTTTTGACATAGTAACTGATTAATTTGATTTTCTTAAAAACACGCAAATTTAAAAATTTTGAAAACCACATAAGAGCAAATCCTTTCTTATCTTCAAGAAACAGCTTTATTTATACTTATTCTAAATAAAAAATGTTTTTTTGGCTTATATTTTGATACTTTTGTTTACTATGATTAGAAATATTTTCATTTTACTTTTTTTTCTGGCAATTAACCAAATTATTTCTCAGAATATCAAAACAATACAATTAAGACAAGTTAACAATTTAAATAATTTTAGTCCTATTGTTAGCTTAGGAAATGTATTAGAATTATCATTTGATGATTTAGATGCTGACAATAAAGAATACACTTATAAAATTGAACACATGACTCATGATTGGAAACCTAGTAACATGACTAGCAACCAATACATTAATGGATTTGAGCAAAACACAATTATAAATGTAACTAACTCTTTTAATACATTACAACCTTACACACATTACTCTGTAAAACTACCCAATGAAAATACTATAATAACTAAAAGTGGAAATTACTTAATATCAATATTAAATGAAGATTACGAAGTAGTATTTACGCGTCGTTGTATATTTTATGAAAACATTAGCACTGTAGGTGTTTCTGTTATCAGAAGTAGAAATACCTCAAAAAACAAACAAGAGCAAACAGTACAATTTTTAGTAAATCATTCTAATCTACCAATTAACAACCCAAGTCAAGAAGTAAAATCTGTTCTCATACAGAATTACGATTGGAGTACAGCTATTAGTAACATACCACCTCTTTTTATAAAACCTCAACAATTAATTTACAATCATACACAAATCACTAATTTCTCAGGGAATAACGAGTTTTTAAATTTCGACACTAAGTATGCAAGAAATACAAGTTTAAACATTTCCAAGGTAGAAAGAAATGAGGTATACAATTCATATTTATTTACTGATGAATCCCGAGCTGACAGACCTTACACATACAATCCAGATATTAATGGACAATTTGTTATAAAAACATTAGATGCTCAAGAAACGAACACTGAAGCTGATTACACACTTGTTCATTTTTCTCTTTTTGTCGAGGAAGAATATACTAACGAAGAAGTATACGTATATGGTGCTTTTAATAATTTTGAACTGAGAAAAGAGAATAAAATGACTTATAACAGCTCAAATAATACTTATGAAACCGCAATACTGCTTAAACAAGGGTTTTATAATTATTCTTATGCAGTTATTAACAATTCAAAAGAAGTTAACTTAAGTAAAGTAGACGGGTCATTCTTTCAAACTGAAAATGAATACACTGCCATTATTTACTACACCCCTTTTGGCGGTTTTTACGACAGAGTAATAGGAGTTGGCAACGGATATTTTAATCAAAATAGATAATAATACTTCTACAAATTTGTGGAAATTTATATTTTGTATTATATTTATTATATGTTTCAACAAAAAACAAAAGGCATAAAAATATCGGTAAAAACAATATACAACGGAACCATATACCGTGGTTACCTACCTTATTATGCTTTTAGTTACTTCATTACTATAGAAAACAAATCAGAAAAAACTGTTCAATTACTTGAGCGTTTCTGGACTATTTTCGATTCACTAAACAACACAGAATACATAGAAGGAGAAGGTGTTATAGGCCAAACACCTATCATTACACCTAATGGCGTGTACAACTACAAATCCAATTGTTTTCTACTGTCTTCAATAGGCTCTATGAGTGGAAAATATAAAATGATTGACACTAATTCTTCCAATGAGTTTTTTGTTAAAATACCAACTTTTCAACTTACTACAACACCAACTCTTAATTAAATGGCTAAAAGAAACAAGCTGCCAATTGTAAAAGATCCTAATTGCTTAAACTGTGGCCACCCCTTTAATCAAAATGAAAAATTCTGCCCTGAATGTGGTCAAAAAAATAAAGGAAGCAAAGTTACTTTTGGAAGTTTTATGCGTGAAATGTTTAGTGGCTTTTTCTCATGGGACGCTAAATTTTGGAGAACCTTATTCCCTTTGCTTATTAAACCAGGGAAGGTGTCTAAAGACTATATAAACGGGAAACGTAATAAATACACCAACCCTTTTAGATTTTACCTAGCCACCTCTATTATATTTTTCATTTTAATAGGCTTAAAAGAGAATTACAAAAAATATCAAACTTTGAGAAGCGAGAAGAGCATGCCCTCTTCTGAATTGGCTATAAATATTGGCAAAGGAAACAAAAAAGCTCCTCTTCAAGATGAAGTAATAAAACAATTAGACAATACCAATAAACTTATAGATTCTATTGAAAAAACAAACATCCCAAAAGACTCAATAAGCACTGACACTATTAATCATAATTTCATCAATTATGACAGGTCTTTTATTGACGGTGAAAAACTTCAAAAATTTATCACTTTCAACAAAGACAACCCTAATACAGATATTGATGTAGCTCTTGACAGTTTAAAAATGAAAAAGAACTTTTCAAACAGGTTCTGGTATTCAAGAAGCAAAATTATTAATGGTTTTATGACTAACAAAAACGAAGCAAAGAAATTTACTCAAAAAATGGTTTCTTACACATCAATAGCTTTGTTTTTGTTACTTCCAATTTTTACGCTGTCATTAAAGTTTCTTTACATTCGACGTAAATTTACTTATGTAGAGCACTTAGTTTTTGTTTTCCATATTCAAACTGTATTCTTTTTACTCTTAATTATTTTTACAATAACTAGTTTTTTCAAAGTAATTAACAGTAATCAAATGTTACTAACTTTTTTATTCCTGTTTTTATTATACTTGTTTTTAGCTATGAAGAATTTCTACAAACAAAAAGTCATAAAAACTTTTATAAAGTTTTGCTTTGCAAATTTCGTTTTCATGCTATTAACTGCGTTTGGTATTATGGCAATTTCAACCATAACATTTGCATTATACTAGAATATCACTTTAAAAACTGATACATAAAGTTTTGAGATTTATTCTTCAAGCTAATCTCAATTGTTACATCATTTTGACTTGTAACATTGGCTTTAATGTTTTCTATTAATCGAAAGTATTTATTAGATATGTTGTAAATTCCTCTATTAACTTTATTATATTCTTCGACATTAAAGAATAAAGTAAACTTATCATTAGCGTTACTTTCCTTTTTCAAAGGCTCTTTTGAAGAATACAAGAGCACTCCTAATTTATCTTCATTTATAAATGTTGTGAATAAAGTGTTCATAGTAAACACTTTTTTTGAACCTATTGTTTTAACAGCTTTTTTTGACGTTAGATATTTATAAAAAGCATCTGTCTTATTTAAATACAAGCTTACATTCGGATTTCTTTTCTTCTGAATAGATTTCTTTTCTACCTTATTAAAATCATCATCATACTCATATGTAACTATTGTATCTATTTCTTCTTTAAACCCCTGTAAATTTAACTCAAAACCACCATTCCAAGATGTACTCAATGAGTCTAATGACATTGTAGTTAATTTCTTAAAAGATTCCTTATTTGACTTTTCTATAAGATTAGAAATAAACCCCACTTTTAACTTACCAGTAACATGAGCCATTTTTCCAGCTTTAAATCGAGTTTGATGCGGTAAAAATATATTATTCACCTCTCCAATTACCCCAGTTAAATTTAGTACCTGCTTGTTAATTTTAATTTCAAAAAAATTATCTTGCTTAGTAGCTAGAGTTAATAATCCTTTACTTTCTCTAATCTTCTGTATAATTAAATCTTCATCAGTTAAATACTCTTTAACATTCAATACAGCTGCTAATTTTATTTCTATATTTTCAACCTTCTTTAATTTAATAAGCACCTTCAAGTTATCATCCAACAATACATAAACAATATTTTTAGATTCGTAATATCTAAAATTTTGACCTGTTTTTTCCTTGAATCCTTCTTGTTCAAAAAACTCGATTAAAGTTTTTTTCTCTTTAACTTTTATAGCACTACTTACCCAAACTCCCTTTAAATTTTGATAGTTCGTATAAAAAAACAAATCAGTAGGAATTTCAACTTGATCTAACAATGCGATTTTTCTCACTTTAGTACTAGAAGATGATGTACTCTTTTTTGAGTTAAAATAAGAAAAAGGATGACTTATAATATCAGTAACTACATTATACTCTATTGCTCTTAAATTAACACGAACAACAGCCTCCGCTGTATTCGGTATTACCTTATTAACAACAACGGTTGGGTTATATCTAAAATACCCAACCGTTATTAGTATACACCCTATAATTAAAATGGTATAACTTATTTTTTTTATCATAAATTTTATTTAGCCATGCTATTAATAAACTTAAACAACAATTTTAACGTATTTTCTTCATTCCCTTTTGTGTTTAGTTTAACCTCAGCAGACACTTGGTTTCCTTTCATTTTCGAAACTCTAAAATGCATGTCTTCTATATTTTCATTTGAAAATAAAACCATTTTACTTTCTTTTTTCCCAATAAATTCTTTTGGTACTCTGTTTACAATTTCATTAATATCTGCATATAAAACACTTGAATTTCTTTTTATTAATTTAGAGTGTTTACTTGAATTATACCCACCTCGTCCAAAACTAATATTCATTGCTCTAGTTTTTGAAGTTGTAATATATAAAACTTCATTTTTTACTACTGCAAATAAACCAAAAGGAAGTTTTTGACCTTTTAAATCGAATTCGTAAATATTGTTGACTTTATCAAGAACCTTATATTTTTGACCTAATCTTAATACTTTATTTAACAATTTCTCTTCTTTAGAGCCAATCATTAAAGTAAAATCTGGCACAACAGTTTCTTTTGTTTTTATTATTTCTTTTTTCTTGTAATCTTCATCATACTTGTAAGTAGTATATTCAACTTCTTTCTTAGCAAAATCATTCAATACAAAAAGAGCATCACCTGTAACTAATCGTCCTATTGCATCTTCATCAATTATTAATGACAATACATTCCCAGCGATATCTATTTCTTCTTTAAATTTAGGAAGAATCCCTCCATACATTTTATTCATTAATTCAGGATATTGAATCAATAATTCTTTCGTACTCATAGAAACACTCCAAAATGCTAATACATTATTATGATCGAAACCTTTTATTAAATCATTATCCATTCTTTTATTATAAATCTTTTTAAAAGATTTTTTCATATCAGAATTTACAGTCATATCTAATAAAACACTTGCATTGTTTTTATCAAAAAACAAATTGGCAGTAACCTCATCTATACCGTATATATTATTATTTTTTTGAGGCATAAAATAAGACATTGATCTGTACATTTTACTACCAAAAGAACTAATAAAATTAGACATCATAATTCCATAATTACGAACCCACAGTGATGCAGAAGCATTTTTCTTCTTTCCTCTTTGAAATTTTGAATTTAATGCAATAGAGTTAGAAGGACGGTTATTTAAAATTTCAAAAGCTTTCTTCTTCACCCACTCATTCACAATTCTTCTTTTAAAAGAATAACTTTTCTCTCCCTCTTTTTTTAACTTATTTAATCGCTCTTTATGGTCGTTAAAATAACTATATGATTTACTACCGTCAACCATTAAAAGAAACTCATCATTCCAAATGGTAAAATCACTATAACCTTCTATATAATTATAGCCATTTTCTCTTTTTATTTTTTTTACTTTCCTTTTACTTAAATTAGATTCATATTCTTTTCTATTATAAATTTCGGCTAGAAAAGAATGATACGTAACACTATCAGTCTGTTTAAAGAAATAATATGCATTTGATTTTATATTAACTCCCGCTTTACTAACTGAACTTACTTTATTTTCTCTTTTTCTATTAATATTTTTCAATATTTCTTTACCAATCATACTATTATCCATCTCCGAAACACTAATTAACTTGAAGATATTTTCAGCATTAGCAGTAATAACCACATCTGCTGTATTAGGTATTTTAGTTTCAAGTTTTTGAGCTTGAACAACAGTTATGCTTACTAAAAGCAGGGTAGCAATAATTTTTTTCATAATAAGTTTTAATTCTGTAATTGTATTTTATTTTTGATTGTTTGTTTATTCGTAATTATATCTTGAGCTTTAACTCGTAACATAATTGCTTTTTTACTTTTTGATATTTTTGCTTGAGTATTTGTTGATGACAGTATTGGATTATCAAAACGATATATTCCTGTATAAGTAGCAGTTTCAAAAACTTTACGATCTTTCATTTTTGTTTTTTGAAACTCTTTACCAATGTTAAAATGATGACTGCGCGTGAATGTTTTATTCTTTTTATTATAAGTAAAGTGTTTATTCTTCTTTATAGCTAAAGCTTCTCTTTTAGAACTAAACGTTAACAATACTTCATTAAGGGCTTCTACATTGTCAAAATCACATGAAATAGTAACTATAAACTCATCAAAATTCAATGTATTTTTCACATTATGAATCCCTTTTGTTTTCTCTATTTTATTAACCATCTCGGTTAATTTATTTTTAATTGTTTTTTTCGTAGGAACTTTATATCCATTAACACTATCTAACAACATAATAGAAGCAATTTTAGTTTTACTTTTACTTAGGTTAATTGTTAAAGTAGCACTTCCCGATCCATCTTTATTAAAAGTTATTTCTTCTACAAACTCGAAACAACTAGTACATAAAAAGAGAGACAGCAGAGAGAAAAATAATAATAGTTTTTTGCTCATAACATATTTTTTGCAAATATATTAAAAGTCTTTAGTACAACACTTCTATTTTAAAAGTTCTAAATTGTTTTTAGCATCTAAAAAGTCAAAATATTCCATAGTTATAGTAGTATTATTCTTCATAATTGAAGTTACACTTACAGTTTCCACATATTTTCTCTTCATTTTTAAAGAAGTTTCTTTATTCCCTTTTGATTCATCTTGATGAAAATTTAAAATATCTTCTTGCTCAAATTGTTTATTCTTTTCTAACCAATTTGCAAACCACTCTTCACGAAGCTGTTTCATTTCATTTGTATACAACATTGACGACGACCATATCTTAGGTTTTTTATCTAAGTCCTTAAAGTGTATTTTTTCTCCATCCCAAATCAATTCAAAAATAGAAAGTTTCTCTTCCCAATCAATCAAAATAACAGTAAATGGTTCAATTTCATTAAAATCAAACGCTCTAATTTCAAGAATTACATCATCCGATTTTAGTAACATTTTCACAATAACACCTCTGCTTTTCTTATAATTACCAGTTCTGTTATGTTTTACAAAAACACCATTCAATAAACAAACTAATCGCTTTTTATTACTTAATCCAACCCAAGTACCTCCTGCTAATTTATCTTTAGGATACGTTAACTCTACTCCATTTTCAATATAGCTTTTTGGAGGAATCGTTTTCCTAATTGGACTTTCATCTCTATTTGATGTTAATATAAAATCATGATCTCCTATAGGTAAATAAGTTACCGTACACATATAGTCTTCAATTTTGATTAATAAGACGCAAAAACAGCTTAGTTATTACTAAAAATAAATGTTAACTTTGCCCTTTAAAATTAATCTAATTTAACAAACAACATATAAAATGGCAAGAGGATTTTTTAATGTTCCAAAGGCAGTTAACGAACCTGTTAAAGGATACGCTCCAGGATCTCCAGAAAGAGAAGAGTTATTAGCAACGTATAAATCTATGTTCAATAGTACTATAGATGTACCAATGCATATTAACGGAGAGGAAGTTAGAACAGGAAATACTAGAAACATTACCCCTCCACACGATCATAAACACGTGGTTGGTCAATACCATACAGCAGATAAATCTCACGTAGATACTGCAATTAGTACTGCTTTAGCTGCAAGACAAGAATGGTCTAGCACAAGTTGGACAGAACGTGCAACTATCTTTTTAAAAGCTGCAGAATTATTAGCAGGTCCTTACCGTGCTAAAATGAATGCTGCAACTATGATTGCTCAGTCTAAAAATGTACATCAAGCTGAAATTGATGCAGCTTGTGAAATGATTGACTTTTTCCGTTTTAATGTTCAGTATATGACTGACATTTTCAAAGATCAGCCTGGTTCTGCTCCTGGAATATGGAATAGAGTAGAATACAGACCATTAGAAGGTTTTGTATATGCAATTTCACCTTTTAACTTTACATCTATTGCAGCTAATTTACCAGCATCTGCAGCTTTAATGGGGAACGTTGTTGTTTGGAAACCTTCTGATCATCAAGCTTACTCTGCACAAGTAATTGTAGATTTATTTAAAGAAGCTGGTTTACCTGATGGTGTAATTAATGTTGTATACGGTGATCCAGTAATGATTAGTGATACTGTTTTATCTTCTCCAGATTTCTCTGGATTACACTTTACAGGATCTACACACGTTTTCAAAGATTTATGGAAACAAATTGGAAACAACATTCACACGTATAAAACATACCCAAGAATTGTAGGAGAAACTGGTGGTAAAGATTTTATTTGGGCTCACAATTCATCTAACCCTTTACAAGTTGCAACTGCAATAACTAGAGGTGCTTTTGAATACCAAGGACAAAAATGTTCAGCAGCTTCACGTGCATACATCCCTGCTTCAATGTGGGAAGAAGTAAAAGGTCATTTAATAGCTCAAACTAGTGAATTAAAAATGGGATCTCCTGAAGACACTAATAACTTTGTTAATGCTGTTATTCATGAAGGTTCTTTTGATAAAATAGCTAGTTATATTGATGCTGCAAAAACTGACGCAGACGCTGAAGTTATTATTGGTGGAAACCATGATAAATCTGTAGGATACTTTATTGAACCTACAGTAATCGTTGCTAAATCTCCAACTTATGCAACAATGACAACTGAATTATTTGGCCCTGTTATTACTATTTTCGTTTACGAAGATGCAGAATGGGAAGCTTCATTAAAATTAGTTGATGAGTCAACTGAATATGCATTAACTGGGGCAATTTTCTCTACTGACAGATACATTGTTGAAAAAGCATCAAAAGCTTTAGAAAATGCAGCAGGTAACTTCTATATTAACGACAAACCAACTGGTGCAGTTGTAGGACAACAGCCTTTTGGTGGAGGTAGAGCTTCTGGAACAAACGACAAAGCTGGTTCAGCTCAAAACTTGTTACGTTGGACATCTGTTCGTTTAATTAAAGAAACACTTGTAACTCCAACAGATTATAAATACCCTTTCTTAGGTTAAGATATAAACATCAATAATTTTAAAACCTCATCATTTCATGGTGAGGTTTTTCTTTACAACAAACTCTACACTTAATTAATATAATTTTACTAATTATAAGTATCACAATAACACAACTAGATCATTTAAACGATTCATAAAATTAATCTTCAGTTTTAACCTACCTTTGCAAAAAAAAACAATTAATGCAATTTTCAGATTTCCCTATACATACAACCATACTAAAAGCTCTTACTGAAAGTAAATACCACACAGCTACTCCTGTTCAGCAAGAAGTTATTCCTTTAGTTATAGATAAAAAAGACGTTGTTGTAACGGCACAAACTGGAACTGGAAAAACTGCAGCGTTTGCTTTACCTATTATTCAAGGGCTGCTTAAAGAACAAGATGCAGAAAAAGGCGGTAAAAAAATTAAAGCATTAATTATTACTCCTACTCGTGAATTAACAATACAAATTCATGAAAGTTTTAACATGTATTCAAAATATACAAATTTAAGAAGTACAGCTGTATATGGAGGAATGCCTACCGCTCCTCAAAAAGATGTATTAAATAAAGGTGTTGATATTTTAATAGCTACTCCTGGAAGATTAATTGACTTACATAAACAGAGTGCTATTGATTTACGTTTATTAAAAACTCTTGTCTTAGATGAAGCTGATTTAATGCTTGATATGGGCTTCATAGATGATGTTAAACGAATAGAAGAGTTATGCCCTCGCAAGAAACAAACATTACTATTTTCTGCAACCATGCCAGAAAAAATAACAGAGTTAGCAAACTCAATGTTATACAAACCAAAAAAAGTAATAATTGCTCCTTCAGGAAGTACTTCAAAAAACATAGGGCAATTATTATATTATGTTCCTAAAAAAAATAAAACCGATTTATGCTTACATTTATTACGTAATACAATTAACGGTAAGATTATCATTTTTAGACGTACCAAAATTGGTGTTGATAAATTAGAGCAAACACTTGTAAAAAACAACTATAAAGTAACCAGTTTACATGGTGACAAAACCCAAGCATTGCGAAATAAAGCTATTGAAGATTTCAAAGAAAAAAAAGCTACAATTTTAATTGCAACAGATGTTGCTGCTCGTGGTATTGATATTAGCAAGGTAGATGCTGTTATTAATTTTGATTTACCTAACATTCCAGAAACCTATGTTCATAGAATAGGTAGAACTGGTAGAGCTGGTAAATCAGGTATTGCTTTTTCATTATGTAGTGCTGATGAAACTTCATACATAAAAGCAATTCAGGAAGTTTTAAAAAGGTCTATAACTGTTATAGAGGATCATCCTTTTCCTTTAGTAAAACCCAAACATATTAAACAACCAAATACAATTAGTAAAAATAAAAAAGGGCGAAAATCTACAAACTCTAAAAAAAACAAAAAACGTTGGTATTAATATATCCAAGTATTTTTTAAATATTCTCAAATTTAGTATTTCCAAAAAAAATTAGTAAATTTATAAACTAAGTACATTATCCCCTTATTAATGGAAAGTTTAAATCAATTTACTCAAGTTTTGGGTTTACGTAGGGCTAAACACTTTTTACGAAGAACCTCTTTCAATTTTACCAGTGAAGTTTTAGATGATTTCTCTAAATTAACACCAGAAGAAGCATTTAATAAACTTACTTTACAACAAAATAATAAATGGATAGAACCCTATGATCCATTACCTACAAGTGCTCCTGATGGAAATTGGACATCATCTACTAAAAAACCTACCGATTTTTCTGGTCAATCTAGAAAACGGAGAATTGTAACCTCTTGGTGGTGGTATAATGCAATTACTCAAAATTCTTTAAAACAAAAACTTACTTTCTTTTTACATACCTCCTTTACTGTTTCAAAAGATGGAGGAGCTGGTACTTCTACGCACTTTTTTGATCATTTACGTCTTTTAGAACATTATGCTTTTGGAAATATAAAAGCTTTATCAAAAAAAATAACATTTGATAATGCAATGTTAGATTATTTGGATAATACAAAAAACAATGCGAATAATCCTAACGAGAATTATGCCCGTGAGTTTCTTGAATTATTTACCATTTTAAAAGGCCCTCAAAAAGGAAGTGGAGATTATACAAATTATACTGAATTAGATATTCAACAAACCGCTAAAGTTTTTTCAGGTATAAAAACACAGGTAGATAGGAGTTTAATAGATACTGACACCAATTTACCCAAGGGGAGAATTGTTATAAACCAGCATGAAAAAAATGATAAAACTTTTAGTGATGCTTTTAACAAACAAATAATTAAAGGTCAAAATACTGAAGCAGGAATAGAACAGGAACTGGATGATTTTGTTGAAATGATATTCTCTAAAGAGGCAACAGCAATTTCTTTTTGCAGAAAACTATATCGTTTTTTTATAAAAAGCGAATGGAATGATGAGGTTGAAAATTCTATAATAAAACCATTAGCTACTGAATTAAAAAATGGTAATTATGAAATATTACCAATTGTTAAAAAACTACTCATATCTAAACACTTTTTTGATGTAAGTGATTCAAACCCGAGTGATGAAATTATTGGAAGCATTATTAAAAGTCCGCTTCAATTAATCAGTGAAACCATCTCTTTTCTTAAATTAGAAATTCCTGACCCTGTAAATAATAGCGGTGAATTTTATACTTTTTTCAACTTTATTCATAGTTCTTTTCTAGCTGCATCAGGAATGAATTTATGGTCACCCGATTCTGTTGCTGGTTACCCTGCACATTATCAAGAACCCGATTTTGATCGTCATTGGTTTTCTTCTAATACTGTATTAGCAAGATACAAAATGATTGAAAGCTTAATTACAGGGAGAAATAAAGTTGGAAATAATGGAAGAATTCAAGTAAGTATTCATCTTCCTTCCTTTGTTAAGGATACCATAAAAAATGCTTCAGATCCAATTGAATTAATTACTGAACTTTCTGGCTACTTATACCCTGAAGTTATTTCTGAGGAAAGAAAAAACTATTTTGCTGAAAATTTACTAGAAGGATTCCCTAATTACTATTGGACTAGTGCTTGGGTAGCCTATACCAATGGAGGTGATGATACTATTGTAAAATCGCGTTTAGATTCTTTAATAATAAGAATGGTAAATACTCCTGAATATCAATTAATGTAATATCTAAATATTCTTTTAAATACATCCCCTTACAATGAAAAGAAGAAATTTCATAAAATTAGCATCCTCAGTATCAGCCTTAGGTTTAATGCCTTTAGAATTGAGAGCTATGCTAAAAACTGTAGATATAGCAAGCTGTGGCGATCTTTCAAATAGAAAACTGGTTTTAATCAATTTAGCTGGAGGAAATGATGGCTTAAATACTGTAATTCCCTTAAATGTTTACGATGAATATGCGGCACTTCGTCCTACCCTTAAAATACCAACATCTGGGAGTAAAAGCTATATTACTTTAGATAATACGTTATCAGATACTCAAAAGATTGGCTTAAACCCAGCACTTACAGGTTTTAAATCTTTATACGATCAAGGCTCTTTAAGAATACTTCAATCTGTAGGTTACCCTTCTCAAAACAAAAGTCATTTTGCTTCAAAAGACTTGTATTCAACAGGAAATGATGGTAATAGTTGGGATAACGGAAACGACTCTGGGTGGATAGGTCGATTTGTTGAAAAATATTATTCAGGAGAGTTAAAAGAAAATTACCCGTTAGGTGTACAAATAGGCTCAACTAAAACTGAGTTGGGATTTCATGGTGAAGATGAACATGGCTTATCTATAAATATTTCTGGTCAAGATCCTTCTGGGTTTTATACTGAATTAAATGGCCTTGGTGGAGTAGCACCCACAAATATTCCAAATTCTGATTTTGGAAAAGAATTAGAATATATTATCAATGTAAATTCTTTATCAAACCAGTACTCTCAATCTATTTCATCTGCCTTCAATAAAGGTAAAAACATTGCTACTTATCCTGACACCGATTTATCAAATCAATTAAAAACTGTAGCTCGTTTAATTAGCGGAGGCTTACAATCTAAAGTTTATATGGTTCGTATAGGAGGATTTGACACTCATAACAATCAAAACCAAGCTTCTGGAGATGTTGAAGGAAAACATTACAATTTATTAAAAACTGTTTCTGATGCAGTTGAAGTATTTATGAGTGATTTAACTTCACAAACTATAGCTGATGATGTGGTTGGTTTAACTTTTTCTGAATTTGGGAGAAAGGCTAAAGAAAATGGAAATTTAGGTACTGATCATGGAGAAATAGCACCTATGTTTGTTTTTGGGAAACCTGTAAACGGAGGAGTATCTGGTAATAATGTAGATTTAACTGAAGCTATATCTGGTAATAATTACCAACTAGAAACAGTTCAATTTGACTACAGACAAGTATTAGGCACCTTACTTCAAAATTTTTTAGGTGCCAGTAATTTGGTAATTGACAATGCTTTTTTTAACAACACAACCAGTCAAAGTTTTTCTGATTTAAAAATAAATGAATTATTAAAAAACTCACATTCAGTAGCAACAAATTGTTTAAGTGATACACTTTCTAACAATGATGTAATTTTAAACAACAGCAATAACAAATGGTTAGTACATCCAAATCCATTTAATACTATTATAAACTTAAACTCATTAGAAGATTTTTCAACAGTAAATTATCAATTATACAATAATCAAGGCCAACTTGTTTTACAAAATGTAGTTAAAGGTTTTAATAATAATATTAAAATAGTTGCTCCTAATTTAGCTTCAGGAATTTACTTTTTAAAAATTAAAAATAATGGTAAAACTGAAATACACAAGCTACTTAGGCTGTAATCTGCCTATCCTTTAAATTTTATAGGAACATGCACAACCTTTTTGGTTTCAAAAAAATCTTCCTCATAATAATCAGGCAATTCATAAATAGTTGCACTAGGAAAATTAGTTAATTCTTCTGTTAAATCCCCACCTTTTAAATACAAAATTCCATTTTTAAGTTGGTGATTTTGCTTTTTTTGCACTTTCTTTTTTATCCAACGATGAAAAGTTTCCATTTGAGCTACGGCCCTACTTACTATAAAATCATAAGTTTCTTTTACCTCTTCAACCCTACCATGAGTAGTTTTTACATTTTCTAAGCCTAAGCCTTCAACAACTTCATCTACTACTTTTATTTTTTTTCCTATTGAATCTACCAAATGAAAATTAGTTTCTGGAAATAAAATAGCTAATGGAACACCTGGAAAACCTCCTCCTGTACCAACATCCATAACATTCGCTCCTGGTTGAAATTTCATTACTTTAGCTATTCCTAATGAATGTAATACATGGCGTAAGTATAGCTCGTCAATATCTTTTCTAGAAACTACATTAATTTTCAAGTTCCAATCTTCATACAATTCCTGTAGTTTAGAGAATTGTTCTATTTGTGTTTCCGTTAAATTTGGAAAGTATTTAAGTATGATTTCCATAAAATTGCTAATAAGTTGCAAAAATAGTTAAATGTTAACAAACAATTCCTAACAAAAACTGACGTTTATCATAAAAAACAACAACAAAAAGCATATTTTTGCTCTTTCCTTTAACAAACAATAAATGAAGACAATAAACTTCTCAAGAATAGACAAGCAAAAGTTTTTTAGAACTTTGAATAAAAGAGTTAATACATACTTTAAAGAAAATAACATAAAACGTACTGGTAACTGGAAATTATATACCAAAGCTATCGTTATGTTTTCTTTATTTTTAATTCCTTTTGTTTTTATCTTAACTGTTGACATGTCGCAATGGATTAAATTAATTTTGACCATTGTAATGGGTATTGGTATGGCTGGTGTTGGTATGAATGTAATGCATGATGCAAATCATGAATCATTTTCAAGCAACAAATGGGTAAATAAACTAATGGGTAGTAGTATTTATATTTTAGCTGGAAATGTATATAACTGGAAAGTACAACACAACGTACTTCACCATACATACACGAATATTAAAGATCATGACGAAGATATTGATGCTGGTAGAATTATCCGTTTCTCTAAACATTCAAAATGGTTAAAAATTCATAAATTTCAAAAATACTATTCTTTCTTTTTATATGGTTTATTAACCATTAACTGGGCTATTACTACCGATTTTAAACAAATGCATAACTATTTAAAAAGAAAATTATCGTATGGTAAATTTCCTAGTCCTGCAACAGAATGGACTAAACTAGTTATCTCTAAAGTAGCGTATTATTCTCTTTGGATTGTATTACCTATTGCAGTTTTAAACATCGTTTGGTGGAAAGTATTAATCGGTTTTTTTGTTATGCATTATACTGCTGGAATTATTTTAAGTGTAGTTTTCCAATTAGCACATGTAGTGCCCAAAACAGAAATGCCTTTGCCTGATGAAAATGGAAATATGAAAAACACTTGGGCAATACACCAATTGTATACTACAGCAAATTTTGCTCCTAAAAATTGGCTTATTAACTTTTATACTGGCGGTTTAAACCACCAAGTAGAACACCATATTTTTCCAAATATTTCTCATGTTCATTATAATAAGTTAGCAAAAATTGTAAAAGAAACTGCCTTAGAGTTTAATTTACCTTATAATGAGTATAGAACAACAAGAAGAGCAATTATTGAGCACTTCAATCATTTGGCTGAATTAGGTAAAAAGCCTCAACTAGCATAATTAAAAAACAACAACGCAATATATAACAATGTCAAACGCATTATCAGACAGAATTAACAGTTTACCTGTTTCCCAAACATTAGCTATGGCAGCTAAAGCAAGAGAATTAAAATCTCAAGGGAAAGACATTATTAGTCTAAGTTTAGGAGAGCCAGATTTTAACACTCCTGATTTCATTAAAGAAGCGGCAATTGAGGCCATTAACCAAGATTATAACTCATATACCCCTGTTGATGGATATGTAGAGCTAAAAGAAGCTATTTGCGCTAAATTTGAGCGTGATAACAATTTAACCTATAGCCCAAATCAAATTGTAGTTTCTACTGGAGCTAAACAGTCAATTGCTAATATAGCTCAGGTTTTATTAAACCCTGGAGATGAAGTTTTATTACCTGCTCCATATTGGGTTAGCTATTCTGCAATTGCTACTTTGTGCGAAGCTAAATTTATTGAAATACCTTCATCTATTGATACTGATTTCAAAATTACACCTGAGCAATTAGAAGCTGCTATTACTCCTAAAACAAAAATGATTTTCTTTAATTCACCAAATAACCCAAGTGGTTCTATTTATAGTGAACAGGAATATAGAGCTTTGGCTGAAGTTTTAGAAAAGCATCCTCAAATTTATATTTTATCTGATGAAATTTATGAGCATATTAACTATGGTAGCGAACTTTTTAGTTTTGCTGCTATTGAAAGTATGTATGATCGAACCATTACTGTAAATGGATTAGCAAAAGCTTTTGCTATGACTGGTTGGAGAATTGGATATATTGGTGCTCCACAATGGATTGCTAAAGCTTGTACAAAAATGCAAGGACAAATCACTTCAGGAACTAATTGTATTGCTCAACGTGCTGCTATTACTGCTGTATTAGCTGAACCTAGTAAAGTGCAATATATGGTTGATGAATTTAAAAACCGTAGAGATATAATGTTGGCTTTATTAGGAAAAGTTAACGGATTTAAATTAAATATACCTGAAGGTGCTTTTTATGTATTTCCTGATATTTCTGCTTTTTTCGGAAAAACTATTAAAGGAAAATTAATTAACAATGCTAGTGATTTTTCTATGTTATTATTAGAAGAAGCTAATGTTGCTACCGTAACTGGTGAAGCTTTTGGTGCTCCTGATTGTATTCGTATGTCATATGCTGCATCTGAGTTACAATTACGTGAAGCTGTTAAAAGAATAAAAGAAGTTCTTAGTTAATTTACTTAATGAAGTATCGTTTAAGTTTAAGAAACATAGAGAACCTATCTAAAGACAATGTACAAGAAAGGATTAATAAAGGGTATAGGTTTATAATATACCCTTATTGTATATCTCTAGTTATATCAAATATTAATGCAGTTTCTCCAGCTTTTTTTTTGAGTCCAAAAGATGACAGAAAAAAGCAAGGTTTTATTTATAATGTTATTTCATTAATTTTTGGATGGTGGTCGATTCCTTATGGCCCATCTGACACTATTAATAGTGTGAAAACTAATTTAAAAGGTGGAATTGACATTACTGATGATGTGATGATTAATCTAACTAATGATTCTTTAAACTCAAAAAAATTAAAGATAGAACAATTATTCACTATTTTTTCATCTGTTCAAAAATCTACAAAAAAAAATTTCTTAAAAGCTATAGATAAAACAAACGGTATAAATAATCAAGATATTTATATTGGTAAGTACATAAATACTGAAGCTACCTATTATTTCCTAGCTTTCGAATCTATATCTGATGAAGTTGTAGAAAAATTAAAAAAGAATCTTAGAAAAATATTCTATGATCATGTTTTGATTGAAATAATGGAAATTGATAAAGAAGATGAAATTCATTTAAAATTAATGAATCAAGGTGAGAAATTAAAATAAAGAGAGAAAACATATGTTTTCTCTCTTTATTTTATTATTTACTCATTTTGCCTGTAGCACAGCTTACAAAAGATTTCGCTTTATGCAGCACTGTATTTTTATCTCCTACCTCTGGATAACCTAGCTTAGATAACTTTTCCTTTACTTTTTGTAAATTTTCTAAAGGAGTATTAACAGCTATTAATGATTTTTCTACATCTACAGTAACTGTATCTACTCCATCAATTTCTAATAATCCTTTTTTTATAGTTGCAGCACAACCACCACACTTTAAGTTTTCTATATATATATCTTGTATCATTTTAATTAGTTTTTTGTTGCCATTGCATATACCCACCTTCTATATTATAAACCTCAAATCCCTTTTTCAATAACGTTTCAGCTGCAATCATACTTCTTCCTCCTGATCTGCAATATAAATATACAGGTTTAGTTTTATCTAGTAGCTTTAAAGCTTCCTTTTCAAAACTTGAAGATGTGACATCTATCTTAATTGCATTTTCAATAATCCCTTTTTGCCATTCAGCAGGCGTTCTCACATCAACTAACTGTATTCTTGAATCACTTTTTAAAACAGTTTCTAATGTACTGGTAGTAATATTTTTAATTTCTTTAGATTGTCCTTTACACCCAGTTAAAAACAATACGGTAATTATAAGTATACTATTTATAAATTTCATTTTTATTTATTTTAATGTTGACGGACACACACCAATTGTTCTTTCTATACTAGTTTCTTTTATAGCTTTATATCCACCAGCAACATCAATTACATGATGATACCCTCTTGCTTTCAATATAGAAGCTGCAATCACTGAACGATATCCTCCAGCACAATGTAAATAAAAGTCTTTATCAACTGGAAATTCATTAACGTACTCATTAATAAAATCTAACGGTGTGTTTGTTACATTAATAATATGATCATTGTTATATTCACCCGGTTTACGAACATCATAAACCGTTACACCTTCTTTTAATTTATTTTCTAAAGTTGTTGCCGAAACAGACTGTAAGGTATCTACTTCATTATTTGTTTTTTTCCAAGACTCAAAACTATTATCTAGATACCCTAAAACATTATCAAAACCTACTCTTGATAATCTTGTTATTGTTGTTTCTTCTTCTCCTTTTGGAGTAACTAATAGTATAGGATGCTTAACATCTTTTATTAAAGCACCAACCCAAGGCGCAAATGTACCTCCTAAGCCAATAAAAATAGACTTTGGTATAAATCCTTTAATAAACTCCGATTGATGTCTAACATCTAAAATTACAGCGTCAGAATCATTTGCTAATTTTTCAAATTCATTTACTGATAATGCTTTTGATCCACTTTTTATTACATCATCAATTGATTGATATCCCTCTTTGTTCATTTTTACATTCAATGGGAAATATGCAGGAGGAGGTAATAAACCATCTGTAACTTCTTTAATAAACTCCTCTTTGTTCATATCTTCACGTAATGCATAATTAGTTCTTTTTTGTTCACCTATAGTTCCAACAGTTTCTTTACTTAAATTTTTACCACAAGCAGAACCTGCTCCGTGTGCAGGGTAAACAATTACTTCATCATCTAAGGTCATTATTTTTGTTCGTAAACTATCGTATAACAAACCTGCTAACTCTTCTTTGGTCATATCTGCCGCTTTTTGAGCTAAATCTGGTCTTCCAACATCTCCTAAAAACAATGTATCTCCACTAAATATAGCGTGATTATTACCTGCTTCATCTTTTAACAAATAAGTTGTACTTTCCATGGTATGGCCAGGTGTGTGTAAAACAGTAATGGTTATATGTCCAAGTTTAAAAACCTCTCCATCTGTTGCTATATGTGCTTCATATTTTGGTGCTGCTGTAGGACCATATACAATTGTTGCCCCAGTTTTTTCAGCAAGTGTTACATGCCCGCTTACAAAATCTGCATGAAAATGAGTTTCAAAAATATATTTTATTTCACTTTTATTTCTTACTGCTGTATCAATATAAGACTGAACTTCTCTTAATGGATCAATAATAGCTACTTCTCCATTACTCTCAACATAATAAGCTCCTTGTGCTAAACAACCTGTATAAATTTGTTCTATCTTCATAATATTACTCATACGCTTGATGTATGTATTGTGCGTATTTTTTTTGATTTAAATTATCTCCTGTTTTAAAAAATTGTACGGCGCCATTAGCTCTCATGAAAAATTGATCTAAACTTACTACTTCTAACAAACCGCTTCTAAAAAGAGCATCTCTTACCGGTCCTTTAACACCAGCAAAATAAAAATTAACTCCTCTTTTATTATAATATAATATACGCTCTTTAAGCATATCAACACCTGTACTATCAACTCTATTAATACTTTCAGCATCAAGTACTATTAATTTCAATTTCGTTCCTTTTTCTTCAACCAATTCATCTAGCTTATCTCTAAAATAATTAGCGTTAGCATAAAATAATTGGGCATCAAATCTAAAAACTAAAACTTCTTGATCAACAACAACTTCTTTAAATCTATTTTTATTTCTATAAAAATCAGAATTTGGAACTTTTCCTAGTTCAATTACATAAGGCCTAGATGTCCTAAATATTAATAAAATAAGCGACATCCCTACTCCTGTTAAAATACCATACTTAATACCAAAAAAAAGTGTTGAGAAAAAAGTTGCTACTAATAACCAAAAATCAAGATTATTAGCACTCCATAATCGTTTAGCTTCTTTAACATTAATTAAATTAAATACAGCTACTACAATAATTGCCGCTAATATTGTTTTAGGTAAAAAATAAAACACTGGTGTTAAAAACAATAACGTTATGATTACTAACACCACTGATATAAATGCAGCAATTCCAGTTTTTGCACCAGATTCTGCATTAATAGCTGAACGTGAAAAACTTGAAGCTGAAGGATAGGCTTTGAAAAGAGAACCTATAATATTACTTAATCCTAATGCTATTAATTCTTGATTAGGCCTAATACGATAATCATCTTGTTTTGACTCAAGAGTTTTCCCTATAGAAATGGTTTCTAAATATCCTACCATTACTAAAGTTAATGCTATAGGCATTAATTCTTTTATTAATGCAATATCTATAACTGGCATTGCAAAATTTGGTAAGCCAGAAGGTATATTTTTAACTATCTCTACATCTGACCAACTTTTTCCAAAATATTTAACTGTAATAATACCTAATATCACTACAATTAAAGCATTGGGTATTTTTTTATTTACTCTTCTAAAAAATACTATAATCAAACATGCAGTCAGTCCAATTATAGTTGTATTTTTATTATAGTATTGTATTTTATCAAAAATATCTTCTAATAATATATGTATTTGATCACTTTGTAAAAAATCAACTCCTAATAAATTTCTAAATTGGTTCAATCCAATTATAAGTGCAACCGCTGAAGTAAATCCGGTGATAACAGGTCGTGAAAGAAAATTAACTATAAAACCTAATTGAAAAACTCCCATTAAAAACTGAATTGTTCCTACAATTAAAGCCAATAATATAGCTATAGCAATATAACTTTCAGAGCCAGCCAATGCAAGAGTTGATACCCCAGTTGCCACAATTAAAGAATCCATGGCAACAGGACCAATAGCTACTTGACGAGAAGAACCAAATATTGCATAAATTAATTGAGGAAAAAGTGCAGCATATAATCCATAGATTGGAGGTAATCCGGCAATTAAAGCATATGCTATTCCTTGAGGTATTAAAACTATAGCAACAGTTATACCAGCAATTACATCTCCTTGTAGTTGTGATTTTTTATAGTTAGGTAACCACTCTAAAATTGGTATCAGTTTTTTAAGTAACTTCATTTTATTTAAAAAAAGTTAATTATTTTAAATTATAGAAAGGAATTGTCCATTCTAAAAAACTCTCTTTCTTATTTTTCTTTTCAATTTTAATTTCATGTACCCCTTCAGATAAATTTTTAATATTTATAAAACAAAGTAGTCCAAATTGGTTAGTACGCACATGATTATCATATCTTATAAAATCTACATTCACTTTTTCTCCATCTAGTAGAACTATGTTGTATTTTTTATAACAAGTTGACAAATAATTTGCATAATCATTCTTTTGTTCTTTCTTAGATTTTTCATGATCTTTTACAAATTCACCACAAACTTTATTTCTAATTTTACTTTCATAAGTATATATAGGGATAAAAACTTCTAAAACGTTAGACTCTATTTTATCAGATTGAATTTCAGGAGCCAATAAAAAAGTATTATTTACATTAGCGTCTTTATAATAATTTGAATAAGTTTTATGAACATCGAAAAAATTATTTTCACCTGAAATAACTAAATAAAATATGTTTGTTTTTGCTATTTGTACACTCGTTACAATTCCTCCAGATACTATAAACAAGAATATTAAATATACTAGTGCCTTTTTCTTTTTAAAATTAGATCCAAATACCATTGATACTTGTAAAATACTTTTATAAAGTGGCCCAAAAGACAACATAGAAACGAATTTTACAATCTTAAAGTTAAATGTTTGTAATTTTTCTTTTTCTCTGTTTCTTTTCAAGTTTGCATACAAACCTACAAGAGCTTGAAATATTGAACTTGTAAATATGAATATAGCTGGAATTAAAAGAATATAATGGTTCACATAATCAGAAAGCAAATTATAAACAAATAAATATAAACTTGAAAATAATGCCATATAACCATACATTAATAAAAATGTAAAAGCAACAGAAAAAATAACACTACATAACTCATCAACTTTTTGAATTGAGTCTTTAAGTTTTGGTAAAATTGAAAGAATTTTTTCTGTATAAATTTTTGAATACGCACTATCCTCTATACTATAATCAGGAAACACAGAATTTAAACCTACTAATCCAACCCAATATGCACGTAAGAAAAAATGAATTACAAACATGGACGCTAAAATACTTATAGCTATAAGACCAAAAAGAACTATAAAATAACCGATATAGTATTGTGATGGACTTAAAAAATCTATAAATAAGTTTGTGCTCCAACTTATAAGATCGAAAAGTTTAAAAGAACCAAAAATGGCAATTGCAGAAACTAACAATTCAGCTTCCCAACTTTCATCCTTTAGCCTTTGTAACCAACTTTTAGTATCTTTTTTTTCCATAAATTAAAATAATTCACCTTGCGTTTTTCCTTTTATTCTTCCTAAATGTTTATAAGCTAAATCTGTTACTTCTCTTCCTCTTGGCGTACGCATTATAAACCCTTGCTGTATTAAAAAAGGCTCATATACCTCTTCTATAGTTTCAGCATTTTCGGCTACTGCAGTAGCCAATGTAGTAATACCTACTGGACCTCCTTTAAACTTATCAATGATAGTAGTTAAAATTTTATTATCCATCTCATCTAGCCCATGAGCATCGACATTCAATGCCTTAAGAGCATATTTTGCAATCTCAATAGTTATTTTACCATCTCCTTTAATTTGAGCAAAATCTCGAACTCTTCGTAATAATGCATTTGCTATACGAGGTGTTCCTCTACTTCTACCTGCAATTTCTATTGCTGCCTCCATTGAAGTTGGTACTTTTAATATAAGTGCACTTCTAAGAAGTATATTACTTAATAATTCAGTTGAGTAATAATGCAGTCTACTACTAATACCAAAACGAGCTCTCATTGGAGCTGTAAGTAAACCTGATCTGGTAGTAGCACCAACTAAAGTAAATGGTTCCAAATTGATTTGTACTGTACGTGCATTTGGCCCAGACTCGATCATTATATCAATTTTGAAGTCTTCCATTGCAGAATATAAATATTCTTCAACAATTGGGCTTAAACGGTGTATTTCATCAATAAATAATACATCTCTTTCATCAAGATTGGTTAACAACCCAGCTAAATCTCCAGGTTTGTCTAAAACTGGTCCTGAAGTGACTTTAATTCCTGCATCTAATTCATTTGCTAAAATGTGAGCTAGGGTAGTTTTACCTAAACCAGGAGGGCCATGAAACAATGTATGATCAAGTGCTTCATCTCTTTGATTAGCTGCTTCAACAAAAATTTTAAGGTTTTCTATTGCTTGATCTTGGCCAGTAAAATCGTCAAATGACAACGGACGTAGTTTTTTTTCTACATCTATTTCTTCATTTGAATAATTACTATTTTCCGGATTTAAGTTCTCGTTCATATGTTTCACAAATATACTTCAAATAAAATGTTTGTTTTGTGATAAAAGTTACTAAACAAACAATGGCTGTATTGCTAAGGTACTCATAAGAAATGATAATTTTAAACAAAAAAAAAGCCTTTCAAAAGAAAGGCTTTTTTTGTTTATATATTTTTAAGATGGCTCTTCGCCCTCTAATAATGGTGTAGTTTGTAATACGAAATCTTTCCCGTGAACATACTCTCCATTTTCATCAGTTTTACTATAATCATAAGCCCATCTATGAACTTCAGGAATTGCACCTGGCCAGTTACCATGTATGTGTTCAACTGGTGTCGTCCATTCTAATGTATTAGAATTCCATGGGTTTTGAGTTGCTTTTTTACCTCTATAAATTGAAATAAAGAAATTAGCTAAGAATATTAACTGAGCTAGTCCTCCTATTATAGCCATTACAGTCATAAATACATTGATTTCAACTAAATCATCAAACATAGGGAAGTTTGTATTTGTATAATAACGACGAGGTAAACCAGCTAATCCAACAAAGTGCATTGGAAAAAATACACCATAAGCAGTTATAATAGTTAACCAGAAATGCCAATAACCTAATGTTTTATTCATCATTCTACCATACATTTTAGGAAACCAGTGGTAAACACCTGCAAACATTCCTAATAAAGCTGATACTCCCATTACTAAGTGGAAGTGAGCTACCACAAAGTAAGTATCATGTACATTGATATCTAATGCAGAATCACCTAAAACTAATCCTGTTAATCCTCCTGTTACGAATGTAGAAACTAATCCGATAGAAAATAACATTGCAGGATTCATTTGTAAATTACCCTTCCATAAAGTAGTTACATAATTAAATGCTTTTACTGCAGATGGGATTGCAATTAATACTGTTGTAAATGTAAACACAGATCCTAAAAATGGATTCATTCCAGAAATAAACATATGGTGACCCCAAACAATCGTAGATAAAAAGGCAATAGCCATAATTGATCCAATCATTGCGCGGTAACCGAAAATTGGTTTACGTGAATTAGTTGAGATTATTTCAGAAGTTAATCCTAATGCTGGTAATAAAATAATATATACTTCAGGGTGTCCTAAGAACCAAAATAAGTGTTCAAATAATACTGGTGAACCTCCCTGATAATGTAATACTTCTCCTGAGATAAAAATATCTGATAAAAAGAATGATGTTCCAAAACTTCTATCTAATATTAATAATAAAGCGGCAGATAATAATACTGGGAAAGAAATAACACCGATAATTGCTGTAATAAAGAAAGCCCACATAGTTAATGGCAATCTTGTCATTTTCATTCCTTTTGTACGTAAATTTAGTACAGTTACAATATAGTTTAATGAACCAATTAAAGACGATGCAATAAAGATAGCCATAGAAACTAACCATAATGTCATTCCAGTTCCTGAACCAGGTATCGCTTGTGGTAAAGCAGAAAGTGGTGGGTAAATTGTCCATCCAGCTGATGCAGGTCCAGCTTCAACAAATAATGAAATTACCATTATTACTGAAGATAAGAAAAATAACCAGTAAGAAACCATATTTAAGAAACCAGATGCCATATCACGAGCACCAATTTGTAAAGGAATCAATAAATTTGAGAAAGTACCACTTAATCCAGCTGTTAATACAAAGAATACCATTATTGTACCGTGAATTGTAACCAATGCTAAGTACATATCTGGGTCCATAACTCCATCAGTTTGATGGTTACCTAAAAACGCTTCAATAATTGAGAATGATGTATCTGGCCATGCAATTTGTAAACGAAATAACATAGACATAAAACCTCCTATAACCCCCATGAATATTCCGGTTACAAGGAATTGCTTCGAAATCATTTTATGATCTTGACTGAAAATATATTTCGTTACAAATGTTTCTTTGTGATGGTGATCTGACATAATCTATATCTTTATATATATTTTAAAAATATCTTATTTAATAACTTGAGCTAATGTTTTTTGTTCTGATAACCACTTTTTATATTGTTCTTCTTCAACAACTGTGATTTTCATTTGCATGTTGTAGTGAGAAGCACCACAAATTTTGTTACATAATAACAAATAATCAAACTCGTAAGGCTCTTCCCCTTTAGCTTTTCTAATCTTATTTATACCTTTAGTCTTTGCTATTACTTCAGAGTTTTGACGCATCTCTTCAGTTGTATACTTAGGTGTAAAAGCAAATTGAGTAACCATCCCTGGAACACAGTTCATTTGGGCTCTAAAGTGAGGCATATAAGCTGAGTGAAGTACATCTTGAGAACGGAACTTAAATAACACTTTTTTACCTTTAGGTAAGTACATTTCAGTAACTTTCTTATCATCTTGAGCACTTGGGTCAGACATATCAACTCCCATTGAGTTTATACCTTTAATAAAGTTTACGTTACCTAAACCTAACTCATTATCATCACCAGCATATCTTGCTTGCCAGTCAAACTGTCTTGAATAAACTTCAATTACAATAGGATTTTCGTCATCTCCAACATACATAATGTTGTTCCATGCCCATAAACCATATCCAATTAAAATAACAATTGTTACAGCAGGTATAGTAGTCCATAATAACTCTAACTTATGACTGTCAGCATAGAACAATGCTTTGTTATTTTTATTTCCTCTATACTTATAAGAGAAAAAGAAGATTAAGAATTGCATTCCAAATTGAACAATTCCAATTAACCAAAAGGTTATATTAAAAAGGTTATCGTCATGTTCTCCTTCAAATGAAGCAGATTCTGGCAATAAATAAACGTTCATTGCAATTAAGCAATAAATCATCATAACATAAAGGAACACTAAGAATCCTATTGCTAATTTACCTTGTGTGTCATTGTCTTTATCTGTAGCAATTACAGAACGAAAATTCATAATACGAGTAATTTGCCAAAAGCTAACTCCTATTGCAACTGCTATAAAAATGTAAAATAAAGCGAGCATAATATCTAAACTATTATTAGTTATAATTTTATTTTATTAATGGTGATTACTATCTTCTCCTCTGTGTTCGATGTTATAGTAATGGTGTGTTTCACTTTCATGTAAGAAAGGACTTCCTTTTGCTAATGGATTTACTTTTGCAAATGCACTAAAGGTTGCAAATATAAACAATCCGATGAAGAATAGTATACCACTTATTTCTCCAATTCCGAATCCCCATTGACCTCCAACTGTTCCAGGCATAATCATTACAAATAAATCAATATAATGACCAATTAAAATAACAACTCCACCTATAATTACTAACCAAGGAATACTTTTAAAATCACTATTGATTAATAATAATACAGGGAAGATAAAGTTTAATACTACCATTAATAAAAATGGAAGTTTATATTCATTAAAACGTTGTGCAAAATATGTAGTTTCTTCTGGCATATCAGCATACCATATTAACATGAATTGTGCAAACCATAAGTAAGTCCAAAACACAGAGAAACCAAACATAAATTTAGCTAAATCGTGAATATGACTATCATTTACAAATGGTAAAGCACCTTTTTGACGTAAATATATTGTTACTAAAGCGATTACGGTTAATGCTGATACTAAGAAAGTAGCTAACACATACCATCCAAATAATGTTGAGAACCAGTGAGGATCAATCCCCATAATCCAATCCCAAGACATCATTGATTCAGAGATCATGAAAAACACGATAAATCCAACACCTATGTTGTATAAGTTTTTGTGTAATTTTAAATCTCCATTATCTTGTTGTATAGATTTTTTTCTAATGATAAATCTGAAAATATTCCAACCTAAAAGATAAATAACACTTCTTATTGCCCAACCTGGAAGATTCATAAACCATTTTTTTCCATCAATAATAGGATCGTAATTATCACTTAAAGGATCAACAATTCCTTCTGCCATCCAAGGGAATAAGTGATTTTTATGCATTACAGTTAAGATAATAAATACTAACATAAAACCACTTACATAGTGTAAGTTGTTTGTAATAGCTTCCATTACTCTAAATAATACAACTGACCAACCAGCGTTAGCAACTCTTTGAGAAACATAAAAAGCAAATACTAATAATGTTACCCCTAAGAAAAATAACATAGCTACATAAAAAGCAGACCATGGTCTATTTTGCATTTGGTGAAAAACATGTTCTGCATGATGATCATCATGAGAACCTGCATGTGCATCTTCTGATGCTACTTTAGCGTGAGTAGTTTCAGCAACTGTGTGAGCTTCTTTTTTTACTTCTTTAGTAGTAGAAGCAGAAGCATGAGTGGTATCTTTAACTTCCTCTACATGTTTAGCTTCACCATGACTTTCAGTCGTTGCTTCTTCTTTATGTGTAACTTCACCATGTGCTTCAGTAGTTTTTGCTTCTTCAGCATGATGTGTTTTAGCTTCTCCATGACTATCAACCTCTCCATGTCCTCCATGATGAGCAGCCTGTTTTGCAATAATCTCTTTTGCTTCTTTAAGAGAACTAGGCGTAGTCATAAAACTCCACGCTGTACCTAAAAGACCAATTACCATTAAAGCAAGCGCAAGTATTTTTAATTTTCCTGTAAACTGATACATATCTTTATACTATCTATTATAGACTTATTTTAATTCGCTTCTTAATTTCTCAACATACTGAACAACTTGCCAGCGTTCTTGATATCTTAATTGTGAAGCATGAGATCCCATTAAGTTTTTACCATACATAATAACATGATAAATATTTCCTGAATTTAAATCTCTATCCTTATAGTTTGGAATACCATTAAACTTATCTCTTTGTGATAATACTCCATTTCCATCACCTTTCTTACCATGACAAGAAGCGCAATAGATATCATATAATTCTTTCCCTTTTTCTAAATTCTTTTCATTAGCTTCTAAAGGGTTTTTCAATTCTGCTTTAGCTTTTTCATATCCTTCATTAGTATCAGGTATATCATAAGCTACTATTCCATTTCTACTAACAGTACCAGCAACTGGTATTCTGTTAACAACTACCCCTCCAGCAGATTTTACTCCATTAGCATCATAAGGAACAGATACGTACATATCTGGCATGTATTGTACTTGCGGAGTTCTTTTATTATTACAAGAAGCAAAGCTTGCAACTATAACTAAAGCTAAAATTATTTTTAAACTTTTCATACTTTCCTTAATTAATGCTTTTCTACTACGTTAATTTCAACTGCTCCTGTTGTTTCTAACAACGCCTTCAATTCTTCTTCATTATCATGAACTGGTATTTCCATTAAGAAATGGTCATCTGTAGTTCTTGGATCAGGATTTTCAGCTTCTTTAAAAGGCCAAATTCTACTACGCATGTAAAATGTTATAACCATTAAGTGAGCTGCAAAAAAGACCGTTAATTCGAATAAAATAGGAACAAAGGCAGGCATGTTAGTAGCCCAAGAGAAACTTGGTTTACCACCAATATCTTGTGGCCAATCAGCTATCATGGTATACCATGTTAACCAAGTTGCTACTGCAGTACCGGTAATTCCATATAAAAAAGCTGTAATAGCTAAACGTGTTGGAGCTAACCCCATTGCTTTGTCTAGTCCGTGAACAGGAAATGGACAAAAAACCTCTTCTATATGATGATGATCTGCTTTTACTTTCTTAACAGCATCCATTAAGATATCATCATCATTGTATAATGCGTGAATTACTTTATTAGTGCTCATTGTTCTCGTCTCTTAATTTTTTAAAGTTCTCTCCTGAAGATTTTAAAATCGTCTTAACCTCTGCTGTAGGAATTACTGGGAATGTTCTTGCATATAATAAGAATAACACAAAGAAGAACCCTATTGTTCCGATAAATATACCAACATCTACAAACGTTGGTTCAAAACGCCACCAAGTAGAAGGTAATTGACCTTTACTTAATACAATTGCAATAATATCAAAACGCTCAAACCACATACCAATGTTAATTGCTATAGAAATTAAGAAAGACCAAATAAAACTTCTTCTTACTTTCTTTATCCATAAGAATTGAGGTATCATAATATTGAATATCATTAATGACCAGAATGCCCATCCATAAGCACCAGCTTCTGCTCCAAATGATAAATATGTATAATTTTCATAAGGTGAACCTGTATACCAAGCTATAAAAAACTCAGTTGCATATGCTACAGCTACAATACCACCTGTTAAAATAATTACAATATTCATATACTCAACATGTAAACGAGTAATATACTCTTCCATGTTAGTTACCTTACGCATAACACCTAAAAGTGTTTGTACCATTGCGAAACCAGAGAAGATTGCTCCAGCTACGAAATAAGGAGGAAATATTGTTGAGTGCCATCCTGGATTTACAGAAGTAGCAAAGTCCATCGATACAATTGTATGTACAGAAAGTACTAATGGTGTTGCTAAACCTGCTAACACTAATGATACTTCTTCAAAACGTTGCCAATCTTTAGCTCTACCAGACCATCCGAAAGAAAGTAATGCATAGATTTTCTTTTGGAAAGGTTTAACAGCTCTATCACGAATCGTAGCGAAATCAGGAAGTAAACCTGTCCACCAGAATACTAATGATACAGACAAATAAGTAGAAATTGCAAATACATCCCATAATAACGGCGAGTTAAAGTTAACCCATAATGATCCGAACTGGTTTGGAATAGGCAATACCCAATATCCATTCCAAGGACGTCCCATGTGAATAATAGGGAATAAACCTGCTTGGAATACCGCAAAAATTGTCATTGCTTCTGCAGAACGGTTAATTGCCATTCTCCATTTTTGACGGAATAACAACAGTACAGCAGAAATTAAGGTTCCGGCATGACCGATACCTACCCACCATACAAAGTTGGTAATATCCCATGCCCAACCAATGTTTTTACTTAATCCCCATACACCGATACCTGTTCCAACAGTGTAAAAGATACATCCAAATCCCCATAACATTGCTGCTAAAGCGATATAGAATGCTATATACCAATTTTTGTTTGCCTTACCTTCAATAGGTCTTGCAATATCCTCTGTAATATCATGGTAACTTTTGTTACCAAGTATTAAAGGTTCTCTATAAGATGATTCGTAATGAGACGACATAAATCTATATACTTATTAATTTTATTATTAAGCTTCGTTTGTATTTCTTACTTTCACTTGATACACTACATTTGGTTTTGTACCAATATAATCTAACACATGGAAAGCTCTTTTATCTTCTTTTAAATGCGCTACAGTATCTTCTGAATTATTAACATCACCAAATACCATTGATCCAGTTGAACATGCTTGAGCACAAGCCACTTCGAACTCATCCTTCTTAACTGCTCTTCCTTCTTTTTTAGCCTTTAAAATAGTTGCTTGTGTCATTTGAATACACATAGAACATTTCTCCATAACTCCACGAGAACGAACAACCACGTCTGGGTTTAACACCATCTTACCGTACTCATTATTCATATTGAAGTCAAACTCATTGTTTTCAGCATAGTTAAACCAGTTGAAACGACGAACTCTATATGGACAGTTGTTTGCACAATATCTTGTACCAACACATCTGTTATAAGCCATTTGATTTTGACCTTGACGACCATGAGAAGTTGCTGCTACTGGACATACTGTTTCACATGGTGCGTGATTACAGTGCTGACACATCATTGGTTGGAAAGTAACCTGAGGGTTTTCAGCAGGATTTTCTAATGCATCAAATAAATCACCTTTACTTAATCCTAAAACATCTTCTGTATACTTTCTTTCAAGCTCTTGATTGGCAATTTTACCAAACTCTTTATTAACCTTTCCTTGAATATCCGTTGCTGGTAAATCAGGATAATTAGCTTTGTATTTTTCAGTTAATTTAACTTTATATGCAGCTTTAAACTCATCTAAAGTCATATCACCTTGCACTCTTGAAGAATAGTAACGATCAATACGTAACCAGTGCATATCTCTACCAACACGTACTTCATCTTTACCAACTACTGGCACATTGTTTTCAGCGTGACAAGCTACAACACATGCTCCACAACCTGTACAAGATGTTAAGTCAATAGACAAATTGAAATGATGACCGATACTTCTATCATGCTCATCCCATAAATCAATTGTACTACCTTCTTTTTCTTGGTGATCATAAGAAACCATAAATGGTTTATTCCAAGTATGCTTTGGGTCTAATTTATTATTAGAAACTTCTTTTAAAGAAGCTTCTCTTAAAATATCATGACGCCCAGCTAATGTACTTTGAACTTGTGTACAAGCAAACTTATGCCATCCTGCTCCTTTTTCAATAGTAACATTGTATTGTACATTGTTTCCATCTTTATAGAAAGGATATGCATTTATACCAACTTGCATTTCTTCTTTTAATCCTTCAACTCTACCATAACCTAATGCTAATCCAACAGATCCTTTTGCTTGACCTGGTTGAATCATTACTGGAATATTTTTAATACTTACTCCATTAACAGTTACATTAGCGTAATTACCATCAATAGCTCCGTTATCTTTAACAGGGTTATCAAAACCTAATTCTTTAGCATCAGCCATAGAAACAGTTAAGTAGTTATCCCAAGACGCACGTGTTATTGGATCCGGTAATTCTTGTAACCAAGGATTGTTGGCTTGTTTACCATCTCCTAAGGCAGTTGATGTATATAGGTTTAATTCAAATCCTGAAGATTTAACAGAACCTGCTAATTGAGAACCTGCAACATTGATATCAACAACTGTTTCTGTCTCTGTAGCTTCAGTTGTAGTTGCCTCTTCAGCTACAACCGTTTCTCCTTTAAAGAATCCATCATGTAATGCTTGGTTCCAAGATTTTTCACCTAAAACATTTGCACTCCAAAATTCTTTTAAAGTATCATAATAGTTTTTAGTACTCCCTGACCACTTTAATAAAACATCTTGTAATTGACGTGTATTAAATAATGGTTGTATAGTAGGTTGCATTAAACTATAAGTACCAGCATTTGCCATAACATCTCCCCAACTTTCTAAATTGTGAGGTGCTGGCAATGTATATTCTGTAGCATTAGCTGTTGCATCATTCTGAGTAGAAATTGCAACAGATAATTTCAAGTTCTTTAATCCGTTTACTAAATCAGTAGCATTCGCTAAAGTATAAACTGGGTTTACATTATAAGTAACTAAACCTTTTACTTTACCTGATTTTACATCAGCTACTAATTGAGTAATTTGAGCATCGTTACCTTGACGAGTTAAATTAACTCCTTTCGTATCGATTACTTCACTATTTAATGCTTTGTTAATTGCTAAAGCAATTAATTGAGCATTTTTGTCATTTATTCCTGTAACTACTACTCCTTTTGACCCTGCCTTTTTAAGATCTGTTGCTAAACTTTTTATTTTAGCATCAAATGGAGTTGCTTTTGAAGGAAGACTACCTCCAACTACAGCATTGTATAAATTGATTAATGCATATACCTGATCAGATGGCTTAGCAACAATTCTTCTGTCGGCATTTGCACCAGCTAAAGACATGTTACTTTCTATTTGAACATGGTATGACATGTTTCCTGTTTCTGCTCTACGACCTTCTGCATATGACTTTTCATATCCACCTTGCCAATCTCCTAAGAAATCTGCACCGATAGACACAATAACTCCTGCTTTACTAAAATCGTAATTTGGTAAAGCACGCTTACCATACATCGCTTGAAAAGCATCAGCAGTAGCACTTTCAGATACTGCATCATAAATTACATGCTTTACATTTGGATAAGCAGCAATAAAATCAGCAATCACTTTTTCAGTAGAAGGACTTGCTAATGTTCCAGTTAGTAAAACTACAGGTTCGTTAGCGTTTTTTAATTGAGCTAATTTTGCTATAATTTCTTTATCAGCATCAGCCCAAGATATTTGAACTTTTCCTTTTTTAGGTTCTTTTAAACGTAATTTATCATCATATAATGATAACACAGATGCCTGTGTACGTGCATTAGTTACCCCACCCGCCTCTTTATTAGGCATAATTTGGATTGGACGACCTTCGCGTGTTTTTACTAGTACGTTTGCAAAATCAAAACCATCAGCAATTGTAGTTGCGTACCAATCTGCTACACCTACTACAATATCATTTGGTTGTACTACATAAGGGATTGATTTTCTTACTGGACCTTCACATGCAGCTAATGATGCAGCAGCAGTTGTAAATCCAACATATTTCAAGAAATCTCTACGTGAAGTTGATGAAGTTTCTAATGTTTCTTTATCACCTAAAAACTCATCTGTAGGAATATCTTGTACAAACTCATTATTACGTAGCGTTTCAACAACAGAACTATCTTTTAGTTCTTCAACACTTTGCCAGTATTTTTTGTTTGAAGCCATTTATATACGTGTTTTTCTACTTTCTAATTGATTAATAGTGGCACTTACCACACTCTTTTCCACCTAACTGTGCAATAGTTACTTGCTCAACTCCATACTTCTTAGCTAATTCTTTATGAATTTTAGCGTAGTACTCGTTACCTTTCAAGTCAACTTTTGTCTCTTTATGACAATCAATACACCAACCCATTGTTAATGGAGAATGTTGCTTAACTTCATCCATTTCCTCAACAGGCCCATGACATTTTTGACATTTTACACCTCCAACAGTTACGTGCTGTGAGTGATTGAAATATGCGAAATCTGGTAAATTATGTACTCTAATCCATTTTACTGGTTTCGTTTTACCTGTATATTCTAATTTATCAGCATCCCAACCAGCTGCGTCATATATCTTAGCTATTTCTTTATCTAATTCAGCTTTACCTAACATTTCGTCATTGTGTTCAACTTGTAAACCATCAGCAACCTCAGAAATATTTTTATGACAGTTCATACAAACATTAACAGATGGAATTCCTGAATGCTTACTATGTTTTGCCGAAGAGTGACAGTATTGACAATCAATCTTATTATCTCCTGCATGAACTTTATGTGAAAACGCAATTGGTTGTACTGGTTGATATCCTTGATCCACACCAACTTTAAACAATGTTCCAAATAAAACATATGCTGTCATTAACACTCCAAAGATCACAAATAAGACATGTAAAAATGTATTCTTCTTTATTCCTTCCCAAAGCTCAGCAGCTTGACCTAATAAACCTGGTGTTTTTGGAGCACCTTTTAACTCGCTAATTGTTTTTAGTAAACTTCCTATAATCAAGAAGGCAACAACAATAGCAGCAGCTAAAATGTACAATATCCATTTTGGAGCATCCCCCTTTTTACCTCCGTTATCATCCCCTGTTTCTGGACCTCCAACAGGCTTAAGCTCACCAACAGTAGTATAATAAAGAATATCATCAATATTCTTATCTGTTAACTGAGGAAAAGCGGTCATGTTAGACCCCTTATACTCTTCAAAAATCGCAATTGCATCTTTATCTCCAGATGCTCTTAAAGCCGCATTGTCTTTAATCCATGCCTTTAACCAATCATTTTCTCTTCTTTCTTCAACACCACCTAATCCTGGTCCGATAAGCTTTTTATCCAACTTATGACAAGAAGCACAAAGAGATTTGAATAATTTTTTCCCTTCCTTTTGACGAGCCTCATCAACATCTTGTGAATAGGTCGAAAAACTTACTAAAAAGATTAAAAAGAAAGCTAAACTCTGTAAGAGCGTTTGAGTCAATTTACTGTGATGTTTCACACTTTTCATACTATAAAATATAAGTTTTGTATCTATTTTGGTACAATTTTTTCTATACCCTAATTATAAAAACAGGTTACAGAAAGTTGCACAAAAGTACTACTTATCTCTAAATTGTGAAATGTTAAGAGTTTCCTAATTCATAATTTATACTAATTCTAAATAAAGTTTTTAAACAATCTATTATTTAACAAGTCGTTACTTTTGTAAAAAGTTTAATATCTCATGAAAAATAAACAATCATTTATACTTTTCTTATTTTTATTAATTGGTAGCATTTTTACCATAAACGCTCAGTCAGACTATAAAAATGAAGAAGCAATAAAAAAATTAATAGAAAAAAAGAGAGAGTATAACAAGTCAAATAAAACTGGTTATAGAATTCAATTGTACAATGGTCTTGAAAAGAATGCTAAACGAATTAAATATAGATTTCAAGTTGAATATCCAGGAGTTACTACACACTTAGGATACAAAGCGCCTGAATGGAAAATTCAAGTTGGCTATTATAAAACTAGGCTAGATGCTGATAGGGCTCTAAATAAAATTAGAGAAAAATTTTCTGGTGCTATTGTAATCCCAATGTAAAATATTTTAAAAAAGAAGAGACCGTTTAAACGGTCTCTTCTTTTTTTTCTTCTACTAAACCATCATCTTTTATGATGGACGGGAATATGGTCGGAGCTATTTTTTTAACTGGTTTATACAATATAGATTCTTCTAAATTTTCTTGACTTACAAAAGGTATTGTGTCATTCATTTTACCAAAGAAAATAAATAAAACGCTTAATATCAAGCCAATTTTTAAAGCTCCAAACACGCCTCCTAAAATTTTATTCAATATACCTAAAGCTGCAAAATCGGCTATTTTCGTTAAAACTTTGCCCATTAACGCTACCACAACAATGATAGCCACAAAAGTAACTGCAAAAGCAGCTAATGAAACATATTTCTCATCCCAATCAACACTATCTTTAAGCCAGTCACCTGCAAAGTATGAAAAGTGTATAGCACCATAAACACCTGCAATTAATGCAACTAAAGAAGCCACTTCTACAAAAAGTCCTTTCATCAAACCTCTTACAAAACCAAACAATAATAGTGCAGCAATAATTATATCAAATGTATTCATGAGTTTAATCTTGTATTTATTCTTCAACCAAAACAATTCTACTTTGTTAGGTTTATAAAAGTTTACGACAAATATAAACAACTCGTTTGTATCTTTGCTTTTTTTTAAAACATGGATAAAAAAACAGACTTAAAAGAGAATTGGAATTTATTAACTGATAAGTTATCAAAACAATTTGCTGACGGTGATACTTTAGATGTTGATAGTATCATTTATTTAATAGGAGTTCAAGAATTAGGTAAAGGACACCAAACATTTAAAAAAGATGAAAAGATAAATCTTATGCATATTGCTATATGTAAACTTTTAGAACCTTATGGGTATTATGAGTTTGATTATTTTGATAATGATGGTTGGCCACATTATAAAACACTAACTGAATTGCCAAATTTAAAGCCTGGTGAACAGTCGGTTCTTATAAAAGAAGCCATTGTTAATTATTTTATTGGCCTAGGTTTTATTAACTAAACAGTTTTTAACTTCTTTTTTAATTTGTTTTATTGTTAAAATAACAAATCTCTTGTTTTTCAAATAAACTGTTATATATTTACTGAGTAATAGTCTTGTTTATTTGTAATTAAGAAGTTAATAAAAAACTTTGGTACGCTTCTTGAAAAGACAATAACAAACAACTCGTTTTAAACCCTTAATAATAACTTTATCAAAACATTATGATGAAACAATTACTAAGCCTACTAATAGTATTAATGACTAGTTCAATAGTTAATGCACAATACTCTATTAAAGGTACAATGACTCCGCCAGAAAAAAGTGACTGGGTTATGCTACATAGATTACAAGGAATAAAACCTAAATTTATATCACACACTACTATTAAGTTTGATACTATTAAAGTAGGTGCTGACAAACAAGTAATAGGTAGATTTTCTTTTGAATTACCAGAAACTGCTCAAACAGGTGTATACCGTGCTACTTATAGAAACAGTGGATCAGGTTTTGTTGATTTTATATTCAATAAAGAAAATGTTGAATTTATTTTTAACCCAAAATATCCTGAACAATCTATTACTTTCACTAGCTCTAGAGAAAACAAAGTATTTAGTAAGTACCTTGAACAATCTGCTAATGCTCAAAAAGAAATCAACTCCTATCAAGTTAACTACATACAAAACCCTGTTAGGGATGTAAAAAAGGCTTATAAGAAAGCAGTAGAAAAATTAGAAGACTTGCAAGAAGCTAACGAAAACAAATCTGAAGGAATGCTTTCGCATCACTTTATAAAAGCCTCAGCTCAATATAATTCTTCTAGTCCTATAGATAATATGGAAAAATATGTAGCTTCAAAAGTTGACAATTTTTTCAAATATGTTGATTTTGAAAGTAAACCTCTTTACCAATCTTCTTTTTTAATTGATAGAATTAATGATTTTGTTTTTTACTTAAACTACTCTGAAGATCAAGTTACTCAACAAAAATTATATAAAGAATCTATTACTAAAGTTTTAGATGATGCACTATCAAGTAAAAGTTTTAAAAAGGAAGCTATTGAGTTTTTAGTTACTTCTTTTACCGATAAAAGAAATTCAGAAGTAGTAGACTGGTTATTTACCGAATTCTATGACAAACTAGATAATAGTGACCAAAGCTTTAAAGCAAAAAAACTAGGTCAGTTAAGTGTTTCTGTTGGACGAGTTGCTCCTGATTTTTCATGGAAGGAAAACGGAACAGACTACAAATTATCTACATTAAATGATGGGCAAACTTATTTATTAATTTTCTGGAGTACTGCTTGTCCTCACTGTGTTAAGGAAATTCCTGATGTTCATAATTTCATGAAACAGTTTAGTAATACGTCTGTAATTGGATTTGGAATTGAAAGTGACGACACTAAATTTAATGAATTCAAAAAACAATTAGATGGGTGGCATAATGTTTATGGAACTCACCCTGATAACAAATTTGACAATGAAACTGTAAGAGCATATAAAATTGATGCAACACCTACTTACTTCGTTTTAGATAGCAATAAAAAAATTATTGCAATCCCTAACACTGTTGAAGACGTTCACAAATACTTTAAAAGTTTATAACTGAACAATACATATTTTACAAAAGCCAATATTATTACGATATTGGCTTTTCTATTTTTAAAAAAATAAAAAGGCATCTTCAATATGATCAACAACTATTTTATCATTCTTCTTTAGAATAGCAATAATATCAAATTGCACCTCTATATCAATATCCTTTTCAACCACATAGTTATTAATTGCTGCTACCAATAATTTAATTTTTTTAGGATTTACAAAGTCTTGTGGATTTCCATAATAATCTGTTGAACGGGTTTTCACCTCTACAACAGATAATACATTATCTTTTTTAGCAATTATATCTACTTCTGCTTTTTGGTAACGGTAATTCTTTTCTAGTATGGTATAGCCTTTGTTTTTTAGGAAATCTTCAGCTAACTCCTCTCCTTTTTTTCCTAATTCGTTATGTGCTGCCATTATTTAAAAATAACTAAAGCCTTTTTAGTATCAATAGATAATTGAACGTTTCTACCAAAAATTAAAGCTCTATTATCAGGTTCGTGACCCGCTGGAAAATTAAACATAACTGGTATATCTTTAGGTAGCACCTCTAATATTAACTGTTCAATTGAATTGCCCCAAGGAGTACTATTCTTCTTTACTTTCGTCATTCCACCAACTATGACTCCTTTTACCTTTGTAAAATAATTAGCTCTTTTTAAACTTTGCAACATCCGATCAATTGAATATTTATATTCACCAATTTCTTCAATAAACAAAATTTTACCTTCAGTAGAAATTTGACTTTTTGACCCCAACATTGAAGCTAGAATAGCAATATTTCCACCTACTAATTCACCTTCAACATTACCTCTTCTATTTTTTTTAGATGAAGAAACACTATACTCCAACTTTTCTCCAAATAATGCTTTCTTAAAAGTGGTTATAGTATGTGCTATTTTTTCAGGTGTATCTTGCATACTAGTTCCCATCATTGCATGCAATGTTTCTATTCCTAAATTATGAATATGATTATGAAACGCAGTAATATCAGAATATCCTATTACCCATTTAGGATTCCTTTTAAACTTTGAAAAATCTAATTTATCAAGAATTCTTACCGAACCATACCCCCCACGTGCACACCAAATAGCTTTTATATTAGGATTATCAAGTGCATTTTGAAAATCTTGGCAACGTTCATCATCTGTGCCCGCAAAATGGTTATTCTGATGAAACATGTTTTTACCATACATAACTTTCAAGCCCCAACTTTCAGCTAATTCTTTTGCTTTATCAATAACATGCTTTCTATTTTTTAAAATTCCAGCTGGAGCTACAATTGCAATAGTATCTCCTTTTTTTAAGTAAGAGGGTGTAATTAATTTCATTGGAATATTTTGAGCATTAACTATTGAAAAAATAAAAAATAACGCAACAGCATAATATTTCTTTCTCATTTTATATTATTTTAGATAGTAAAAGAACCTTTTCACTATAATTTTCTGGTGAATTACACCATTCTAATTTTCTTAAAATCTCTTTGGGAGGTAAACTAAGATTTGTTGTAAACCCAAACTTATTATAAAAACCTTTTAGTTTCTCAAAAGGCAAACACCAAATAACAGATTTTTTATCAGTGTTAGCTTCACATAAAAAACTCACTATTTTATCTGCCACTCCTATACCTCTATACTTATCAAACACATATATTCCGCCAAGTTCTAAATTATTTTCATCTATATACACTAATCTTCCTAAACCAGCTTTTTCGCCATTAACCTCAACAACAACTATAAGCTCATTTTTATAATCAGAAAACTTAAAGTTAATCTCTTTATATTTAGAATTAACCCAATCAATTTCTGTTTCTTTTACTTTTCTAACCAGAATGTTATTCATATTAATGGTACAGATAAAATATATACGTAAATGTATCTAATTTCTATCAGTTTTAAAAATTGCTTTTTTGTACTTTTGCGCTTTAATTTTTAGCATAAAATTCATGAATACACCAAAAAGATATACAATCACAGCAGCATTACCTTATACAAACGGACCAATTCATATTGGTCATTTAGCAGGCGTATATGTTCCTGGAGATATTTATGCTCGCTTTTTACGAGCTAAAGGTAAAGATGTAGCCTACATTTGTGGTTCTGATGAGCATGGAGTTGCCATACCTATGCGTGCTAAAAAAGAAGGCGTTTCTCCACAAGACATCATTGATAAATATCATGGGATTATAAAAAAGTCTTTTGTTGATTTTGGAATTACTTTTGACAACTACTCAAGAACATCTTCAGAAATACATCATAAAACAGCTTCTGATTTTTTTACAAAAATGTATAATGATGGTGAGTTTATTGAAGAAGTAACAGAACAATTATATGATGAAGAAGCAAATCAATATTTAGCGGATAGGTTTGTAATTGGTACTTGTCCGAAATGTGGAAATGAAGAAAGTTATGGAGATCAATGTGAAAAATGTGGAACTAGCCATAATGCTACAGATTTAATTAATCCTAAATCAGCTATTACAGGAAACGTTCCTACTTTAAAAGAAACTAAACATTGGTTTTTACCTTTAGATAAACATGAAGCTTTTTTAAAAGAATGGATTTTAGAAGGTCATAAAAATGATTGGAAACCTAATGTTTTAGGACAAGTAAAATCATGGATTGATGATGGTTTACGTCCTAGAGCAGTAACACGTGATTTAGATTGGGGAATTCCTGTACCTGTGCAAGGTGCCGATGGTAAAGTTTTATATGTATGGTTTGATGCTCCTATTGGTTATATTTCTGCTACAAAAGAATGGGCTGAACGTGAAGGTAAAAACTGGGAAGACTATTGGAAAAAAGACGACACTAAATTAGTACACTTCATTGGTAAAGATAATATTGTGTTTCACTGTATTATTTTCCCTGCAATGTTAAAAGCACATGGAGACTATATTTTACCAGAAAATGTTCCTGCTAATGAGTTTTTAAACCTAGAAGGAAATAAGTTGTCTACTTCTAAAAACTGGGCAGTTTGGCTACATGAGTATTTAGAAGATTTTCCTAATCAACAAGATGTATTACGTTATACGTTAACAGCCAATGCTCCTGAAAGTAAAGATAATGATTTTACTTGGAAAGATTTTCAAGCAAAAAACAACAATGAATTAGTTGCTATTTTTGGAAACTTCATTAATCGTGTAGTTGTTTTAACAAACAAATATTATAATGGTATTATTCCAACTCCTAATGATTTTAGCGAAATAGATGAGGATACTTTAGCTCAATTAAAAGAGTTTCCAAATATTATAGCCAAATCTGTAGAGCGTTACCGTTTTAGAGAAGCATCTCAAGAGCTAATGAATTTAGCACGTTTAGGTAATAAGTATTTAGCTGATGAAGAACCTTGGAAGGTAATTAAACAAGATGAAGAACGTGTAAAAACTATTATGTATGTAGCTTTACAAATAGCTTCTGGTTTAGCAGTATTATCTGAACCTTTTTTACCTTTTACTTCTACAAAACTAAAATCAATATTAAATTTAGACAACTCACTTACTTGGGCTAGTGTTGCTGAAAAAGATGTGTTATTAAATTCTGAACATCAAATTAACAAAGCTGAATTGTTATTTTCAAAAATAGAAGATAAAACTATTCAAGCTCAATTAGACAAATTAGAAGCTACCAAAAAAGCAAACGAAGCAGCCAACAAAGTAATTGAGCCTCAAAAAGACACCATAGAGTTTGACGATTTTACTAAAATGGACATCCGTGTAGGAACCATAGTTGAAGCTGAAAAAGTTGCTAAAACAAAAAAACTATTAAAGCTTACTGTTAATGTAGGTATAGATACACGTACAATTGTTTCTGGTATTGCTGAAAGCTTTAAACCAGAAGATATAATTGGGCAACAGGTTTCTGTTTTATGTAATCTAGCTCCTCTTAAATTGCGTGGTGTTGTAAGTCAAGGTATGATTTTAATGACCGATACTCCTGATGGAAAACTAGCTTTTGTTCAACCTTCTGAAAAAGTAAACAATGGAGAGTTTATTGCTTAGTTAAAACATTTATTATATTCGTAACCTCACAAATTAATTTGTGAGGTTTTTTGTTTCAAAAAAAGATGAAAAAAATTATTTCCCTTTTAATACTAATTAGTTTAAACTACGTTTATTCTCAAGAAAAGGTTGGTGGTTTTAAAACTGATTTAAAAAATTTTGCTAAACCAATTAAAAAATCATTTTCAATATTTAATAATTACAATGAAAATATTTCAACCTTTTTAATAGGACATAAAACTATCTATTCATACTTATTAAACAAAAATTTTAAGGTTAAGCAAAAATTAACTTTAAAAAATATAAAACGAAATTACAGCGTTTTTATTGGAAAAATATATGATGAGTATAATAATTACACTCTTATTTTTTCCAATAATAAAAGAAATAAATTTGCCTTAATTAAATTTTCCTTTAGCACAAAAGAAACAGTTTTAATTGAGGATAAATTTAACACAAAAGGCTTTCGTTTCCTTCAAAGTGTAAATAAAGGAAATACATCACATTTACTTTTCTTGGATGAAAAATCATCAAATATAGTATCTAGAAATTATTCCATAAATGGTAAAAAGACTTCAACTCTTTTTAATTTTGAAAAAGAGCGTTTTTTAATTAATCAAGCAAAGAAAACATCTTTAAAAAAGCTATTAATAGACTATACTAATCCTAATTATAGAGAAGTTAAAAACATAGGATATGAACTTACTAAAATCAATGACACTCCATATAAAAACAAAACAGTTGACAAATTTTTCTCTACAACCACAAAAAGAAGTCAAATTCCACCTACATCATTAGAACTTACCTCTAGAATAAATAAAATATATGTTAACCAAGATAATGTTATTATTACTCTTGATAAAAACAGGTTCTATACTCAAATTTTAACCTTAAATTTAAATGATGGAAATTATTCACTTGAAAAAATAAAAAAACCTTTATTCAATAAAAGTAATATGTATAAAAGGTCTAACTCTTTTATTTATAATCATTTTATTTTTATTGTTACTTCTACTAAAGATGCTTTAGTTTTTTCTATACACAACCTAAAGAATAAGAAACTATTAAAAAAAATTATTGTCAAATCAAATGAAATCATTAAATTTAAAAACTCTCCTATTCTTCAAGAAGGTGGTGCTTTTAAAAAATATAGAAATCTAGAAAAAACAAGTGGTTTTTTACGTAAAATATCAGAAAGTAATATAGGAATTGGAGTCGTAAAAAATAACGATGGTTATGAAATAGTAATTGGAAGTGAAAAGCAATTTGTTAAAGGATCATCTACTATTTCAATTATTTTAGCTATGGGTTTAACAGGCGTACATGCCAATAGACTTTACACTGACGGTTTTTCAAGAACAAACCTTAATTCTTTCACTAATTATTTAACAACAAAATCAGTCCGTATCCATTGTCTTTTTGATAATAATTTCAACAACAAAGCAGGAGAGATTGAAGTTAATTTATATGACAAGATAACTAACTTTATAAAACCAAAACTAACAAATGATAATGATGGAATTTATTCGATGAATTCAGAAAAAACAAAAGTACTTCAAACTTTTGATGTTTTCAAAATCAGTGATACAACTATTGTTGGTCTTTACTTCCCATATAGAAATAAATATTCTTTCTATAAATTTAACTAATATAATTTTTTAAAAAAATTAGTTCAGAATACTATAAATATGGAGTTATAGATTGGATTCCTAATTGTAAAATAGACGATAATGGTAATTTAACTTTTAAAATATACAACCCTGCTAAAACTAGTATATCTTTTTTTATAGAAGGTATGACACAAAAAGGCACATACATCGTAGGTAGTAAAACTCTAAATACAAGTCAAAATCAATAATAAACTAAATAATATCACTAAAAGCAACTAACCAACTTTTATACTGTTCACCCCTTTACTATTAAGTGAAGGGGTGATTTTTTAAATACTCACAGCTTCTTTTACTTTTGATAAAAACATTTTACCAGATGATTTACCTAAACGAATAATAATTAAATCTTGACTAGGTACGATATATATAATTTGCCCTAAAATACCTAGAGCATAATAATCATCTGAACATTCATTGCTATACCACTGATATTGATAACAATCATTCATTTTATTAGGAGTAGTTAATTTATTTATCCATTTTTCTGAAATAATTTGTTTTCCATTAAATCGTCCTTTATTCAATACCAATCTAGCTAATTTGGCTAAATCAATTGCAGTTGTATTTAAACAACAAAATGCTTTAGTGTTTTTACGAATTTTATCATCTAAACTCCAGGTAGCATTATTTTCCATTTGTAATGGTTTCCATAATTTTTCTTCTAAATATTTACCTAATTGTTTCTTTGATACTCGTTCAATAGCTATACCTAATAGCGTAGTACAAACACTTTGATAATCATGATAAGTACCAGGCTCATGAATAAATTCCATACTTGAAATTTGTTTCATTTGATTTTTCCCATAATACAACTTACTAACCTCATCAAAAGGACTACTGTATGTTTCATTAAACTTTAAACCAGATCGCATATTTAATAAATGTTCTATAGTTAATTTATTAAATGTTTTATTAGCTTCTGAAAGCTCAGGGATATATTTGGTAATTGGATCGTTTACATTATTAATTAGACCTTCATCTAAAGCTATACCTACTAATAAAGACGTTACAGATTTAGATACCGAAAAGATATTAGATATTGAATCTCTTTTATATCCTTCGTAATACTTTTCAAAAAGTATGGCATCATCTTTTATAACTAAAAAAGCTGTAGCTTCTGTTTCTTTATCTAAAAAATCATCAATAAAATGTTCTCTTTCATTTTCTAAAACCTTTATGTTCTTTATTTTTTCTGATAGTTTAGAATTAGTACTATCTTTAAAATAAAACACTTCTTCTCCTTTATTCACTTCAGTATAAGGGAATATTTTGTGATCATCAATATCTGCTTTATAATACCGAATCATTCTTCCTATGTGGCAAGATTGTAAAGTTAAAAACATTAAAAAAAGTAGCACTTTTTTAATCATTCTAGTAAGTTTTAAAATTAATTTATAGTTTCAAAATTAATTTCAAAAACCTTAAAAATGTTTTATTTTACTAGCTGTGTGGTGAAACGCTACTTATTTGTGGTAATTGGTAATTTAGATTTTATTGAAGTTTGTAAATTTCTAGATACAGGAATTTTTTTTCCGAAACCTATATCAATATAAAGTTTTTTATTTTCTATTTTAAATTGTTTAAAATGATTGGGATTTATTAAAAAAGAACGATGAGTTTTCATTAAAAACGTAAATGATTTTTCTAACCCAGATAGTGTTTCTCTAAGTGTTTTTTTCTTTAAAATATTTTTTTCAATGAAAAAAACGTCAACATAATTATCAGATGAATGAATAAAAACTAATTCATCCATATGTAAAGTAATAAGATCATACTTTCCCTTTCCTTTAATGATTATCTTTTTCTTATCAGTTTTAATTTCATTCTCAAAAAATTTACCCATTACATATCTTCCTATAATTATAAAAGGAAGAATTATAGCTAAAGCTGGAGCATAAATCCATTTAAAATAATGGTAATACTCATAAGTATCAGGCTCATTATATGCTACAATATTTTTGTAAAACAAAAAGTTAATTCCAAAGCCAACAACAATCATAAGTACAATAAAAATCAATTCATTTTTTACACGCCAAACACTATTTTTAAATTTGTTTTGATACCAAATAGGCAAACAATAACATATTCCTTGAATTACCCCATAAACAGGAAGAAAAATTAACTTTTCAGTAGTTGTAAACTTATGAATATCAAAAGGCTCAGCAAAAAACAAGAAAACAAAAACCCAAAGACACAAAGTTATCCCTAACAATAAATGATTTTTAATATTTTTATTTAAAGGATATTCTTTCTTCATTTTCTTTATTTATAATTTCAAAACTAACAATTAGATTATTTATTAAGATAACATCTGCCTATTTTTTATTTCATTATTTTTGCTTGACTCCATCAAAATTTAAAATTATACTCTTGATAAAATATATTACCTCTCGTTCAGAAATTTCAGAAAAATCAATTCAAAACACTATTGAATTATTAAATGAAGATTGCACTATTCCATTTATAGCAAGATATAGAAAAGAAAAAACAGGAAATTTAGATGAAGTTGAAATAGGTCAAATTGTTCAATTAAAAGAACAATATGAAACTTTAGAGAAAAGAAAAACTACAATACTAAAAGCTCTCGAAGAACAAGAGGTATTAACAAATGAGTTAAAGCTAAAAATTGAAAACACTGAGAGTCTTACCTCTCTTGAAGATATTTATCTACCATATAAGAAAAAGCGTAAAACTAAAGCAGAAACTGCTCGTAAAAATGGATTAGAACCTTTGGCTAAAATGATTATGAGTCAACGTGTGAATGATTTAGAATTTACAGCATCAAAATACACTTCTAATGCAATTGAAACCATTGAAAATGCTTTAGAAGGAGCACGCCATATTATTGCTGAATGGATAAACGAACGAAGTGATATTAGAAATAACATTCGTTACCAACTAGAGCGTTTTGCAATTATCTCAACTAAAATAATTAAATCTAAAAAAGACGAAGACGGTGCTCAAAAATTTAAAGATTATTTTTCTTGGGAAGAAAACTTAAGTCGTATCCCGTCTCATCGCTTATTAGCAATATTACGTGCAGAAAAAGAAGGCTTTATTCGTATAAAAATTGAAATAGATAATGACCGAGTACTTCAAAAAATAGAAGATCGAATAATTCGTTCTCATAATGAGTCTGCTCAACAAATTGAATTAGCAATCTCAGACTCTTATAAACGTTTATTATTTCCTGCTCTTACTAATGAAACAATGAGTATAGCAAAAGAAAAAGCTGATGAAAATGCTATAAAAGTATTTGCTAAAAATTTACAGCAACTTTTACTTGGTTCCCCTTTAGGTGAAAAACGAATTTTAGCTATTGACCCAGGTTTTAGAACTGGATGTAAAATTGTTTGTTTAAACAAACAAGGTGATTTATTACACAACGAAACTATTTTTCCTCACGCTCCTCAAAATAAAGCTACCGAAGCTATAAAAAAAATTAGTACACTAGTAGATGCTTATAAAATAGAAGCTATAGCTATAGGAAATGGAACAGCTTCAAGAGAAAGTGAGCAATTAATAAAACGAATTCATTTTAAAAACAACATAGAAGTTTTTGTAGTAAGTGAAGCTGGTGCATCTATTTATTCTGCTTCAAAAATTGCTCGTGATGAGTTTCCTAATTACGATGTTACTGTTAGAGGGGCAATTTCTATTGGCCGTAGATTAGCAGACCCATTAGCTGAGTTAGTAAAAATTGACGCAAAATCAATTGGTGTAGGACAATATCAGCATGATGTTGACCAATCTAAACTTAACAAATCATTAGACACTATTGTGCAACATTGTGTTAATAAAGTTGGTGTAAATATAAACACAGCAAGTGCATCGTTATTAAGTTATGTATCTGGTATAGGTTCCAAATTAGCAGAAAACATTGTAAACTATAGAAATGAAAATGGTGCATTTAGCAATAGAACTGCAATAAAAAAGGTACCTCGTTTAGGAGGGAAAGCTTTTGAACAATCTGCTGGATTTTTACGAATTAAAAATGGAGATAATGTTTTAGACGATTCAGCGGTTCACCCAGAACAATATTCTTTAGTTAAAAAAATAGCTAAAGATTCTGGAAATAATATAACAGAATTAATAGGAAATACTTCTGCATTAAAACAAATAAAATTACAACAGTACGTTACTGACTCTTTTGGGTTACCAACACTACAAGATATTATTAAAGAGTTAGAAAAACCGGGATTAGATCCAAGAAAAAAAGCTAAAGCTTTTAGCTTTAACGAACATATAAAAACTATTAATGACCTTAAAACAGGGCAAATTTTACCTGGTATTGTAAACAATATTACAAATTTTGGTTGCTTTGTAGATATAGGCATTAAAGAAAGTGGTTTAGTTCACGTATCAAACCTATCAAATACCTTTGTACAAGATATTAATGAGCATGTTAACTTACAACAACATGTTCAAGTTAAAGTTTTAGAAGTAGACATTCAAAGAAAACGTATTCAATTGAGCATGAATTTTTAGTAAAACTGTAAATCTTATTCTATAAATATATTTTTAATCAAAAAGTAAGACGCAACCTGTCTTACTTTTTGATTTATTTGCTCCTCTTTTTTTACCTAATCATTTAAAAATCTTCAAAATAACTGTAATGAAATTGATAAATTATATAATAATTTATTAAATTTAGTACTTAAGTTAAAAACCCCCATGTGTACATTAAAAATAATAGTTTAATAGTACCATTTTATTTACAAAAAAATGGATGAAAAGAAAATACAGTTATTAGAAGAATCTCTTGCACTTGAACGAAAAGCCCGCAAAGAGGCTGAAGCAATAATGAAGCAAAGATCATTAGATTTACATGATAAGAATCAAGAGTTAGAAGAAACTAACCAAACCCTTTCTAAAGTTATTAATGAAAAACAAATTGAGTTAAACAATTTGTTTAAAACAATTATTGATCCATACATTTTAATGGATTTGTACGGTAATGTTTTAAAAATGAACAATGCTTCTATCGATTTTTTTGGAATTGATAATGAAAAGAATCCTTTCAATGTAATGGATACCCTATATGAGGAAGATATTGAATATGCTATGAATTCATTTCAAGAATTTTTAGAAACTGGGATTTTTAGAAATTTTCAAGCAAGAATTTACAACAATCTAAAAGAAATAAAATGGGTGGATATTAATTGTAATGTAGTTTATGATACTGAAGGAAATCCTACTTTCGCTCAAGGAATAATTAGAGATATTACTCAACAAAAAGTTCAACAACAAGTTTTTGACGAACAAAAAAATCAATTAAATGCTATTGTCGATTATTCTTCATTAGGTATTGTTTTAACAAAAAAAGGAGAAATTATAAAAAGCAATAGAGCTTTTCAAGAGTTACTAAATTATTCTGAAGAAGAACTTTTAGCTTTATCTGTTGGTGATATTTCTTTAAAAGAAGACAAAGAAACATCTGAGTTATACATGAAAAAGCTTGATAACAATGAAATAGAACATTTTTCTATTAACAAACGTTATAGAACTAAACATGGCACTGTAATTTGGGCAAAAACAAATGTTTCTACTGTAAAAACAGGCAGAGGAAACAATAGCTACCAAGTAGCTGTGGTTGAAGATATAACTGAAGAACTTCAAAATCAATCACTTCTTAAAGCCTTAAATAGTTTAATGTCTTCAATATTAGGAAAAACTGATATTTACGATATTGCATGGGAAATCTCTGAAAGAACAACTGAACTTTTAAATTTTGAAGATTTAGTAATTTACTTATTAGATTATAAAACTGGTAAATTAAAACAAATTGCTGCACACGGTGGTAAAGTTGAAAAAAGAAAAATTATACAAAACCAACTAGAAATTAGTATAGGAGAAGGAATTGCTGGTTATGTTGCCAAAACTGGTAAATCAGAAATTATTAGCGATACCTCTAAAGACAAAAGGTATTTAGTAGATGATAAAGTACGCCTTTCTGAAATTTCAGTTCCTATTATTGCAAACAACGAAATCATTGGGGTTATTGATTCTGAACACTCCAATAAAAACTTTTATACAGATTATCATTTAAAAACATTAGAAACCATAGCTAATTTAGCTGCTACTCAATTAAAAAACGCACTTAATTTACAACTTCGAATTGAGGCAGATATTGAAAATAAAGCATTGCTAAAAAGCTTAACTAAAAGTAACCAAGAGTTAAAAGATTTTGCCCATGTAGTATCACATGATCTTAAATCACCTTTAAGGAGTATGAATGCTTTAGCTAGCTGGATTAAAGAAGAAAATGCTAAAACTACCAATCAAGTAATTGATGACGATATTAATTTACTTTTAAAGAAAATTGATAAAATGGAACATTTAATCAATGGTATTTTAAAATATGCTAGTATAGATCAAGTTAAATCTACCAAACAAAAAACAGACCTTCATAATCTAGTAAAAGATATCATAGATACTATTTACATACCTAAAAACATTAAAATAAATATTTTAAACAAGCTACCTAAATTAGAAGTTGAAAAGTTTAGAATATATCAATTATTTCAAAATTTAATAAGTAATGCTGTAAAGTATAACGATAAGCAAGAAGGAATAATAAACATTACTTGTAAAGAAGAAGAAGAAACCTGGTTATTTAGCGTTCAGGACAACGGAATTGGTATTTCTGACAAATACCATAAAAAAATATTTGAAATTTTTCAAACTTTAGAAAAAAGTGAAGATTCAACAGGAGTCGGACTATCTATTGTAAAGAAAATAGTAGATATTTATGAAGGGAAAATTTGGCTTACTTCAAAAATAAATGAAGGTACTGTGTTTTATTTTACGCTGCCTAAATAGTTCTTTTTTCTATTTTTACCCCCTACCATTCTATTTAATTTAATAAAAATTAAATTAAAACTTTCTCTTATCATTAAACACTTGCATTTGAACGAAAGTTAACTTCTCTTCATCAATATAACTTATCTAGCTCGACCTTTTTTTTTAATTTCATTATTCACAACCCTTAACTATAAGAAAGCATTTTGATTCTAAAAGTTAGTAATATACTGTTATAAAAACCTGAAGAATGGATTATCATAAAATACGATTTTTAGAAGAATCTCTTGCTCAGAAAGATGCTGCTCTTAAAAAAGCACAAGAGGATATTAAGAAAATATCTTTAGATTTAGATTACAAAACCGAAGAACTTGAAACTACTAGACAAAACCTATCTTCAATTGTAAACAAAAAACAGCTTGAAATAAATAGTTTATTTAAAAGTATTATTGATCCATATATTTTAATGGATCTTTTTGGTAATGTTATTAAAATGAACAAAGCTTCAATTGATTTTTTTGGTGCGAATAATAACATCGAATCATTTAATGTAATGGATACTCTTTTTCATGATGATTATGAATATGCCATGAAATCTTTTTATCAATTAATTGAAAAAGGTACTTTTAGAAATTTTAGAACAAGAATTTATGACAAACATAAAAATCTTAAATGGGTTGATATTAACTGTAATATTGTATATGACCACAAAGGAAACCCTACTTTGGCTCAAGGAATTATTAGAGATATTACCAAACAAAAACTACAACAAGATATTTTTGATGAACAGAAAAAACAATTAGATGCAATTGTTGAACATTCTTCTATAGGAATTGTATTAACTCAAGAAGATAAAATCATTAAATCAAATAAAGCTATTCAAAAATTATTAGGTTATACCGAAGAAGAATTAACCACACTAAGTATGTCTAGTATTATAGAAAAAAAAGAAATTGACAATGAAGAAGTTAGTAATACCTCCACTAATAAATGTTATCGTTCAAAAAGTGGAAAAACAATTTGGGCAAAAACAAACACCTCAGTTATAAAAACAACTCACAAAAACAACTATCAAGTAGCCTTAATTGATGACATTACAGAAGAATTACAAAACCAGTCTTTACTTTTAGGTTTAAATAGTTTAATGTCTTCTATTTTAGGAAAAACAAACATTCACGAAATTGCATGGGAAATAACAGCAACTTCTGCAAAGTTATTAGGTTTTGAAGATTGTGTTATTTATTTATTAAACTATAAAACGGGTAAGCTAGAACAAATTGCTGCTTTTGAAAATAAAATTGACGCTAACAACATCATAACAAATCAATTAGAAATATCAATTGGTGAAGGCATTGTTGGTAGTGTAGCAAAAGAAGGCAAATCAGAAATTATAAACGACACCTCTAAAGATAAAAGATACATTGTAGATGATAAAATTCGTTTATCCGAAATTTCTGTTCCAATAATTGCAAACAATGAAGTTATTGGTGTTATAGACTCTGAACATTCAACTAGAAATTATTTTACAACATATCATTTAAAAACATTAGAAACCATTGCTAATTTAGCTTCTTCTCAGTTAAAAAATGCTCTTAATTTACAGCTTCGAATTGAAACTGATAAAAAGAACAAAGCATTATTAAAAAACTTAACTTCAAGAAATAAAGAGTTAAAAGATTTTGCACATGTAGTATCACACGACCTTAAATCGCCTTTAAGAAGTATAAATGCTTTAGCAAATTGGATTAAAGAAGAAAACACTATTCATCCGAATAAAATCATAGATGAGAATACGAAATTACTTTTAAAAAAGGTTGACAAAATGGAATATTTAATCAACGGTATTTTAAAGTACACAAGTATTGATCAGGTAAACTCTAAAAAACAAAAAACTGATTTAAATGGCTTAGTTAAGGATATTATTGATACTATTTATGTTCCAAAAAATTTTACCGTCAACATTTTAAATAAATTACCAAAATTAAACGTAGAAAAATTTAGAGTATATCAATTATTCCAAAATTTAATAAGCAATGCTGTAAAATATAACGATAAGCAAACTGGTATCATAAATGTGAAATGTAAAGAGGAGCAATCGCATTGGCAATTTAGTATTGAAGATAATGGTATTGGTATTTCAGATAAATACCACAAAAAAATATTTGAAATCTTTCAAACTTTAGAAAACAATGAAAATTCAACAGGAGTTGGACTCTCCATAGTAAAGAAAATAATAGATATTTGTGAGGGGAAAATTTGGCTAACCTCAAAAGTTAATGAAGGTACCATCTTTTATTTTACGTTACCTAAATAAAAAAGAAACTATAAAAGCCCACAGGTATCTGTGAGCTATTTATTTACTGAAAAAATTTCTTTTAATTGTTTTACCATGTTTCCATTTCCTGAAACAGTAATCTCTCCTATTTTATCTGCTATTTTTTCTACATATTCCATTTCTTTCAACTTGTATAACATCTCATTATCTTCCATTAATTTGGCAGTGTTTAATAAACTTCTAGTAGAAGCTGTCTCTTCACGTCTTGTAATAATATTAGCTTGCGCTTTTTTCTGCGCTACTAGAACTTGATTCATAATTTCTTTCATATCACCTGGTAAAATAACATCTCTAATTCCACAATAAATCAATGTTACTCCTAAAGCCTTTGTGTTTTTAGAAACTTCCTCAAATACAGCATTTCCAATATCTTCTTTTTTCTCTAATAACTCATCTAAAGTATATCTACCTACATAAGACCTTAAAGCTAGTTGCATTAAAACATACAATTGCTTTTCAAACTCCTTATTTGCTAACAATGCTTTTTCGATATCTATAATTTTATACTGTGTATAAAAATTGATTCTAATATTCGCTTTATCCTTAGTTAACAATTCTTGTCCAGAAACCTCTAATTGCAATTGTCTTGTATCAACTTTAGCTATTTTAATAGAAATATCATTTCTCCAAAATCTATATACACCACCAGTTATGGTTTTAGTATATACATCATCTATTAACAACACTGCTTTCTCATACGCAGCTACTTCAAATACTCTTATGTATTTATTTACAGCATAATTTTTAAACAACGCTTTATCTAAATTTTCAGTGATATAAATTTTACTAATATCAATGGTTTGAAAAGTTCTTTTTACTAAACCTTTCCAAAATGTATATCTCCCAGCTTCTAAAGCACGCTTAAAATTATTATTTTCATATACAAAAACTAACTCATTATCTTTTACTTCAATAACCTCTAACATCGCAACCAGCTCTTCATCTTTTAATAAAACTTCTAATGCTAGTGAAATATTAAAATCTTTAGTTAAATCATATGTATTTACATATTGATTAAAACCTAACCAATGCAAGCCACTAGTAATTACTTTTTGATAGTCTCCATTTTTAAAAACTAAGCCTACATTTCCTTGATTAATTCTTACTCTTTTCATTTTTTCTTTTGTTTTTAATTCAACTTCTTTTATAACAATTCATTCCAATAAAGGAGAAACTTGTTCTTTTTTAATGAAAAGTATTGAGTACTCATGCTTATAAAAACACGGAAACAATAATTTTAAAAAAGTCCATATTTTAATTTAACAAATGGATTACAGTTTATACTCAACAATAATTGACTTACTAAATATGAATACTTCACTTATTTAAAAGTTATTCTTTCAAGTACGTTTACAAGTGTTTATTTAAAAACTTCATTAAACACTCAATACTTTTACTTTTTCATCAGTTTTATAAGATGATGAGCTTCCTAAAAAACCTACATTATGAGTGTAGTGCTCTAACCAACTGAGCTACAAAGCCTTTTTTTTAGTGGCCTTGACAGGAATCGAACCTGTGCTAAAACAGATAGTGAAAGTATCTGAATTCACTAGAACCGAAATCTAGCGCGTCTACCGTTCCGCCATCATATATGAAATATGAGTGGGATTCGAACCCACATGAATTTTGGAGATTATTTTTTGGCTAATAATCAAACCTTCAAGTCAAGTTACACATACAAACTCAATACAAAACTGTAAAATTGTATACAATGGTGCTATACAGAAACACGCAACAAGATTTACTTGATATTTTAATGTCATTAAAATGAAGTAATGAAGAAGTTCTTTAACAGGTTACTTCATTTCACTTCGTTACATTCGTAATGACCTTTTCATTTTAATATGTTAATGAACTTCTTTAATTTGCCTCATCATACTCCATGTTATGATGAGGTCTTTCATCTTTTTTCTTTTGCAATTCTCCCACTTTTAACGGCGTTCTTTTTCAATTACTATGCAAATATTTAACACAGCTACGTAGTCTTTTTGCGTAATTAAAATATTTTTGATTTTTTGTAGGAATAGCAAGATTCGAACTTGCATCTTTAGAATCGTACTCTAAAATTTTATCCAATTAAACTATACCCCCTTTTTTAATAATTACTATTTTGATTAATATTCAAATTTTGTAAACCTGATAGGATTTGAACCTATACAACAAGAATCAAAATCTTGTATGCTAACCATTACATCACAGGTTTCTCTTCTAGAGAAAGAAATAAATCTTTATTCTTTATTAGTACGGGAAGAGAGACTCGAACTCTCACATCTTTCGATACTAGATTCTAAATCTAGCGTGTTTACCAATTTCACCATTCCCGCATTTAATTTTGTCTGAGAAGTAGGGCTCGAACCTACAGCCTCCTGCATCCAAAGCAGGTAAACAACCAATCGTTATCTTCCCAGTTTTGCAGTACTGACGGGATTTGAACCCGCAACTTTCCGAGAGACAGTCGGACACACTAGCCATTGTGCTACAGTACTATTTATATAAGTGATAGAATCCAAATCTAATAAGTTGTCTAATTACTCCACACTTTCTTTTATTAAGTCATTGCGAATGAAATGAAGCTATCTTTTAATAGATTCCTTCTTCGTTCCTCATCAGAATGACACATTTTATTATTTGATCAATTCTCAAACAAGTTTCAATTACTTCAATCATCGAGACAAGGATGAGATTACTTCGTATTCTCATCTAATCTAGAATTGGATTTCCGTAATTCTCAAACAAGTTTGGATTACCTCAATCATAGAGACAAGGATGAGATTGCTTCGCGTTCTCATCTAATCTAGAATTGGATTTCCGTAATTCTCAAACAAGTTTGGATTACCTCAATCATAGAGACAAGGATGAGATTCGAACTCATAAAAAACGGAGTTGCAGTCCGCTGCCTTTGCCATTCAGCCACCTTGTCGTTTTATTCCATAAAAAAAGCATCTCCTTAACCGGAGATGCTTTACAATTATGTATGAATATATAATTAGCTTATATCATCATAATATATCTCCTTTTTAAAATTGAACTCCTGATCATCACATAGTATACATAGGCTACTCGGTAAGCGAAACTCGAAGTAGTTTTGTTTTATATGTTGTGAATACTGTTTCATTTTATGTTCTTATTTTTATTTTTAATAGTATATCTAGTCAATATCAAAACAATAATTTCTCTTGTTTTGATGTTGCAAATATGTAACACATTTTTTAATTACACAAGGAAAAAATAAATTTAAACCACTGATCTACAAGTGTTTAATTTGATCTTATCCACTAGGAATCCTGTCCGTTATTTAACGGATAATAAACTTTCACACAATAGTCTGTCTCTCAATTGTTTGTTACTTTTTATTATTTGATTTTCTTAACTAAAACATTTTTATTTTTTTTCATAAAAAAAGCGTCCAATTGTTAATTGGACGCTTTGTATTGTTCTGTGATTAATTTAAAAGTATTAAATCACTGTTTATTTTTACATACATAACATCCTTTTCGCCAAATACTCGGGCGAAAATCAAATGAACAAAGCTGTATTTGCTCTTTAGTATGTATATATTTTAATTCCATTTCTTAATTATTACTGCAATATTACTATTTTTTAGTTTATGATAGACCAAACCAACTCTAATTTAGCACCAAAATAAATAAGGTTTCATAAAAAATGACAAACATTTTTTTATTTCTAAACGATTGTTTAGATTTGTAGTGTATTAATATTAGATGTCCAGAAAAAAGCAATATATAGAAGAAGAGGTTATAGACAAAGCAATGCGATTGTTTTGGAGGAACGGTTATGAAAATACTTCTATGCAAATGCTTGAAAAAGAAATGGGGATAAATAAATTTTCTATTTACTCTAGTTTTGGTAATAAACATGGTGTTTTTATTAAAAGTATAGAGTTATACAAGCGTAAAACAAACAAAATGTTTACTAAGTTAAAAGAGGAAAATAATGGAATAAACGACATTAAAACATTTTTTTATGATTCTGTTGATGTTTGTTATCAAGAAGGTAATCATAAAGGTTGTTTAATGACTAACACTTACAATGAGTTTTCAAATACTACTGATTCTGAAATAAACGAATTAATTAATTTTTTTATGAATTCATTAAAAGAGATATTTATTCAAAAGTTAAAAGATGAATCAAAAAATGATGAAACAATATTAAAAGAAGCTAACTTTTTACTCTTAGCAAAACATGGATTAGCAGCTGCCACAAGAGTTAACAATAAAAAAGAGATATCTGATTATATTGAAATGATATTTAAAAATATTTAAACATTTTTTTTACAACAAAACTAAACGATCGTTTAGTTTTATAATTAAAAACCAATAATTATGAGTACATTAAAAATTCACACAATTGAAACAGCTCCTGAAGGAAGCAAAAAACTATTAAATAAATCATTAAAAGCTTTTGGTATGGTACCCGGATTACATGGCGTATTAGCCGATTCACCAGAAACATTAGATGCCTATCAAAAACTACATGAATTATTTTCAAACTCCTCTTTTAATAATGAGGAACTAACTGTAGTTTGGCAAACCATAAATGTAGAACACGGATGTCATTATTGTGTTCCTGCACATACTGGAATAGCTCATATGATGAAAGTTGATAAAAATTTAACTGATGCGTTAAGAAACAAAACTGCTATTGCCAATGAAAAATTAGAAATACTAAGAAATACAACTTTAGCTATAGTTAGAAATAGAGGTAGAATTTCTGATGCAGATTTGAAAGCATTCTTTGATGCTGGCTATCGTCAACAGCAAGTCTTAGAAATCATTTTAGGCTTAGCACAAAAAGCAATTAGTAATTACACTAATCATATTGCTAACACCCCTATAGATAAACCTTTTAAAAAGTTCGCTTGGGAAAATGAAATGCAAAAATAACACGAATAAAAAACCACATTAAAATAAATAATGTGGTTTTTAGTTTTAAATCATTTCTTCTTTTTCTTAGATTTTTTATCTTTTTTCTTAGATTTTACTTTCTTCTTTTTGGGCAATTTCCCCTTAATACGCTTTTCTTCTTCATCAATAGTATATGAAAATTCACTATTAAAACTGTGCTCTCTAGCTTTAATAACGCTTTTTAACGCCTTTTTGTATTTCTTTTTGGTCTCAAATAAAACTGCTTTTTTTAAATACAACACCGCTTTATCTGATCCCTTTACCCCCAAAGCAAAATCTATTAGCTTTTCTGCCTCTTCAAAATCTTCATTCCATAATAGCACATTGATGTAATTAGGATAAATATTAAATGCATGAATGTTTTCAGCTAAAGCCTCTGCATAATATTCTTTTGCTTTGTGATAATTGTATAATGCTTCGGCATGAATTCTCCCCATTAAACATAAGGCAATCGTGTTTTTTTCATCATATGCTAAAGCATATGTTAAAGCTTCAATTGCTTCCTCTAAATCATATGGATAAGCATCTATTGCTTTAAATATGTAATTATTTGCTAATGTTCCCATTTTATTTTCTTTTTTGTCATTTTGAAGAATCATCTAAATTTGTTAATATATAGAGAGATTACCTCTTTACCCTTCGCTACAATCGTAATGACGTTTTATATTGTTATTCTAATTGTTTTCTTAAATCAGTTTTTAGTTGATTCCGTTTTGTTTTAAAAGATTTCAATTTCTTTTGTTGTTTAAAATCTGAACCTGTAAATGTTCTAGTAGGATTACCTCTTTCTAAACTCAAATGATTTTCCCATTCACTTTTTATCGATTCTTTTAATTGACCAATATTATGATCTGCTATTTTTTCTTTTAATCGTAGTATTGCAGTCTTCTTATTTTGATGTTGTGAACGACTATCAGAAACCAATACTTGAGCTCCTGTTGGTATATGTTTTGCTCTAACAGCAGAACTTACCTTGTTTACATGTTGCCCACCAGCTCCTGAACTTCGAATTGCTTGAAATTGAATATCGTTTTCGTTAATTGTTTTTTCTTTATGTTGATTCAATTCATAACAACCAATAAACCAGTTTTTACGTTTATGATATTTTCTAAAAGTTGAGGTTCCAATCCATTGAATTGATCCTAACCAGTTCTTTAAAAAATCAGAAAGTTTTTTTCCTTTTAACTCAACAGTTACAGATTGTACTGTTCCATTTTCAATTCCATTAACTTTATGCAACACTGTATATTCAATCTTAGCTTCTATTAATTCTTTTAAAAATATTTTTAAAATTTTTGCAACTACCCATGCACATTCTGATGGGCCTTTAGCTGCTGTTATTTGTATTATTTTTGTGTCCATTATTTCTTATTATTTATATAATCCCTCTATTACAATGCTTGCGTTAGGGATTGAAGTGGCATCCTTTTTATAGCTTACATAAATTAGCGCCATTGCGAGGGACGAAGCAATCTGTTTATTAATTATAAGATTGCCACAGTTTACAAAACAGTAAACTTCGCAATGACAGCTATAAAAAGATATAGCGTAAAGCGCGACCTTTAGGTAACGCTCAAAGAATGCTATTTATCCATTCTTACAATTTTCGGCGTAAAGGTTCCTAACACTTCAACCAGTTCTTGTTGATTTGCCATTACTTTTTTAATGTTTTTATATGCCATTGGTGCTTCATCTACTCCACCTCCAATAAGACTTACTCCATTCATTTTTAATTGGTGTTTGATATCGCTTTTTGTAAATTTCTCTTTACACTTTCTTCGAGAATGTTTTCTACCAGCTCCATGAGAAGCAGAATTTAAACTTTCAGTATTTCCCAAGCCACGTACTATGTACCCAGGAGCTGTCATGGAACCGGGAATGATACCTAACTCACCTTTGTTAGCGGGAGTTGCTCCTTTTCTATGAACAATTAATTCTTGTCCATTCACCTTTTCTTTCCAAGCAAAATTATGGTGATTCTCAATTTTTGCAATTGCTTTTGCTCCTAGTAATTTACCAATTCGTTTATGAATATTATCGTGACATGCTTTTGCATAATCACCCGCTAAATTCATTGCTAACCAATATTCTTGTCCGTCATGAGTATTCAAATCTAACCACGCTAAATGTTGTACATTTTTTGGTAAAGGACATTGTTTCGTTGCTAAATACGTATAATGTTTTGCAATGTTTGCTCCCAATCCACGACTTCCACTATGCGTTAATAATCCTATATATTCTCCAATAGGCAAATCAAATTCATTATTTTCATCTGTAATAGTTACCACTCCAAACTCTACAAAATGATTTCCTCCACCTGAGGTTCCTAGTTGATTATATGCTTTAATTTTTAACCGCTTTAACAACGGTATATCTTGAAACTCGGTACGTTCAAATATTTCATGATCATGCTTCATTTTGTGCGTTTCATACATTCCGAATTTAGTATGCTCAGACAATATATTTTCCAACTGATGAACTTTCCCTTTTAAATAAGATGCTTTTACTGGATATACTGTTAAACACATTCTACAACCAATATCAACTCCTACTCCATAAGGAATCACGGCATTTTCTGTGGCCAATACACCACCTATTGGTAAACCATATCCTGCATGCGCATCTGGCATTAAAGCTCCTTGTACAGCAACTGGTAATTTTAAAGCGTCATACAATTGGTATTTTGCTAAATCGTCAATTTCATTTTCTCCATAAATACTAAATGGAACCCTAGTGTTTCGTAATTTGTGCATTTGTACCTCAACAGGTTTTACCAAACCTTCTGCAACTTTACCCCAAATAGCATTTCCCTGATATTTTTCTGGTGCTAACAATACTTGCTTTGCTTCCTCTAAAATGCGTTCTTTCTTTTCTCTTTTACGATATCTATTAATTTGCCCTAAGGCTATATTTATACTATTATTTTTTGGAAACCCTAATTTTATTAAGTCCTTTCCTTTTAATTTATTTCCCATGATATGTTGTCATTTATAATATCCTGTAAAGGATACTTTTTAAGAGCATTCAACTGTTTAGTTACTTGAAATTTTTGCTTGTGTTCTTCAGGAGTTCTCCAATAATTTCTCCAATAACTCTCTTGCCAAATTTCATAATAACCACTTTTATACAATTGTTGTTCTAAAAGATCTAACTCACTTTCAAGTTGAGGATCAATTCTTTTAGAATGTGTTATATAAGCTCTTGTATATTTAATTTTATAAGCTCCTTTTGGAATTCTTATATAAAATCGTTTTTTTATTTTTTTGTTTTCGTTTCTAAAAGAGAATACCGTACACATAGCTTGCGCCTTATATGTTAATCGATTAAATTGTTTTTTAGATATGGTTGGAAATTCTTTATATATTAAGTGTTTTGAGATTTTATGAAACCACTGTTTATCAGCTTTTTCTTTTGTTCTACCCCAAAAACTTTTTTCTATACAATCGTACAACTCTAAAATAGCCGCCTTGTTTTTATAGCGTTCTACATTTTCTGTTATTACAATTTCTTTAAACCAACCATGTCGTATAGGTTCTTTTAATTTTATGTACCCTAATTCTTTAATTTTTTGATAAATCTCTCTTTGCCTCTTTCTTATAATTCGAATGGCTTTCTGTCTTTGTTCTTTGATGTGTTTTGGTTTCAATGAACATATATTTAACTATTTATCACCTATCGGAAATAATTATTAACTCGTATGTTATTTGAAAAAGAGCATAAAAAAATCCGAAACTTTTTGGCTTCGGACTTTTCATATATAGGATAATTCTTATCTATGTGTGAAGAAAGTCGCGAAGCATGTGCACACAAGAACCTGGTTCTATTAGTGTACTTATGTTTAATTGGTATTTGAACATGTTACTTCGTTTTATAATTGTTTTGTTGCATAATTGCGATGCAAACTTAGAATCTATTTTTGAATTACACAAATAAAAACACTTTATATTTTACTGATAATCAATTAGTTGTGTTTGTTTTTAGAAAATAAAAATCCCGTCCGCCTTTTGCAGATTTATTAATTGACTGATACTTTGTTATGTACATTTTGTACTACACGATTCAAAGTGGATTTCAGGTTTTAAAATTTTTTATAAAAAAAAGCGTCCAAAAATTAATTTTGGACGCTTTTTACTTTTTATACTGTGAATTTCTACCTAAAATACAACTCACTAAGTCGCTTATTTGCGTCCTGATATGTGAATTTTAGTATTGTCATAGGTTTAAATTTTGTTTTATTCTTTAATTTATAAAATATATAAGAGAGTTTTAACTCTCTGTACTCTTGTTTCTTTTAGGAATGCCTATGGCATTGTAAGTATTTCTACTACTTTTCCATACACATTTTTAGTCCATCCGTTAATTCTTCCATGATTGTTACCTATTTGTAATCCTCTTTTATCATTTTTACCTTTTACAAGATGTGTAAAGCAGTTTCCACGAACTTTACAATAAACAATATCTCCAACTTCACATTGTTCCCAATTAATAGGCTTCAATTTTACTGGTTGTTTAGATTTTAAAAGAGGTAACATAGAATTACCTGGTTCTTTAGAAATAATGGTTTCGCCATTAGTCAATTTTTGAATTTTCCAATTCATATTATTATATTTTATAAATTATGTAACGCATTATTGTGTTACATATCTCATAAAATGATATAAGAACCTGTCAATGAACTGATGCAAAGATGCAATAAATTTTAATAAGCTGAAAATTTAATTTAAAAACGGCTCTACAAAACCAATAAATTCTAAATTTTCTTTTTTCCAACGAGCTCCATGTCCTGACGCTATTCTTATCTCATATACTATTTCATGTTTGTAATGATAATAAACATTCCACCATGTTTTATTTTTTAACATCCCAGCTAATAAATCTCTTACTTTTTCTTCTTTTTCAGCAGGATTTCCAATAGCCTTTCCCCAAAAACTATTTGTGGTTCTTTCTGAATGCTTTTCAAAAGCTCTCACAGCTTTTGAAATTTGTGCATTATAAAACGTAAAGCTTGCATTGTACACTTCCTTGTTTATTGGCGGAATTGCTTTTTCATCTTTAATTGTTGCTGATGTAATTCTTTGCCCTAAAACTATAAGGAAATCTTTAATTTTTACTTCCTCTAATTTTTGAATTAATTCAGGTATATTCTTTTCTTCTATTAAAAACTGAAATTTATTAAAGACCAAGATTCTATCAATTTTTATTTCTTCTTCAAAGTAGGGCTGCTCATATTTTTCGAGAAAACATTCTTGAGAAAAATAATTCTCGATATTAAATGCTATTGTTTCAATATGCTCATCCTTACATTTCAATAGGTAATGTTCTTCGTTTTCGCACAAAAACAACCTTTGTATTTCTTTTAACTTAAATAATATCTTTTCTTCTTTCATTTTATTTTTACTAACAGGTGATCAAAAAAGGATAATTTTCAGGAATTAAAACGTCAATAATATTAGTCCAGGATTTTGTTTTATCTAAAACCCAAGCATCAGAACTTACTCCAATAAAATTGCTTTTTACTATGAATTTATCAGGATTATTCTCTTGTATCACTTCCCAATTATACCCTTTTTCATTTGCATACTCTGTTAGCTTTGTTTTCATGCGTCCACTATTAGAAACTGGAGCATCAAATACCCAAACAACTTTTAAAACACTATACTTTTTAAAGAACTCAGCAAAAACTTCAATGGCTTTTTCAGTTTGACGTACACTTTTATAGGTTCCATATAAATTCGATAGATCTCTATACGCTCCATCTCTTCCTTTAAACACATAGGCTTCTGATAGTATACTTTCTAATAATATTAACTGATTAAATCCGTCAATAATTAATGTAGTTCCTTCTAAATTTTCAACAGGTATTTTAGTCTTTTCTCGATGCACAACAGCAGTTTCACTTGCCGACATTCCTTTTATTGCTTGTTGCTGTCTTTTATTCAATTTATAACGACTTCCTACTAATTCACAAGAAGAAGATTCACCATAACCCCGTTCTAGTAAAAAAGACATATCAAATACCGCTTCTTTTATTTTTCGTTGCATAAATACTTCTCCAAATAAATAATCGTCTCTTCCTTCTTTTCCTCTATTTTTTGACATTAAGTGTATAGTATTTGTTTCTTATAGAAATTAGTAATGAGTTTATTCTATCTAAATCAGGCTTTTCAAGCAAGTCAGATGCATTATAAATCAAGTCTAATTCTTCTCTCATTAATTCTGCTTTTCTAACTAGATCATCATATTCATATTCAGCATTTTTTATAGCTAATAAAAATTCTCTATCTTTTCTTCTAATATGTATAACTCCTTCTTTTCCTATTTCTTTTGCCATGTGTAATAATCGAAACGTATGCATCATATTTTTAGCGTCATAATTCTTATCATGAGAAATATTACTTTTATAACGTTCATCATTTCTTTTTTCCACCCAAGACCAGTACTCCTTATATTTTTTACAATACGATGAATATCCCTCCAAATTACAATATAACATTGCTATTGGTTGTTCTTCTTTTGAAATAGAACTCGTACAAACTTCATTTGCTCCTTCTCTTGAAATTCCTTGATAATTTGAAGACTCACTATAAAATAAATTAAAACAATTTTTCATATTCGGTATTTTTGTCAAACCGATATTTTCTTTTTCTAATGATTTTTCTTTTAGAAAATCTTCAATTTTTATAGCTCTCTTATCTGTTCTTATAGTACAAAAATCCTCAATAGTTTTTCGTTCGTTTTCAACTGGATTGACAATTTTCTTGTTTAATCCTCTTGCTTTTTTAATTTGTGTAAACGCATAATTAGCAAAGGACTTTCTACATAGTTTAGATAAAAAGTATTCTTTTTTAATCTCATCAAATAATGGATGTTTGTATAAAACACAATCTTCAGGAACGTTCAGCATCTCTAAAATATTCGGATTGTTCTTAGAGCATAATTCTATAAACTTTCTTAATTCATAATAAGCTATATCATTTGTTTCATTGTTTACCTGCCCAATATAATCTAAAGAATAAAATTGTTCTTTTGGCAAGATAAATACACCTCTAATATCAATGTCTGAAGTTGGTGTTTCTAAGCCATAGGCCCTACTTCCACTAATACATTCGAATAAAATACTTTCTGATTTTTTTAAATCCTCTAATGTCATTTTGTAATATTTTTGAAAAAGAGGTTAAACAAACCGTTTATTTACTCTTTTAAAAACTTAACTATTTCTTTCTTTTTATTAGATTTTATCTCTATAAAATACACACCAGGAGATAAGTTTGACACATTTAACTGATGGGTTAACTTAGGTTTTTTTAGTTCTATATTTTTTAATACTCTTCCACTTACTCCATAAATAGTTATAGTATTAAATACATTTTTATTTTTTACATTAACTATATTTCTTGATGGATTTGGATGAACAGAAAAATTATGTATAGAATATCCATGAACAGATAACGTATTTACCTTTAAATTTTCAGTATATATTAATTTATCTTCTCTACGCTTTATGGAAACAACATCTATATCACCATCAAAATCCATGTCTTTTACAAAGAAATTTGTAATAGAATTCGTTGTCCAATTATCACCTGGCACACTACTTATTGTTGTTCCATAAGTTTGAAAATCTCCTTTTCCGTCTAGATTTTCATACCATTTAATATTATTATTTGGTCCATATTCAAAAACAACATCTAAGTCTCCATCGAGATCCATATCTGCTAATTCACAATATTTAGTTGAGCTATAGCTTATTCTTTTACTATAACTAAATTGCCTATCTCCTCCTATGTTTTCATACCAAGCTAAATCTGAATCGTCATCACTTGGAGTTAAAATATCTAAATCGCCATCGTTATCTATGTCATCTATATCAAAATTTGGGTTCGTACCAGACACACCATATGAAATAACTTGTTTAGCACTAAAATTGCCTTTTCCGTCTTCATTTTTATACCAAGAAATTTGACGATCATTAATTGATTTAATAAATAGATCATTATCTCCATCATTATCAAAATCTGCAGTATAAATACAAAGTGGCTCATCAGATTCAGTAGATATAATTTGTTGCTCTCCAAAATTCCCAAGACCATCTAAATTTTTATACCATGCAATTTTATCATCTCTGCGTGACACAGAAACAACATCTAAATTTCCATCTTTATCTATATCTGTTATAGCTACCATTTGAGGAGACTTCACATCAGCAGTTAAGACAATTTCATCACCAAAAACACCATTTCCTTGATTTTTAAACCAAATAATTTTATTTCCAGATTCAGATACTGCAAAAACATCCATATCACCATCATTATCTATATCTTCAGCTATTACAAACTTAGGACTATAAACTGTTGTTGATATAATATGCCTTATGCTAAATTTTTGCTTTCCATTTACATCCTCAAACCAAGAAATTCTATTATCTCCATTTGATGCAACTAAAATATCAAGATCTCCATCATTATCAATATCAACTGGAAAACTTCCTATTGGATTACTAAAATATTCCGATAAAATATATTCAGCTTTAAACTCTCCAGTAGATTGATCATATTCACTGTAGGCCATTCCTGATTTTTGATTAGTAACGCAAGAAGAAATTACATCCTTATCACCATCACCATCTATATCAGCGGCAATTATTACTCCATTATTACTATTTGAGCCAATCTTATAAATATTTTTTCTCCCTGTAAATTTTTCTTCTCCATCATTTATAAAATAATATAAACCATCTCCATCTATTAAAATGTCAATATCATTATCACCATCTATATCATCCGCGAAAACAGCACTAATATCTCCACTGATATTCCCAATTATTTTTTTGGCCCCAAAAGTTCCTAATCCATCAGTATTTTCATACCATAAAAGCCTATCATAATAACCCTCTGCTACTAATACATCAATATCTCCATCGTTATCTATATCTATAGGAAAACCATTATTACTTACCTCTCTCTCATTAGTTATCTTATGTTTTTGGGTAAAAGTTCCTTTTCCATCTATATTCTCAAACCAAAACTTACTTCCTATAATTACGTCACCGTCACCATCTAAATCAATATCCTCAACAAAAGAACTTCCATAACTATCAATTGTCGTAATAGTTTGTTTTACTCCAAAATCTCCTTTCCCATTTTTGTTTTCATACCAGGCAGTTTGATATTTATAATCAAAAGAATTAAACGATATTAAAACATCATAATCTCCATCTCCATCTATATCATAATAATCTAATGATGAAACGCTTTCACTATCTTCAGTTATAAGATGTTTTTTTTCAAAATTCCCAAGTCCATCAAGGTTTTCATGCCAAAATACTTTTCCATTACTATCTGATGCGAATATATCTAGATCACCATCTTTATCTATATCAACAGCAAAAAGATTTGAATTAGAACCATTATTACTTTTATAAATAACTTTTGGTTCAACCAACCCTCCTTTATTAGGTTTGTTTTCATACCAAACTAAATTTCCTTCATAGTAATATGCAATAACATCCAAATCTCCATCACCATCTATATCAGCAGCATGAGAACCCGAAATACTAGAACCATAATTATGATTGTTAGTTATTACATTATCCTCAAATTTCTTTTGAGCATTTAAAACTGAGTACGTTGAACAAAAAAAGATTACTAAAATATATAAGTAGTTTTTCATTTTAATTTTTGTGACAAATTTAAAAAAATTGCTAATAAGTACAAGGAGTATGTTAGTTATTGATAACTAAGCAACCCATATTATCTCCAAATAGAAAACAGATTGCTTCTTTCGTACCTCAATCGCAATGACCTTTTTAAACGTTTTTTATAAAAAACCTATTAAAATCTTCTTTGTTGGGTTTTGTATTTAATAAACTGTTTTTCATCTCATTATTTTCTTCAACAATATTTTTCACCAAATTGATTAAATCATTATCAATATTCAACGTACTCTTTTCTATGTTTTTACTTTTTAACAAAATTAAATCATCTAATTTTTTTTGATATTTTTCTTCCAATAAAGAATACATTTCTCTTAATAGTACTGGCGGAATCGTTTTGTTTTTCACTATCCAATTAGCACATAAAGCTGTTCTAATAGCATAAAAAAAGCTTTTTATAGTCATTTCTGAAGTTCCTAATTTTTCTTCAAATCCTTTATTCATGCTGTGATAGTGATAAAACCCTGAAACTGGATTAAAATTTGAGCTAGCTAATTCTTTAATATCTTGAAGAAAAACCTCATCTGCTCTATAAACAACTGATGAAAACAACCACCCTAAAAACGATGCGTTTGATTTAGATAACAATTGTAATGCCTTTCGGATATCCCATCCTGAACCATCCAAGTCATCATCGGTCATAAATTGAATCGTATCTTTTTGCTCCCAAAGGTTTAAGTACCATTCTCTTTTGTGTTTATATACAAATCGTATATCATAATCAGAATCTGGAGAAGCAAAGTCCCAAGCTCTGCTCCCCGATTCTACTGCAAATAATATTTCAATATCTTTTTCACGTTCTAAATTTGCTAAGTACTCTAAAATTCTCTTTTCCATTGTTTTTAATTATTTTTTGTACAACATAAATGAAGTATACAAAAGACCAACTCCTACTAGACCAAAACCCCAAACAAGTTTAAAATTAATTTCTCCTTTTAAAATTGCAATAATTCCAACTAAAGTATACACTAAACCTACTACAAAAAATACCTGAGACCTTTCTTTTGACTTTCTTTGAATCTCTTTCTTTGATTCTTCAAACAAATTAACTATTTCTGTATCATCAAACCCTAATTCTTGTAATTCTCCATCTATTACTTTTTTCGATTTAAAATTGACTACACTTTCTATAACATAATCTTTAATACTATCTTTTTTTAATTTAAAATCATTATCGTTTTTATCAGATAAATCATCGTCAAAAAAAAATTCATAACCATGGCTATCATCATGTTTTTCGTATTTTTCAATAGCAACTCTTGCAGCTTTTTTAGCCAAAATCAAAAGATCAAATTCAGTATACCCATTTCCAATTTCCATGGAAAAACAATATCTTTCATAAGCTATATAAAAATCATACAATCCTTCAATCAAATCATTTTCAACAGACAACTTACGTATCTGTTCAATTATAGTGAATATCTCTTCTAAGTCAATTAACTCTATAATTAATCTACTCTTTTCATATATTTCTAATGCTATTAATTCATTTTTATGGGTATGCTCAATCAATATTCTCAAAAGATCATTTTTCAAATTATCTCTTTTAAAATTTAAAGTTATCAAATCGAAAAATAAAGACTCTGGTTTTATAGTTGCTATTTCAGCTAAATAATATAAATCTTTTTCAAAATGATTTTTATCAAGCCTATCAATAATTACTTGATAAGCTTGCCTTTTTAATCTTCTATTTATTTCTTTTATTTTCATTTTTCCTTTGTCTTCTTTTATTCTTCCAAGGTGCATTTTTTTGCCAATCACCTGCCATAATACAACCGTAAGGCACAACCTCATCAATAACTTCACCTAAACCAAATTCTTCCATTTGGTTACGAACACTCTCTGCATTTTTATAAGCAGAAGGTAACTCAGTAATATCAATTTCATTAGAAAAAAAACGAGCATCTATACCTTTAGTTTCTTCTTTAAAAATTTCTTCAAAAGTTCCTGTTTTACTCTTTCTATGCTGTGTTCTACTAACATTTCGACCAGCTCCATGCGGTGCAAATCCTAAATTACTTTTAGTCGTTTTTCCTTCCACAATCAATACTGGTTCACTCATGTTTAATGGAATTAAACGTGGCCCAGTAATATCTGGCATAAACTTAGCATCTAACGGAGTTGCCCCCTTTGCATGGTAAAACAAATCGCCCTCTTTAAATACAAAATTATGCTCATTCCAATACCTGTTTTCTTTTTCAATTCCTAACTTATCTAAAGTTGCATCATGTAAAACTTCATGGTTTAACTTTGTCCATTTTCTTATAATTTGTAATGCTTCCCAATAGTTTTCTCCTTCTTCAGAATCAAACGGAATCCATGCATTTTGTTTTAATGTTTGTGGAGACAATTCTTTTCTAAATTGTTCTGCAACTTGCATTCCTCTTGAATACAAATTCGCTCCAAAACCTCTACTTCCATGATGTGTTACCATCATTGTATTTCCTGTTTTTTTAGAAGTACCAATAAATAGAAAGTGATTTCCATCTCCTTGTGTTCCTAAATGGCTTCTTGCAGCAGAAATACATTTTTGAGTATTCAAAAAAGGATTCGCTTCAATTTCTGCTAATAAATCCATCGGAAAACGAAACTGTGTGTTTCTATCTCTACCTCCTGACCCAAAATGTGTGCTACTATGTGCAGCATCTAACACTTCTTTCGGATCCGCTTTTCCAAAGTCAGTTAACATAACAGAACAACAAATATCAGCACTATGCATCCCTGGATGAATCGCATTTTTAGCGACCACTACTCCACCTACTGGAATAGTTCCAGCTGGTCCAGTAGGACAAGCATCTGGCATTATAGATCCATCAACAATCGTTGGGGTTTTCATTAATACTTCCATTGAAGTGATTACTTTATGTACATTGTCTTCTTCTAACTCATTCTCTGCTTTAATATTAATATTAAAACTCGCTGGATTTTCTAACAATGGAATTTCAGGTCCTGAACGAAATTGCTCTAAGTATTCTAATGTTTCTTTTTCTGACAACTCATTTGAGTTTATATATTCCATCGCTTCTGGAAACCATTTTCCTGATTTGAATCCCATTTCAATTAATTCTTTTCCTGTAATTTTAGTTTTATTTTCCATCATTTTAATTTTTTAAGCTCCACAAACTCCTTGTTTTGTGGAGCAATTACTATTGAAAGTTATTTACTTTCTTATGATTCCGGTACAAATATTACATACCATTACGCAATCTTTTTGCGTAGATGAAATTATTTGTTATTTTTATAAAAAAATTAGCCTTGGACTTAAAAAATCGTTTTAAAAACCTTGTTTCAGCTTATACTTCAAATAAAGACTTAATAGATTCTTTTTGGAATACTCTTGAAAACAACTACACTGAAAAACATAGAGTTTATCATAATTTTTCTCATTTAGAAGAACTATTTACTTATTTTGACACCTATAAAGTTGAATTAAAGAATGCTGATATAGTTTCTTTTTCTATTTTTTATCATGATATAATCTATAATATTTGGAAAAAAGATAATGAAGAAAAAAGTGCCCTCGTTTCTTTAGATCAACTCTCAAAGATTAATTTATCTTCTGATTTCCTAGAAAACATTCACCAGCAAATAATTGCCACAAAAACACATGATGCTATTGATAATGACACAAAATGGATGATAGATTTTGATTTAGCAATTTTAGGTACATCTTCTGAAGTTTATTCAAATTATTCTAAATTAATTAGAAACGAATATAAACTAGTTCCTAATCTTCTTTATAAAAAAGGGCGTAAAAAAATTTTACAACACTTTATTGATAAACCTTTTATTTATGCTACTAATGAATTTAGACGCTTATACGAAAATCAAGCAAAACTTAATCTTACTAATGAACTAAATGCTTTATAAATGGCTTCAAATAAAAATGCATTAATCCGCTATAAAACTATTGATCAATGTTTACGAAATACCATGCGAACTTGGACTTTAGATAATTTAATTGAAGCTTGTTCTGATGCGTTGTATGAATATGAAGGAAAAGATGTATATGTAAGTAAGCGTACTATTCAGTTAGACATTCAGCATATGCGCAGTGATAAGTTAGGATATAATGCTCCTATTGAAGTATATCAACGGAAGTATTATAGATATTCAGAAGATGATTATAGCATAAAAAACATTCCTGTTACTGATGCTGATGTAAAGGTTATGAATGAAGCCATAGAAATGTTACGTCAGTTTAAAGACTTCTCTTTGTTTAAAGAAATGGATGGTGTTTTACAACGATTGGAAGATTCAGTTTATTCTTCCAACAAAAGTAACAGAGCCATTATTCATTTAGATAAAAATGAACAGTTAAAAGGCTTAGAGTTTATAGATCCTATTTATAACGCTATTCAACAAAAAAAAGTTATTAAAATTACCTATCAATCTTTTAAAGCTAGAGATGCAAACATCATGGTTCTTCACCCTCAGTTATTAAAAGAATATAATAATAGATGGTTTTTATTAGCTACCCATAAAAATAATTATATAACATTAGCATTAGATAGAGTTTCTAACATTGCTATTGAAGAAAATATAGAGTTAAACGATTTACAAATTGATGGCGATATTTTTTATAAAGATGTAGTTGGAGCAACCGTTACTAATTCAAGACCACAACGTATTCAATTTTGGATTGAAAAAAGACATGCTCCATACGTAATTACTAAGCCACTTCATAAATCACAACGTTTAATAAAACGTGTAGAAGATGGTGTTATATTTAACATATTTGTGAAAACTAATTTTGAACTCGAACGTTTGTTATTAGGATATGGAGATTCTATAGAAATACTAAAACCTGAAAAACTAAGAAACCAAATACTTCATAAACTAAAAAATACTATTAACAGATACTCTAATTCTGAAAACAATGAAGGTGACTAAAAAAACTTATTATAATTTTTATATATTTGTAACAGAGAAATTCATGTAACTCTTGTTACAAACTTATTTTCTATCATAAGGAAGACATTGGGAAAATAGGTTTTATTTCTTACGGAAACTCCGTATACCTTAATTAGTAATAACTAATTGGTGTACGGAGTTTTTTTTATACCAATTTTAAAAACATAAAAAATGAAAAAATTCATTAAAAAAAGTCTCATTGGACTATTAACAATTGGTGTTTTAACTGTAATTCTAATTTTCTTTTTCCCTCAAGTACTATACGTATCTGCATTAGGACAAAAAATGCTCATGAAAATGGAAGGTGAACAAGTTGCTGAATTCTATTTTAAGGAAAACCAAACAAGTAAAGACACTCTTTACATGAAAGGAATTATATATAGTAATACACTTACTGATATAAAAAAAGTATTAGATAACAATTCACAAATAACAACAATTACTATGGTTAATGTTGGTGGATCTATTGATGATGAAGTTAACTTGGTAGCATCTCAAGAAATTAGAAAACGTAATATAAACACCTATCTTCCAAAAAATGGAATGGTAGCTTCTGGAGGAACAGATATGTTTTTAGCTGGAACTAAAAGACAAGTACATCCAACAGCTAAGCTAGGAGTTCATTCTTGGTCAGGTGGAGATAAAGTTGCTTTAGATTTTCCTAAAGAGCATGAAGAACATAAAAAGTATTTAAACTACTATAAAGAAATGGAAATCCCTACTGATTTCTATTGGTACACTCTTAAAGCTGCTCCTGCTGATGGTATTCACTGGATGACTTCAGAAGAAATTATTAATTATAATATTACAACAGATACGAAATCAGAATTACTGAGTTTACAAGAAAAACTCTCTTCTAATGAATTTAAAGGTAGAGGGACAGGAAACAATCAACTAGCTCAAGATTTAATTACTACTTACTTTGAAAATGTTGGGTTAAAGAAATTTAACAACACCTATAATTCTCCTTTCACCTTCATTAATAAAAAAACGACTAAGAAACGAGAAGGGACAAACATCATTGGGTACATAAAAGGAAAAAAATATCCAAACAAATATATTGTTATTGGTGCTCATTATGATCATTTAGGTATTGTTAACGATACTATTTATAATGGAGCTGATGATAATGCATCGGGTACTGCTGCATTATTAGTTTTGGCAAAACACTTCAAAAGTCATCAGCCAGAACATTCTATCATTTTTGCAGCTTTTGATGCTGAAGAATTAGGATTACATGGCTCTAAGTTTTTTGTTGAAAATCCACCAATACCTTTAGAAGATATTCAATTGAATTTTAATTTTGATATGATTAGTCGTAATCCAAAAAACGAAATTTATGTTGTAGGTACTTATCCATATCAACAATTTAAATCTTTGGTTGAAAAAGTAGCAAAAACAAGTTCTTTAAAAGTGTCTTACGGACATGATAATCCTAATGATAAAACGAAAGATTATTGGATGTTCTCATCAGATAATGGTCCATTTCATAAAAAAGGAATTCCAAACATCACTTTTAGTGAAGAAGATCATCCTAGTTATCATAAACCAACAGATGATTTTGAAAATATAAATCCTACGTTTTATAAAAATGTTGTGAAACTAATTCAAAAGACCATTGAAAATATAGATCAAAATTTCCCAACTAAATAATTCATCAAAGTGGTACATAAAAAAGATATTGAGATCGCTTATAAAAATATTAAAGATGATATTTTAAAAACACCTTTAGTACACTCTCCAAAATTGAGTGCTATTTCTGGCGCGAATGTGTATTTAAAAATGGAACATTTACAGATAACAGATTCATTTAAAATACGAGGTGTTCTAACGAAATTAAAGAGTATTAACAAAAAGGACTTTAACAAAACCTTTGTAGCAGCTTCAACAGGAAATCACGCAGCAGCATTTGGATATGCTTCAGATAAATTTGGATTTAAAGGGAAGTTATTTTTACCAAAAAACATTAGAGAAGAAAAATTAACAGGAATTTCTAAATATGCTTTTGAAACCGTTTTGTACGGAAATTCTAGTATGGAAACTGAGCGGAAAGCAAGAGAATATGCTAAAGAAATTGATGGAGTTTTGATTCACCCATATAATGATCCAGAAATTATAAAAGGGCAAGGAACAATTGCTATTGAAATAGCAGAACAATTTCCTGAAGTAGATACGGTTATAGTTCCTATTGGTGGTGGTGGACTTATTTCTGGAATTTGTTCTTATTTTTCAGAAAACAAAAATGTAACTATTGTAGGTAGTCAACCAATAAATGCTTCAGAAATGGAACAATCTATAAAAATAAATAAAATTGTTTCTCCAAGTAAATATAGTACGATTGCTGATGCAGCTGCAGGAGGAATAGAAGAGAACTCCTTAACATTTATTATTTGTAAAAAACACCTTTCTCATGTTGAAACAATTAAAGAAGAAGATATAAAAAAAGCAGTAGCCTTTTTATATAAATTTCATGAAACAACAGTAGAACCTACTGCTGCATTACCAGTTGCAGCATTATTAAATGGAGATAAATATCGCAATAAAAATGTGGTAGTAGTTTTAACAGGAAAAAAAATAAACAAACAATTATTAACTGAAATAAACAAAAATTATGGCGACTGTTATTAATTTAGAAGAAATAAAATCCATACTAAAAAACATAGATATAATAGCTGCTATGGAAGAAGGATTCATTCAATATAGTAATGGAAATACAGTAGTTCCTCCTGTTGGAGAATTATTATTTGAAAAACCTAAAGGAGATGCACATATCAAATACGGATATATTAAAAATGATGACTATTATGTAATTAAAGTTGCATCTGGATTTTATGATAATGTAAAATTAGGAATTGCTTCTAGTCAAGGATTAATGTTATTATTCGATCAAAAAACAGGAGTTCCAAAAGCTATTTTATTAGATGAAGGGCATTTGACTGATATTCGTACAGCAGCAGCAGGTGCTTTAGCGGCAAGGTATTTTGCTCCAAAAAAAATAAAAGCAATCGGAATTATTGGAACTGGAATACAAGCAAAATTACAATTACAGTATCTTCAAAAACATACTCCTTGTTCTTCTATTTGGATTTGGGGAAGAAACAAAGAGAATGTAAAAAAGTTTGTTCAAGAACTTGGTACTGATTTTAATATTCAAATTGCAGAATCACCTTCTGAAATCGCAAAAAATTGTAACCTTATAGTAACTACTACACCTTCTGAAATCGCTTTATTAAAAGCAGAAGATATTCAAGTAGGAACACATATTACAGCAGTTGGTTCAGATACAGAACATAAACAAGAATTAGAAAGTGAATTACTAAAAAAGGCAGACATTGTTATTGCTGATAGTATTCCACAGAGTAAAAGTAGAGGTGAAATTTATAAAGCTGTTAGTGATGGTAAAATTTCAGAAAATACAGTCATTGAATTAGGAACTGCAGTTCAAGATTTAAAATTACAACGAACAAGTGAAGATCAAATTACAATTGTTGATTTAACTGGAGTAGCTGTACAAGATATTATGATAACTAAAGCGGTGTATAACGGCTACTTAAAAAATAAATAAAATGCTTCAATTTGTTAGTAATAAAGGAGGTGGAAAACCTGTTGATTTTGAAACAGCAATATTAGATGGTTTTGCTCTTGATGGAGGATTATATGTTCCTGAAATATTGCCAGAAATTAAAGAAGAGCAATTAAAAGAATGGAAAGATTTAAGTTATGTAGAATTAGCTTTCGAAATCCTTTCTTTATTCATAGATCGCTCTATTATTTCCGAAAATGAATTAAAAGGCATACTGCAAACGGCCTATGCTCCTTTCGAAAAGAAAGAGATTATTCCATTATATAAAATAAAATCTAGAAAAGATACCTATATTATGGAGTTGTTTCATGGTCCAACAATTTCATTTAAAGATGTAGGGTTGGCTTTTTTAGTGAATTTGATTAATTTTTTTTTAGAACGAAAAAAAGAGCACCTTACTCTTGTTGTAGCTACCACAGGTGATACCGGTCCAGCCACAGCATATTTTGCAGCGGGAAAATCAAATATAGATGCCTGGGTGTTATACCCTAAAGGGTTAATTACTGAAGAACAAGAACGCCAAATGACCACCTTACAGCAAGCGAATGTTCATCCTGTTGGTGTATCAAACTGCCCTGATGGTGGTGATGATTTAGATGCAGTAATAAGTAAGCTATATGCTAATAAATCATTTAAAGAAAAGCTAAAATTATCAAGTGTTAACTCTATTAATTGGGGACGTGTGATGATGCAAACTGTTCATTATTTTTATGGATATCTACAAATAGTTGATACCGTTGGTGAACAAGTTAATATGTCAGTACCTTCTGGTGGGTTTGGTAATTTATGCGCTGGCGGACTAGCCCGTAAAATGGGATTACCTATAAAGTATTTAGTAGCTGCCAATAATAAGAATGCTTGTTTACATCGTATATTTTCAGAAGGAAGATTTACCAAAGAAGAAATCATTGAAACACCTTCTTCTGCAATAGATATTTTAATTCCGTTTAATTTTTGGAGGTATTTATATTTCTGTATAGATAAAGATACTGAAAGGATAAAAAAATGGATGGATGAGTTTAAAACTACTGGAAATGTAACATTCGATAAAGAAATTTTTGAAAACTATAAAAAAGGATTCCTTTCAAACAGTTCTTCTGACCAGGAAACACTAAATATAATTAATGAAATTTACACTGCTGAATCTTATTTATTAGATCCGCATGGGGCAGTATCATTAAATGCTACTGATGTTTTAAAAAATGTTTTAGGTAATGAGAAATTGATTTGTTTGGCTACTGCACATCCATCAAAATTTCCTGAGGTAATAAAAAAGGCACTATCCATTTCTGTTCTACCTAAAGCAGGTACACATCAAAGTATAGAAAATGAAAAACGCCTTTGTGAAAAAGTTCATTTATGCAATCATGAATATTTAGAAGAAGCTCTTATACATGCAATGGAAACAAATTGGGATTTAACAAAAGGAAAATAATATGGCACAGTATACAGTTTTAAATGATGAGAGCATACAAACCATTTTAATTCATTACGGTATTGAAAAAGTAACTTCTTATAAAATATTAAGTGGTGGTTCTGAGAATACTAATTATTTAATAAACACAAATGGTAAAGCGTTTGTATTAACAGTTTGTGAACAAAAGTCAGTTCAAGAAGCAGAAGAATTAGCTTCTTTATTAAACTATCTTGAACGTAATAATTTTAGTACTTCAAAATTAGTAAAGGCAAAAACAGGAAAACTTACTGTAACATTTAGTAATAAACCTATTATACTAAAAGAATTTATTGAAGGTGATATACTACAGGATTTTCCTGATAACCTACTAGTTTATTTAGGTGAAGAGTTAGCTAAGCTACATCAAGTAAAAGTACCTAATTATGTTCCAAAAACTTTAAATTATGGTAGTATAGATCGTTTTGATGAAGTACAGGTTTACGCACCAGATTCTTCTTTTTATAAATGGTTAAAAGAGGTAAAAACCTATATCAAAAAATACATATATCCAGAACTACCAAAATCATTGATACATAGCGATATTTTTTACAGTAACATTATTGTTAGTGATGACCTAAAAACTGGTACTATTATGGATTTTGAAGAAGCTTGTTATTACTATCGTGTATTCGATATTGGAATGATGATTGTTGGAACTTGCTGTCAAGAAGAAACAATAAACCTACATAAAGCTAAAAAATTACTTAAAGGATACCAGCAAAACATAAAATTAAAAGAAGTAGAAATTGAAGCTCTACAAGCTTTTACAATTTACGGAGCAACTGCAACTGCTTTTTGGAGGCATCAAAACTTCAATTATATAAATGTTATACCCTCAATGAAAAACCATTATGTTTCAATGAAAAATTTGGCTGATTCAATATTAAGTATTTCTATTAATGAATTTAAAACTGTATTTAATAAATAACTTGCCTAAAACACAAAAAAGAGACTGTCATAGCTTTTGAAACAGTCTCTTTTATTCTTTTCTTTTTCAATTTGAAGTTTTAAAAACTTCGGTTTTGTGCTCTTTATGCACTTAGTTTAATAGCAAATTCCCCACTTATTTGTTTCCTAACATTAATAATTCATTACAAACTACCTCTGTTACATATCGTTTATTACCTTCTTTATCATCAAAAGAGCGTGATGTTAATTTCCCTTCAATAACAACTTCGTTTCCTTTTTCTAAATATTTTTCAATGATTTCTGCTGTTTTGTTCCAAGCTACAATATTGTGCCATTGTGTATCTGATACTTTTTCTCCTGAAGAGTTCTTGTACGTTTCATTAGTTGCTATTGAAAATTTAGCTAGTTTTTTACCACTTTCTAAAGTGATAATTTCTGGATCATTTCCTAAGTTTCCAATTAACTGTACTCTGTTTTTTAGTGCGTTCATATTATTATTTTTTTCGTTAAACAGTTAAGATTTTGTCATTCATATTAATTGACTCTGCAAAGATGCAATACAAACCAAATCATAATAGGTTAGTAAACATTTGTTTTCGTTTGTAAATGAATGTAATCGTTTAATTATTTTTAATATATTTGTTTTCAAACAATTAAAAATGAGTTCAAAAAAATGTTTAGAGTGTAATGAAAAAGTAGTTGGACGAATTGATAAAAAGTTTTGTTGTGATTATTGTAGAAATGCATATAACAACAAAGTAAATAAAGAAAGTAAAAATCTAATTCGAAATACCAACAACCGGTTACGAAAAAACTATAAAATTCTTTCTGAACTTAATACTTCAGGAAAAACAAAAACAACTAGACGAAAATTATTTGATAAAGGTTTTGAATTCAAATTTATCACCTCTATATATATTACAAAAAAAGGAAGTACTTATTTTTATGTATATGATCAAGGTTATTTAGAGTTAGAAAACGAATGGTTTTTGTTGGTTAAACAAGAATAACTGAAAACCGTATATTACAAATTCAACTTAATTATTTTTAATTTCTTTAAATTATTCTTTATGCCTTTATCAGGAAAGTCATCTATCATTATCTTTGTAATTCTTTCATTTGCCATAATAGTTTTCTTGTTTATTTATTACAGTAAAAAACAAATAATAATAAGAACACTAAAAAAAATACCCTTTACAAGAATTGGCAATATACAGACCAATCGATTAACTAAAACAACTGGTAAAGCCCATGCTATAGAAGAACCACTTATTGCCCCATATAGCAAAAGAAATTGTGTTTTTTATACTATAAAAATTGAGCAAGAAAAAAAGAATGGAAAAAATTCACACTGGGAAAACTTAGTTAATGAGGAAAAAATTCAATCATTCTTTATAGAAAAGAACAGCGATTTAATTATGATTAATCCTACACAAAATCCAAAAAACTATAAAAGCTATTTAGTTGTTGACAAAAAAGTAACTTCAGGAACCTTTAATGACGCTTCCCCTAAGTTTGAATCTATATTAAAACAATACGATATTAAAAGTACTGGGCTCTTTGGTTTTAATAAAACATTACGTTATACAGAGGCTATCATTGAATTAGGTGAAGAAATAACTGTTGCTGGAATAGCTAAATGGAAAAATTTAGATAAACCAATACCTGGTTATTCTTATTCAAAAATTGCAACACTTATCAGTAATCAGAAACAAAAATTAATTATTACTGATTTACCAAAAGAAAAAGTTTCAAAAACATCCTAGTTACTTCCAGGTATTTCCTTTAAGTTTCATCGCCGCTTTTAATATATCTTTCTGACTTATTTGTCCTACCAATTTTCCATTTTCAACAATAGGAAACCTTCTACGTTTAGACTCTAAAAATTTATTAACTGCATCAAAAACATTCATATTACCATCAATTGTTTCTACTTCTTTAATCATTGCCTTACCTACAGTATTATTTTTATCCATTGGTAAATTATAATACCTACTTTCAGATATTTGTTTCATACAATCTCCCTCCGAAATAATTCCTATTAGTTCATTGTTTTCATTTACAACAGGACCACCAGATATTTTATTCTCAATTAAGGTTTGTATTACGTTTTCAATTGGCTCAGATTCTTTAAATGAAATAATTGTAGTTGTCATATAATCAGAAACCAAAATTGGTTCAGTTTCTTTTTTTTCAGCGTTAGTTCGTTTCCCTTGAAAGTTAATTATCCCCATAATAGTTATTTAAATTTACTAAATATACTGATTTTTAATAACTTACGTTTATTTCTAGAAAAGGTATTATTTAACTAAATTTATAACATAAAAATCCTCTATGAGATCAACAAATAAATTTTGGGCTATTTTAATAATAGCATTCACTATTTTTTGGGCTTTTAATGATAGTATTCCAACAGTGTCATCAAAAGTAACCACAGATAAAACTAAGTTTTCGTTAGATAATGCATTATATCATTTAAAAAACATTTCTAAGAGACCACATTATACAGGAAGTAATGAACATAAAGAGGTTCAGAATTATATTATAAATGAATTAAAAAAACTTGGCTTAAGTTCAGAAATTCAAAGTCAAACTGCTATAAATAAAAAGTGGAAAGCTAGTACCACTACTGAAAATATAATAACCAGGATTAAAGGTTCAGAAAATGGTAAAGCTTTATTATTATTAACTCACTATGATTCTAATCCACACTCATCAATTGGAGCAAGTGATGCTGGATCTGGTGTAGTAACAATATTAGAAGGAGTTAGAGCTTTTTTAGCAAAAAAAGAGAAAGTAAAGAATGATATTATTATTTTATTTTCTGATGCTGAAGAGCTAGGTTTATTAGGAGCACAAGCATTTGTTGAAAATCATCCTTGGTCCAAAGATATTGGGTTAGTATTGAATTTCGAAGCTAGAGGTAGTGGAGGTTCTAGCTATATGTTAATGGAAACAAATGGTAAAAACAAGAATCTTTTATCTGAATTCATAAAATCAAATCCAAATTACCCAGCTGCAAACTCATTAATGTATAGTGTTTATAAAAAATTACCTAATGATACTGATCTAACTGTTTTTAGAGAAAATGGAAATATCAATGGTTTTAACTTTGCTTTTATTGATGATCATTTTGATTATCATACTGAGCAAGATTCTTACGAACGATTAAACAAAGAAAGTCTTTTACATCAAGCAGATTATTTTACAAGTTCACTTAATCATTTTTCAAATATTGATTTAACACTTTTAGATAGTAATGAAGATTTTGTTTTTGTCAATTTTCCTTTAATCAAAATGTTATCATATCCTTTTTCATGGGTTTTTCCAATGTTAATTCTTGCATGCCTACTTTTTTTAATAGTTTTTACTATTGGGCTAAAACGTAAGAAAATAACGTTTAAAGGATCTTTGAAAGGTTTTATACCATTTGTGTTAAGTTTAATTATTTCTAGCGTAATTAGCTTCTTATTATGGAAATTATTAGTTTTTATAAACCCTCAATATAATGATATACTTCATGGTTTTACCTATAATGGATATCAATATATTGCTGCCTTTAGTTTTTTAACTTTATGGATACTTTTCAAAATATATAGTTATTTTAAAAATGAAAAGACTATTGATTTATTCATTGCTCCAATAGTAGTAGGTTTAATCCTAAATATTTTTATATTTCAAAATTTAAAAGGAGCCGCTTTTTTAATTATTCCTGTATATGCTTCTATTTTAATACTAAGTATTTTGGTTTTTATGAATGTTCGAAAAGAATCTAAAACAATTCTTTTTGCAATTATATCTATACCTACAATATATATAATTATACCAATGGTTCAATTATTCCCTGTTGGTTTAGGCTTAAAAATGCTATTTATTGCTTCAATATTAATAACATTAGTATTTGGCTACTTACTTCCTATATTTATTCAAATAAAGAATAAAAGTATACTTCAGTTTTTAAGTGGTCTTACTGCTATTACTCTTTTTTTTATTGCTACAGTTAATAATGGGTTTTCAATTGATAAAAAGAAGCCTAATAGTTTAGTTTTTATCCAAAATTCAGACAATAATACTTCGTATTGGGCTACATATAACAATGTGTTTGATAGTTATGTATCCCAAGTTTTCAATTTAGACTATACTGAAGGAAACATTCCTGAATCCGAAGGTAAAAGTAAATATAACACACGTTATACGCACTATAAGAAAACTGAGAATAAGAATATCCCTATATCAAAAATTGAAATAGATATTGATACTATTATAAATGAAAAAAGAGAAATAAGTTTTACCATATTTCCTTCAAGAAAAATTAATAAATATGAATTGTACAATACAGCTCCTATTTCTATTTATAGCTTTTGCATAAACGGTGTTTTATATAATCAAGGAAAGTCTTTTGAGGCTAATAAAGGAACACTTTTAATATATCAAATGGCAAACTCAGATAAAGAATTATCAATCTCTTTAACATTAGATAAAGATTCAAAACCTACTATTATTTTAAACGAAGTTTCCTATGATTTGCTATCAAACCCTAAGTTTAATTTAAAACCTAGGAATGAAACTATGATGCCAATGCCTTTTGTTACAAATGATGCTATTATTACTTCTAAAAAAATAAAGTTGTAATACATAAAATGGCTTGATAAATTGAAATTTATCAAGTCATTTTATGTATTTGTTCTATGAAATTCTATATTCTATTAATCAATTTGCGAAACACGTAATGTGTTTACCATTCCTTTGGCTTTTACAGGCATAGATGATAAATTAATCATAAAGTCACCTGCTTTAACAAATCCTTTCTCTTTAGCTATTTCATTAATATCTTCTACGGTATCATCAGTACTTAAATTTCTATCGTAATGATAAGCCCTAACACCCCATAAAAGATTCAACTTTCCTAAAATTCTTTTTTCAGATGAAAACGCTAACACATGAGATTTTGGTCTCCATGCAGAAATTTGAAAAGCAGTATACCCGCTATTAGTTAACGTAGTTATTGCTGAAGCTTTTATATCATCTGCCATTAAAGCCGCATGATGACATACAGATTTTGTAATAAAACGATTTGTTCTAATATGTGGTGGAGCTTGTGGAACTTCAATAAGATCAGAAAATTCAACACTTTTTATAATTTCACTCATTTTTTGAATAACTCTTATAGGATGCTTTCCTACAGAGGTTTCTCCTGAAAGCATTACTGCATCCGCACCGTCCATAATAGAATTTGCAACATCATTAACCTCTGCTCTTGTAGGAACAGAGTTATCTATCATAGTTTCCATCATCTGAGTAGCAATAATAACTGGTATTCTTGCTTGCTTAGCTCTTCTTACCAAGCTTTTTTGAATCAATGGTACATCTTGCATTGGAACTTCAACTCCTAAATCACCACGTGCAACCATAAGTCCATCACAGTAGGGTATCAAAGCATCGATATTTTCAACAGCTTCTGGCTTTTCTATTTTAGCTATTACAGGAACTCTATAACGAGATTTTTGCTTTATTAAATCGCGTAAAATTCTTAAATCTTCAGGTGTTCTAACAAAAGAAAGTGCTACCCAGTCAACTTCTTGATCTAAAGCAAAAACAACATCTTTTTTATCTTTTTCAGTAAGAGCTGGTAAAGATATTTTTGTGTTTGGTAAATTAACTCCTTTTTTAGATTTCAAAGGTCCACCAACAATTACTTTAGTGTCTACACTTTTGTTTTTATCTGTTGAAACTACTTCGAACAACAATTTTCCATCATCCACTAAAATTTGTTCACCTTCTTTAACATCTTTAGGAAAACGTTGATATGTCATATAAGCCTTTTCTTGTGTACCTATACATTCTTCAGTTGTAAACGTAAAAGCATCTCCTGCCTTTACCTCTACTCCTTCCTCCATTATACCAACACGAAGTTTTGGGCCTTGTAAATCAGCTAATATGGCTACATTATACCCTCTTTCTTCGTTAATTTCTCTAATTTGTCTAATGCGCTCTTTTACTGTATCATAATCTGCATGTGAAAAATTTACTCTAAATACATTCACACCCTTTTCAGCCATTTCTGCTAAAATTTCTTTAGTATTTGTTGCTGGTCCTAAGGTTGCTACAATTTTGGTTTTTTTGTTATGTGGCATATGCTAAAAAATTAAAAAATCTTTAGATTTTAACGTATCAACTTCTATTTGATATGATGTTATTACTTGAGGTATTTGCTTTATTTTGTTTATAGCATTTTCTATAAACGTGCATTCAAAATCCCCCTCTATTTTTATAAAATAATCAACTTTTTTCTTTTCAGGAACAAGGTAATTTGTCACAGTATTTTCTGTAAACAGTCCTATTTCTTCTGATTTTATTTTATGTTTACTTACATTATTTATTAAAAACCAATTATGATCTGACTTTAAGTTTAAATATTCATATACAGAAAATGATGTTTTCACATCATTTTTACTTTTAATATCTAGGCAATAATTCGCTTTTTTAAATAAGCTATTTAAAATACCATTTAAAAGATATGCTAATTTATAATCATTTAAAGTAGTATGGATTCCAATTAATATATACTCATTAGTATCAAAGTCATTAAAATCCAGCTCATAAACAGGCATAAAACACTGATTAGTTTTTTGCTAAGTTAGTAAATGTATCTATATTACAATGTGAAATTAACGAAAAGCTTTTCGTTGAAAAGTTAAGCACTCTACATTTTATCTTGCATGGTATAATATACTCTCTTAGCTGCAATTTCTTCAGCTTTTTTCTTTGAAGTAGCCCTTCCTTTAGCAACCATTACTCCATCGATACTTATCCTAACACTAAAATGTTTTTTACTTTGATTACCTGTATCTTCGTATGAGTCAAAACTATATTTCTTTTTATTTTTTTGACACCATTCTATTATATAACCTTTATAGCTAGATATTTTACCTTCTAACCTTTCAATATCTACATAAGGTAATATTACCTGCTCATAGATGAATTGATCGCAGTAATTATATCCTCTATCAAGGTATATGGCACCAATTAATGCTTCAAAAATATTTCCATGAATATTATTACTAACTTGATTATTAGCAATATTACTTTTTACGAATCTAATAAGGTCTAAATCTTTACCTAATGTGTTTAGATGTTCTCTACTAACAACTTTCGATCTCATTTGAGTAAGATAACCTTCATCACCTTTAGGTACTTTCTTATATAAATAAGAAGCTATAACTGTACCTAAAATAGCATCTCCTAAAAATTCAAGACGCTCATAATTTATAGGATTACCTTTCTTATCTACCATTTTTAAAGACCTATGAGTAAACGCTTTTTTATAATGCGATAACTTTATAGGTTTAAAATTAAGCAGTTCTTTTAATTCGTAGTAAAAGTCTTCATCCTCTTTATTCTGGGGTTTAACTATTCTACGAAGAAAATTCATATGAGATTAATCTAGTTTTTTGAAAACAACACAAGCATTATGCCCTCCAAATCCAAAAGTATTACTCATTGCTACTTTAACATCTCTTTTTTGAGCCTTATTCAAAGTTAAGTTTAACTCTGAATTAATATTCTCATCTACATTATTATGGTTAATTGTAGGAGGAATAACTCCATGCTCCATAGCTAAAATTGAAGCTATAGCTTCAATAGCACCAGCAGCACCTAACAAGTGACCAGTCATAGATTTTGTTGAATTAATGTTAATGTTTTTAGCATGATCTCCAAATACTTCAGAAATAGCCTTTAATTCAGCTACATCACCCAACGGAGTAGAAGTACCGTGAGTGTTAATATGATCTACATCTTCAGGTTTTAAACCTGCATTTTCAAGGCAATTTTTCATTACAGCAATTACACCAATACCTTCAGGATGTGGTGCTGTCATATGATGTGCATCAGAAGATAAACCACCACCTACAACTTCAGCGTAAATTTTAGCACCTCTTGCTTTAGCATGCTCATATTCTTCTAAAATAATAGCACCTGCTCCTTCTCCTAAAACAAAACCATCACGTTCAGCATCAAAAGGTCTTGATGCAGATTCTGGAGTTTCATTTCTTGTTGATAAAGCATGCATTGCATTAAAACCTCCCATTCCTGCAATAGTTACCGCGGCTTCACTACCACCAGTAACAATAACATCACAATGTCCAAGTCTTATGTAATTTAACGCATCAATCATAGCATTAGCTGATGATGCACATGCAGATACTGTTGTATAATTAGGCCCCATAAATCCATTTTTAATAGATATATTTCCTGGAGCGATATCTGCAATCATTTTTGGGATAAAGAATGGATTGAATTTAGGGGTTCCATCACCTTTAGCATAATTGAATGCTTCGTTCTGAAAAGTTTCTAAACCACCTATTCCTGCTCCCCATATAACGCCAACTCTTAACTTATTAACGTCATCTAGATTTAACTTTGCATCAGCTATGGCTTCATCTGAAGCTACCATTGCATATTGTGTAAATCTATCCATTTTACGAGCATCTTTCCTATTCATGAAGTCAGTCACCGTAAAATTCTTTAACTCACATGCAAAACGAGTTTTGAACTTGGCAGCATCAAAATACGTTATAGGTGCTGCTCCGCTAACTCCGTTAACTAAGCTATTCCAATACTCATTTTTATTGTTTCCTATTGGCGTTAATGCGCCAAGTCCAGTTACTACAACTCGCTTTAATTGCATATAATTCTTATTTTTTTGCGTCTTCTATATAGCTAACCGCTTGACCTACTGTTCCGATGTTCTCAGCTTGATCATCTGGAATTTGAATATCAAATTCTTTTTCGAATTCCATAATTAACTCAACAGTATCTAATGAATCTGCTCCTAAATCGTTTGTGAAGCTTGCTTCGTTAGTTACTTCGTTATCGTCTACTCCTAATTTATCTACGATAATTGCTTTTACTCTTGATGCAATGTCTGACATAATTTTATAAGTTTTAAAATTTAAAATCGGGGCAAAAATACAAATCTTAAGTTTTAATTCTAATTTTTGTCCAAATAATGTGATGTCTAAAATAAAAAAAATACTTGAATCTTTTATTATATAGCTCATCATTGTTAATAATTATTCTTTTTTTTGCAGTAACAATACAACTTAATCAGTATGAAACGTATCGTAATTTTTGCTTCTGGATCTGGTACCAACGCCGAAAACATTATTAAATATTTTCAAACTTCTAAACATGCAGTAGTTACTCATGTGCTTTCTAACAATGAACATGCCAAAGTTTTTGAACGTTGTGAACGGCTTGATATCGACGCTTCATTGTTTGATAAAGAGAGCTTTACAAAAGATGACACTGTGCTGAATTTTTTACAGGTTGAAGCTGACATTATTGTTTTGGCAGGTTTTTTAAGAAAAATACCTTCTAAAATTGTAGAAGCTTTTCCTAATAAAATAATAAATATACATCCTGCTTTACTTCCTAAATATGGTGGAAAAGGAATGTATGGCATGAATGTTCATGAAGCTGTCAAAAAAAATAATGATTCTGAAACTGGTATCACAATTCATTATGTAAATGAAAATTATGATGAAGGAGCTATCATTTTTCAAGCAAAAACAGAGTTAAATAGTAAAGATACACCTGAATCTATAGCAAAAAAAGTTCATATTTTAGAATATGAGCACTTCCCAAAGGTAATTGAAAGCGTAATTTTAAAAAATGGGTAAAAAAAAATATTATGTTGTTTGGAAAGGCAAGAAAACTGGAATTTTTTCTTCTTGGTCAGAATGTAAGAAGCAAATCCATTCATACGACGGTGCACAATACAAAGCTTTTATAGATAAAAAAGAAGCTGAAATAGCATTTAAAAAAAGCTATAGTGACTACAAAGGTTTAAACACCAAGAAAAAAGTTTTATCAAACAGTGAGAAAGAGAAATATGGAACACCTATTTTAGAAAGTATTTCGGTAGATGCTGCGTGTGCAGGAAACCCAGGTATAATGGAATACAGAGGTGTTTTGACACATAATAAAAAAGAAATTTTTAAAATGGGGCCTTTTAAAAACGGCACAAATAATATTGGTGAGTTTTTAGCATTAGTTCATGGAATAGCTTTACTAAAAAATAAAAAAATAAAAAATATTCCTATTTATTCAGATTCAAAAATTGCTATTAGTTGGGTTAAAAAAAAACAATGTAAAACAAACGTTCAATTTAATAATACCAATAAAGATATTTTAGAGTTAATAAAACGAGCAGAAAGTTGGTTACATAAAAACCCTGTAGAAGTAACTATTTTAAAATGGGAAACGAAAGCATGGGGAGAAATTCCAGCTGATTTTGGTAGAAAATAAAAAATCCGAGTACATATATACTCGGATTTTTTATCTATTTGAAATAAATTAAGTGCTATTTAACTGCAATCTTAGTATCATCTTTCCAATTCTGAACACTAGCTATTGCATTGTTTTCATAATCAATCTCTTTTAATCCATCCTTTTGCCACATAAACCACTTTCCAACTTTTTTACCAGCTTTATAGTGAGCTATTGCAGTTTTATTACCTTCTTTACTAAAAGTAATCCAAGTGCCAGTTAATTTCTTATCTTTAAAAAAACCTTGTTCTTTAACCTTTCCATCTTTATAAAAATAAGTAGCTTTAACTAAATCTCCTGCTTTCTCAAACTTAGGTCCTACCTGTGCTTGTAATACTGAAACAGCTAAGATACAAGCTAAAATAATTATTTTTTTCATGTCTATCATTTTAATCATTAACACTAACATTACAAATATATATATAATTTTACACTTAAACAACAATTACATAACATTAAATTAACATTAGGTCTTTTTCCCTATTTTTTGTACTTTTACAAGTAAGTATTAATCATAAAAAAAATTATTATGGCTGTAATGAAAGTTATTGAGATTTTAGCTAACTCTGACAAAAGTTGGGAAGAAGCAACAAGAAAAGCAATTAAACAGGCTTCTAAATCTGTTAAAAACATTAAATCTGCTTTTGTACAATCTCAAAGTGTTGTGGTAAATGATGATGAAGTAAGTGAATTTAGAGTAAACTTAAAAGTTACTTTTGAAGTAAAGTAACTACATAAATACTAACTACTATTGGTGCGATTTTGTATTTACAAGGTCGCATTTTTTTGTTACGAAGAATTTAATCTAGCTATTTGACTTCATAAATAAGTAAGCTCATAATATTTCTCTGACAAATATTATATAGAAATACAACTCAAAGTAATAACTCAATTTTAAAAAATCGTGACAAAATAACAAAAAGCTTTGTGTATGTTTGTATAAACAGCACTTACAAGCTTTTCTTCCTGAAAAATAAAAAAGCAACTATTTTAAATTAAAAACAATTAAAAATGAACTATTTATCACTCTTCTTAGTTGGCTTTATCGCCGTAATTCACATTTACATAGTAATACTAGAAATGGTACTATGGACAAAACCTAAAGGTATAAAGGCTTTCGGTTTAAAAAACAAAGAGTTTGCAGTAGAAACTAAAGTTTTAGCAGCAAATCAAGGTTTATACAATGGTTTTCTTGCCGGTGGTTTAATATGGTCTATAATCTCTCAAAGAACAGATGTAGCAATCTATTTTATAATCTGTGTTTTTATTGCTGGAGTTTATGGAGCGTATTCTACTAAAAAATCAAAAATATTTTTTATACAATCAATACCAGCTTTAATTGCTCTTTTAAGCATATTTATCTAAATTTTGAATATTACCTAACTACTACTATTCACTAAATATTATTTAAACTTAATTATTAAATTTATTAAAGAAAATGGAACAGTATACTGAAAAATTTAAAGAACTGTTAATTAACTACACTCCGAAACTTTTAACAGCACTAGCAATCTTAATTGTTGGACTTTTTGCTATAAAACTAATTGTAAAAGGGAGTAAAAAAATAATGAAGAAGCAAGATGTTGACATAACGCTTCAAAAATTTTTAGGCGACTTATTTAGTTGGGCTTTAAAAGCATTACTTTTCGTTACAGTTATTTCAAAATTAGGAGTAGCAACAACATCATTTGCTGCAATTATTGGTGCAGCTGGTTTAGCCATTGGTTTAGCTTTACAAGGATCTTTATCTAATTTTGCTGGTGGTGCCTTAATAATGATATTTAGGCCATTTAAGGTTGGTGACTTAATTGAAGCTCAAGGCATTGTTGGTGTTGTAAAAGAAATTCAAATTTTTACAACTCACATTAATACTCCAGGTAATAAATTAGCTATTATACCAAACGGCTCATTGTCAAATGGAAATATCATAAATTATACAGCTGAGGGAAAACTACGTGTTGATTTAACTTTTGGTGTTTCTTATGATGCAGATATTAAAAAAACCAAAGATGTTTTAATGAATGTATTAACTTCAAATCCAAAAACATTAAAAGATCCTGCTCCTACAGTAAATGTATCTGAATTAGCTGATAGTTCTGTTAACTTTGCAGTGCGTCCATGGGCAAATACAGCTGATTATTGGGATGTATATTTTGAAACTACTGAAAACGTTAAAATCGCATTAGATAAAGCAGGTATAGAGATACCATATCCACATGCTGTTGAGATACAGAAATAATTCTTACATTTGGTTAACTAAAAACATAAATTATGAAAAAAAGATATATACTATTTATTTATTTACTTTCATCTGCTTGTATTTGTTTTTCTCAAAATGAAAGTGACACCAGAACGAATTCAAATTTCTTTTCTGAAATGTCAAATAATTCATTGTCAACATTTGCAAACTACGACAAAAAAATCAAAGGCTCACCATATATACAAAAGCACTATTCTCCAATTAAAATAAGTGGTTTTTCTAATAATGATTTGTCAGCAAAATATAATGCTCATCAAGATTTTTTTAAAATAATTAAAAACGGAACTGTAAAACATTTCACAACAAATAACTCACAAACAATAACATTTACATCAAATAACAAATCTTATAAATCATTTCTTTTTGAAGATAAAAAAACTTTTTTCGTCTTGAATTATGAAGATTCAAACTTCATTGTTTTAACAAAAGAAACAATAAGTTTAACTGACGCTATAAAACCTCAAACAGGTTACGACTCATATACACCTGCTAAATTTCATAGAAAAAAAGATCGATACTATATGAAAATGAAAAATGAGGACGTCATTAAAATTGATCGAAGTAAAAAACGATTTTTAAAAAATTTTAAAGACAAAAAAAAGTTAGTGAAAAAATATATAAAAGCAAACAAACTTAACCATAAAAATGAAAAAGACTTAATTGGAATACTTAAATATTATTACACTATTTAAACTTTTTCTTTTCTGGTATGGCAACAAAATCTTTTAAATAAAAAGGTTCAAAATAAGCGACATCTTCGATGTCGTTTTTTTTATGCTTTTCAAAACTCAATAGTGCCATTTCTTTTGCTGAAGGGAACTTTTCATCAATAAAAATTGCATTTCTATGAGTTATGATATTTTTACATTTTTCTGAACCGTCTCCTAAAAAATAAACTTTATTGTCTGTTAACAATTCTTCGAATGAATTTTCATCAATAATTTCAGCCCTTATTTCACGTACTTGATTGTAATTTTTATCATAAATAGCAGAATATACTTCCATTCTTCTTGCATCAATCATGGGTACAATTAAGCCTTCATCTATATTAGCATTCATAGAAAGAGATTTTAATGTATCTATTGCAATAAGTGGTACATCAAAAGAAAAACATAAACCTTTAGTAGCAGAAACTCCAATTCTTAATCCAGTATATGACCCCGGGCCTTTACTTACTGCTACAGCATCTATTTCATCTATACTTATTGAAGCCTCATTTAAAACATCTTGAATAAAGGGGTGTAATTTTTCAGCATGAGAATAATTTCCATTATTTAATTCTTTACTTGCTAAAACATCTCCATTTTTTGCTATACTAACTGAGCAATTTTTTGTTGCTGTTTCTATGTTTAAGATTATTGACACGATAAAAAAATATTTTCAACAAAGATACATTATAATGAAAAACCTTACCAAATTGGTAAGGTTCTATATCAATAATAAATTATCCCCTGATATTAATCTAGAATTGATTCTCCAAAATAAAATTTTAACACTTTTGTTTTAAATACATAATCGTATTTAGCTCTTATCATGGCTCCTTCGGCATTTACTAATCTATTTCTTACTTGATCAAAATCAAACTGTGTCATAGAACCATAATCGTAACTTACTTGTGCGTTTTTAAAAGCTTCATTCTGTGCTTCTAAAGATATATTAGCTGCTTCATATGTTTTTGCTGCTGCTTTAGCATCTAAATAAGATTTTTCTATCTCTTGTTGTAATTGCAACTTCTGACTTTCTAATGCTATTTCTGAAATCTCTTTATTGATAACAGATTTAGCTACTCTATTTTTTGTTTGAAAACGATTAAATATTGGAATATTAAGTGATAAACCAGCGCTATAACTAATTCTATCGTTTATTTGTCTTAAAAAGTAATCATTAGGACGGATTAAATTATTAAACTGGTGAAAAAATGAACTACTAACACCTAATGAATAAGTTAAAGTAGGTAAGTACGCGCCTTTAGCTAATTGTAAACTTATTAAAGAATTTTCTACATTTAATTTAGCTCTTTCAATTTCTGGTCTATTAGTCAATGCTTTTTCATAAACTGCATTTGAAGAATTATATAATAAACTAAGAGATGGTGAGTCAATATTAATTTTTTCAACATCAAAGTTATCTGATGATATTTGAAGTAACTGAGCAAGTCTAAGCAATGCTAAATTCAATGTGTTTTCTTGTAAAACAACGTTTTGCGCATCATTTGATGCCGTTGATTGTACATTTAACAAATCACCTTTAGGAATTGCACCTGCATCAAATTGAGCCTTTGCCCTTGCTATTTGTTTTTTACTAATTTCAGCTTGAACAACCGCTACTGCCAAATTTTCTTTTGCAAATAACACATTTAAATATGTATTTACAACATTTAATGAAATGTCATTTTCAATTTTAGCTAAATCTAATTCATTTCCTTTAACCCCAAGTACAGCTTGTTTTTTAGAATTAATATTTCTAAACCCATTAAAAATTGTACCTCCACTTGATAAAGAAAACGATGAGTTAAAGTTTTGAGTATTCTGAAGTATTCCATTTCTATCTTGAGAAAGTCCTGATGAAAAATTTCCTCTTGAAGATCCATTTAAATCTGGTAAAAAATTTCCTTTAGCTATGTCAACATCTTTTTCAGCAAGTTTTACATTTAATTTATTTTGCTTAATTGTGATGTTGTTTTCTAATGCATAATTAACACACTCTTTAAGTGTCCATTTCTTTTGAGAATAACCTCCCAATGCTGATAATAAAGTAATTAATAATACAATTTTAGTTTTCAAGACGTTTATTTTTTATGTTCAATTAGTTATATTCAATTGGTATTCCAATTAATTAAGAAACAATAAATACCTGAATAACAAATACCTATAATTTAATTAATTAAAAAAACTAAAAAAAACGAACACAACATGTTTGATTATGAACAGTATTTTTTAAAGCTTCCTCGTATATGACGACTAAAATTAAAATATGTTACAAGAAAATAATCTTATTGAAGTGTTAATTTTTATTTTTTTTTCTATGTCTATAAATAAAATAGAATAATACCCCAACTAAGATATAAGGAAACACCATTAAATAGGTAATACCATTATTAACACCTTCAGCCATACTTACATCACCACCTTCAACAACAGCCTTACACATAGCACATTGTGAAAATGACTTCTTTCCTGTAAAAATAATTACTAAGAATGAAATTAATATCTTTTTATACATAATAAGGTGAAATCATTAAATACACTATTACTCCAGTTATCGCAACATATAACCATAATGGAAATGTAATTTTTGCAATTTTTTTATGTTCAGGAAAATTACCTAATCTAGCTCTCATAAATGTTATTAATACAAATGGTATAATAACGATCGATAATAATATGTGCGTTATTAAAATAAAAAAATACAGGTATTTAATAACTCCTTCTCCTCCAAACTTAGTAGAATTAGATGTCATGTGATAAGCTACATACATTACTAGGAAAAGTGCAGAGCAAATGATTGCAGTTGTATTTAATTGTTCGTGCAACTTTTTATTTCCTTTTTTTATAGCAACTATAGAAGCAACCAGTAAAACAGCCGTAATTCCATTTATACTTGCATATATAGGAGGTAAGAATGACAAAGGTTCTACATTAGGGATTTTTATCCCAAATAAAGCTGCTACTGCCAAAGGAATTACCACAGATACTATTGTAATTAACCTTTTATATTTTTTTTCTTCTAAATTATTAACCTTACTCATTTAATAATAATTTAATATCTTGTTTTAATTCTTGTATTTGATTTGAAAAACCGTGTTCATCTAAAGCTCGATAATACATAATTGGATTTCCATGCTCATCGTATCTTGAACGAATATATCCATCTTTATCAACTAAAGCAAATAACCCTGAGTGTTCAAAACCACCATGACTATCTTCCCCTTTACCTACAAATAATTTAAATCCTTCGTTAGATAAATCATACACAATACTCTCATCTTTACCTGTTAGTAAATGCCAATTTTTATGATTTATTCCATGTATTGCAGCATAATCTTTTAATTTTCTAGGAGTGTCAATTTCTGGAGTAATAGTAAATGAAGCAATTCCAAAATTAGGATTCCCCATAAATTCATTTTGTATATCAACCATTCTTCTATTCATAATTGGACAAATGGTAGGACAAGTAGCAAAGAAAAATTCTACTACATAAACCTTTCCTTTGAAATCATCATTTGTGATGGTTTTCTTTTCTTGATTTACAAATTCAAAAGATGGAACTTTATTAAATTTATGCAAATCTGCAGTTTGAAAATGTTTTACAATCTTTGGAACCGCATAAATTCCAAAAAGTAATATAATAAACGAAATCCCTATATATGAATAATCCTTTTTTTTCATTTTTTAATTATTAAATTTCTCTATCGGCATTATTTTTTTTGAGAGCTAAACGATACTCAGCTAAAACAACTTTAACATCATCTTTCATTTTATTATTTAACTCACTAACAGATTTCATATTATAACCAAATAACTTTCCTCCTGCTGCATCTTTATCATCATCTCTTCCTCTTAAACTGATATCTTTATCTATAATAAATGCTTTAGATGTATGCACATTAGAATCTAATGATTGATTCGTATTAAAACTTTCATACAATACCTTTATTTCAACCTCATCGGCAAAAATAAAATTCCACTTTATCATATTTGTAAAAGCTCCAATTTCTTTTTTAAGTTTTTCAACCTTTTGTTCTGTACCTTTTAAAGCAACAACAATCATTTGAAAATCTTTAAACCCATAAAATGGTTTGTATATTTTCTCAGTTAAATTAAATAACTCACCTTTTGCTAATTGAATATCATTACCTAAAAAAGTAACTATTGATATTTTCCTATCAAATGTAGCTTTTTTAGTAATAGCAGATATATCTGTTACATTTTTTGTTAAAACTGGTAGTTTAGCAAAGTTATTAATACCAAGTGACAAGAATATATAAAATAATAAAGGCACTATAAAAAGTGCAAACAATACTATAAACTTTTGTTTTTTACTCATAACAGTTCGTTCTTTTTAGAGATAAAAAAAGGTGGTTAAACACCACCTCTTTTTTAATTTTATAAAATTACCATTTTACTAATGGTGCTAATGTATCGTATAAATAGCCTCCTTCAATTAATATTAACGCTATAAGGTAGCATATTAAAAAGGTAGCTGTCCAAACTATAGATCGTCTAAACCATGTTTTCTCACCTTCTAAGTGCATAAATGCCCATGCTATATAGTATGCTTTTACAATTGTTAAAATGATAAACATCCAGTTTAACCAACTAGTTCCTATACCATGTAAATGTAAAGCATCTGGCTTAATAATACCAAAAGCTACTTCTACTGTTGTTACTATAGTTAAGATTGCTAAAACAATCCAAATTCTTTTTGTATTTGATTCGTGTGCGTGACCTGCCATTTTTTTAATACTTTAAAATTATACTAAGTAGAAGAATGTGAAAACAAATACCCATACTAAATCTACAAAGTGCCAATATAAACCTACTTTTTCAACCATTTCATAATGTCCTCTTCTTTCATAAGTACCTAATACGACATTAAAGAAAATAATAATGTTTATTAATATACCTGAAACTACGTGAAAACCATGAAAACCTGTAATAAAGAAAAAGAAATCTGCAAAAATAGGATTCCCATATTCATTTACATGCAAATTAGCTCCTTCAACCACCATATTAGCTTTGGCTAATTGAGCTAAACTTTCTTCTCTAGATAATACGATTTTTTGCTTTGTTTCAAGATTAATCTTTTCTGTTCTTATTAGTAAAGAAGGATTATTCTTAAATGCTTCCTGAACTTGTGCTACAGAATATTCAGAAATTGTTCCCTCTTTTTCAAACCATAATCCATTTTCTTTCGCATGCTGAACCCTACCATCTTTCCTGTCATTATGTACAAAATCTGCTAAAGCTATTTGATGACCATCTTTTACAAACTGTAAAATATGGTTGTCAGTAGTTTTAACAGCTCCATAAGAACCGTTAATAAAGTTTTTCCATTCCCAAGCTTGCGATCCTACAAAAATAATTCCAAAAATTATAGTTGCAAACATATACCAAGCTACCTTTTTCTTTTTCATTTGATGACCAGCATCAACTGCTAATACCATCGTTACTGATGATATAATTAAGATAAAGGTCATTAAAGCTACATAATACATTGGTGCATGTACCCCATGTAACCCAGGAAAGTGTGTAAAAACTTCATCGGCAATTGGCCATGAGTCAATAAATTTAAAACGTGTTAAACCGTACGCAGCTAAAAACCCAGTAAAGGTTAATGCATCAGACACGATGAAAAACCACATCATCATTTTACCATAACTAGCTCCAAATGGCTTTTCGCCACCTCCGCTCCAGGTTTCTTTTTTGTCAGAATTTACAGCAATATTTGCTTCCATAAATACTATTTAGTTAATTTTTGTTAAAACAGTGCGCCAAAATTAAGCATTTCTCATCATTTAATAAAATAGAAAAAGAAAAATAGATAAATCCACAAAACATCTACAAAGTGCCAAAAGATTGCACCTAGTTCAAACCCAAGCATATCAGTAGATGAATACTTCTTTTTAAAATGATTATAAATAACGACTAATAACACGACAACCCCTGCTAACAGGTGCAATACGTGCATAAATGTAATTCCTATAATAAAAGATGTAGAAACTGTACTTTCTGGTCCAGTAAAATATAACCCTACTTCTTTTAGTTGATTAAACCCTACATATTGATACCAAATAAAACCTAAACCAAGTATAAATGTTACCAATAAAAGCATAAAAGAGGCTTTTAAATTATCTTTTTTAAGAGTTTTATGTGATAAAAACAGTGTAATACTACTTAAAATGATTAAAATAGTACTTATATAAAACGCTTGAGGCAAATCAAAAGTAACCCAATCTTCACGATTCATACTAACAACATAAGCACTTGTTAACCCTGCAAAAAACATAACCATACTTATCATGGAAATCCACAACATTGGTTTTGCAGATTTTCTTTTAGCTGTTTTTAATTCTTCTTGTAATGTTTGTGTTTGTTCACTCATTAATGTAAAAATTTATCTACTACATATATTATTGGCACAATTGTAATATAAAAAACACTTGCCAACATTAATTTTCTTGCATCAATATTCTCTTCTGACTTATATAATTTAATACCATAAAACAACATTAAGATACCTAATAGTAAAATTATAACAGCAGTAAGTGGGTATATATAAAAGTTCCCTGTTACTTTTAATACAGGAGCTATAGACATTAAAATCATTACACAAGTATAAAAAATTATCTGTACTACTGCACCTTTGTCTTTTTTATCCATTGGCAACATATGCAAGCCTGCTTTATTATACTCTTCAAATTGCAACCAACCTATTGCCCAAAAATGAGGAAATTGCCAAAAAAACTGAATCATAAATAAAAATCCTGCTTCGACACCAAACTGTCCCGTTGCAGCAACCCAACCTAACATGAATGGAATTGCTCCTGGAATAGCACCAACAAAAACTGCTAAAGGAGTAATTGCTTTTAATGGAGTGTAAGCACTTGTATATAAAAAAATAGATACCGCTCCAAATAAAGCACATTTAGGATTTATTGCATATAAAATTGCAATTCCAGCAATTGTAAATAATATTGCAATAACCATTGCTGTAGTTACAGACATTCTTTTGGAAGGTAATGGACGATTTTTAGTTCGCTGCATTAACGCATCTATATCCTTTTCTATTATTTGATTAAAAGCATTTGAAGCTCCTACCATAAAAAAACCTCCGATAGCTAAAAGTAATATAGTAGTATAATTAATTTTATCAGCACCTAATAGATATCCTGTAATTGAAGTAAAAACTACACTTACAGACAGTCCTACTTTAGTAATCTGTTTAAAATCAGAAAATAATACCTTTATAGATGTTTTATCTTGTATTGTTGAAACAGTACTCACCTTGTTATTTAAAAATTTCTGCAAAGATATTTCTTTCTTATAGAACCACCATACTTTTTAAAATTAATTAAAAAAAATTAAAAACTTTTTTTGTAATTCAAAAAAGGGTGTTATATTTGCACCCGCATTCAGAGTAATGCACGTTCTTTAAAATAATTTTTGACTACGCGAAAGTAGCTCAGGGGTAGAGCATCACCTTGCCAAGGTGGGGGTCGCGGGTTCAAATCCCGTCTTTCGCTCTTAACCTTTTAAAAGAGATTATGCTGAAGTGGTGGAATTGGTAGACACGTTGGACTTAAAATCCAATGGACTGTAATGTCCGTGCGGGTTCAAGTCCCGCCTTCAGTACCAAGCCTCGCTTTAATTAGCGAGGCTTAATTTTAAAAGTAGTCAAAAAAAACATATAGCATAGTATTATGCTGAAGTGGTGGAATTGGTAGACACGTTGGACTTAAAATCCAATGGACTGTAATGTCCGTGCGGGTTCAAGTCCCGCCTTCAGTACAAAACCTTAACATTTATTTGTTAAGGTTTTTTTGTTTTATAATTCTGGAATATTTTTTGTAATGTATTAATTAATTACCCGTCTAAATCACCAGTTTAAAACAATATGTAAAATGCGAAAAATATTTTTAATCCTTAGTCTTTCTTTTTTTATAAATTCATTTAGTCAAACAGCTGTTTTTAATTCATTATTAAAAACACATGTTGATAGTAAAGGAAATGTGAATTACAAAGCATTCAAAAAAGATGAAGCTAAACTACAAACCTATCTAGATTATTTAGCTAAAACTTCTCCTAAAAAAAATTGGTCTGCTAATAAAACCAAAGCTTTTTGGGTAAACGCTTATAATGCCTATACTATTAAATTGATTTTAGACAATTATCCTTTAAAAAGTATTTTAAAAATTAAAAAGAAAGGTAAAGATGCTTGGAATATAAAATTTGCTAAAGTTGGTAATAAAACATATACTTTAAATCATATTGAACATAAAATATTACGTAAACAATTTAACGATCCAAAAATTCATGTTGGAGTGAATTGCGCTTCTGGCTCATGCCCTCAATTGGGTAACTTTGCCTTTACTGAAGATAATTACGAAAGTAAAACAACAGATTTAATGAAAAAATTCATTAATGACCCTAAGCGAAATAAAATATCTGAAAAGAAAATTCATTTATCTAAAATCTTTGAATGGTTTGAAGGAGATTTTACCAAAAATGGGAGCTTAATTGATTTTTTAAACAAATACTCAAAAACTAAAATTAGTAACAAAGCCAAGATTAGTCATTTACAATATGATTGGAATTTAAATGGAAAATAGCAGTACCTCTAGTAAAAGCATTTGTGAAAACAATTTGTATTTTTACTTTTCAACCAAAAATAATTAAACAAATGTCTAAAACATATTACGACCCAGCCGACTTAAGAAAGTTTGGTAAAATAACGGAGTGGAACGAAGAATTAGGTGCTAAATTTTTTGATTATTACGGAAAAGTATTTGAAGAAGGAGCTTTAACTGCACGTGAAAAAAGCTTGATTGCTTTAGCTGTTGCTCATACTGAACAATGCCCTTATTGCATTGATGCTTATACTAAAGATGGATTACAAAGAGGTGTAACCAAAGAAGAAATGATGGAGGCTATTCATGTTGGTGCAGCTATTAAAAGTGGAGCTACCTTAGTGCATGGAGTGCAAATGATGAATAAGGTAAATAAATTAGAAATGTAATATTTCTATAAAAAATTACTTCGAACATAGCTATTATATAATATTTAACTACGTTCACCCCGACTCAATATTAAAGTATGACTAAAAAATCGCTTTTAGCAAGAAATAATGATTTAGCAAATACACAGCGTCAAATAGAGATTCTATCAAATGGAATTTTTAAAGATGAACTGCCTACTTTTGCTAAAAAAATTAGAGAAACAAACCAATTTCCTCTTCGCCCTAAAAAGTTAGAGGTATTACAAATTAATTTAGGCTACATGTGCAATCAGGTGTGTGCTCATTGCCATGTTGATGCTGGTCCTGATCGAAAAGAAATAATGACAAAGGAAACTATGCATCAATGCTTAAAGGTCATTAAAACTACTGGCGCCCATACTTTAGATTTAACTGGAGGTGCTCCCGAAATGAATCCTAATTTTAGATGGTTTGTTGAAGAAGCTGCAAAGGCTGGAATTAAAGATTTTATTGTTCGTTCAAACTTAACAATTATAAGAGCCAATAAAAAGTATTACGATTTACCTGAATTTTTCAAAAAACACAATGTTCATGTTGTTAGCTCTATGCCACATTGGACTCGTGGAAAAACTGATAAACAGCGTGGTGATGGTGTTTTTGATAAATCTATCAAGGCTTTACAAGAGTTAAATGCAGTTGGTTATGGTATAGAAAACACAGGATTGAAACTAGATCTTGTTTACAATCCTTCTGGGGCCTTTTTACCTGGAGATCAAGCTTCGATGGAAAAAGACTTTAAAAAAGCTTTATCTGATGATTTCTCTATAACTTTTAATAGCTTATTTGCTATTACTAATTTACCTATAAGTCGTTTTTTAGATTATTTAATCGCTTCAGAAAATTATGAAGATTATATGCATGCTTTAGTTGAAGCATATAACCCAATAGCTGTAGAAAATGTAATGTGTACCAATACATTATCTATTAGCTGGGAAGGTTATTTATACGACTGCGATTTTAACCAAATGTTGAATTTAAAAGTAGCTAGTAAAGTAAAACATATTTCAGAGTATAACGAAGAATTACTTCAAGATAGAAATATTATTATAAATCAACATTGTTATGGATGTACAGCTGGTGCTGGAAGTAGCTGTCAAGGCACAGTAACTTAAAAAGTTATGTTTTATATCAACTCAAAATGAAAAATTTAATTTACATCTTTTTATTCTCTTTAGCTTTTTCTGTTAATGCACAGAAAAACTTAAATGAATTGTTAAAAAAGTTTAATACCGAAAACATTCCTTACATCACAAGCAACGATTTAAATAAATTAATACAGCAATCTATTATCTCTACTCAAAATAATGATCAAATTATTTTACTTGACTCTAGGGAGCCTAAAGAATATAAAGTAAGTCATATTAATAATGCTATCTGTGTTGGATATGATCATTTCAATATAAGAGAAACTATAAAAAAACTACCCGTTAACAAAAACACGAAAATCATAGTTTATTGTTCATTGGGAATTAGATCAGAGGATATTGCTGAAAAACTAAAAAAAATAGGTTATACAAACATTTATAATCTTTATGGAGGCATTTTTGAGTGGAAAAACCAAGGCAACCAAGTAGTAAACAAACAACAAAATACTACTGAAAAAATACATACTTTTAATAAAGAATGGAGTAAATGGCTTTTAAAAGGTGAAAAAATTTATTAAAAATACTGACCTATCCCAAAAACAATTCCTTTAGATGCGTTTTTAGTTAATCCGAATCCATAATCTATTCTAAAAACTGCATTGAATATTTTTTTATTAATAAATCGCAAGCCTATACCTGAGTAAACTCTAATATTTTCACTTTGGTAGAAATCACTTAGGTCTCCTCCTGGCTCTCTCCAAGAACCAAAATCAGTAAATGCATTTCCTTGTAATACAAACCATTTCTTTTCAAAAAGAGTATATCTATACTCTGTATTCCAAACTATACTTCCAGTACCTCGATCTACTAAAATACCTACACCTCTCAAATTAACATTATTATCTAATGCAAATGGAGCGAAAGGGCTTTTTAAATTCGATGACAGCCCTACTCGTAAACGATTAGCCCAGTTTCCTTTTTCACCAATTCGTTTAAAGTAAAATAAATCATTCCATGCTACTAAAAAATCATCTTGATATGCATTTTTACTAGTAACATACTGACCATAAAACTGGCTTTTAAAACCATCTATGTAATGATAATAATAGTCCAAATCATCATAAGTATAAACTAGCTTAAGTAATTTTTTATTAATATTCAGTTTTTGAGGTACATTACTTGCTGTATGACCGCTCAAGTAATTATACCTTTCTTTAAAAAAATTTATTCCAAACTGGATGTTATTCTTAAAATCTATTTGACACAGAGCTAAAATTTCATAAGAAATATTTTGATATTTATAGTTTGCAGATTTATCATCAAAATACAAAGGCTCTTCACTGCTCCAATTCTGATGGTTTACAGCTAACCCAAAATGCTTTGAAAACAATGTAGGTGCTTTAAAATTTACCCCATAAGAATCAAACCCATTTTGTTGATAAAAGGCACCTAGAGTCATATTTCTACCTAAAAAATTATAATCATACAATCCTAATTTATATGCTAATCTTTTATTCGTTGTTGTCCATAAATTTACTTCAGGAATTATTGTAAAATTTTCTTCAATATGTATAAAAACATTGTAGTAATTTTCATGAGAATGAAAAACTTGAAAATATGCATGAGAAACAGCAGGTAACCTTTTTAAACGAATAATATCTTTTTCTATTTGTAAAGAATCTAATAAATTACCTCTCTTAGTATCTAACAGTTTTAAAACTGTTTCTTTTTTAGTTTTTTTAATTCCTTTTACTTTTACATCAACAACTATTTTCTTTTGAGAAAAGGTTGAAAATGAAAACAATAAAACAATTAAAACTGCGTACAATTTTTTCATTATTTCCCTATAAATTGCTTTTGAATAACCAAGTTTACCCAATTATCTTCACTCACTCCCATCATTGTAAAATGGTATTCTTTATTTTTTATTAAAATTGGCGGACTATCTCTAGTTACATTTAAAACCACATTACCTGTTTTATAATATTGAAACCATTTATCGTAAGTATAGGTTCCAGATAATAAATCATTATCTGAATTTGTTACTACTTGAAAATAAATAGCATTTTCTTTTACTTTTCCGTCTCCCCAAGAAAACTTTGGCATTAAAGGGGTACTTGTATCTATTGAAACACTAGTAGACCATTCAGTAGGCTTTGAACTATTTTTTAGCCTTATTGGATTTGAAATATGTAGCTTATTATTAGATTCATAGGTTACAATACTCCAAACTTCATTTTTACTTTCACGAACAAATCTTTGTAAATACCCATTAAACACATCTTCTTTTTCAAGTGAAACCTTATTATATAAGGTAAAATCATTTTTATCTGAATTTACACTCTCGGTTTCAAAATACTGAATATTGGTTGCTCCCAATATTGGATAATAAAAAATATAAGAAACATCCGTATTGTTTTTATCACTTGCAGCACAAGCAATAACTTCATCCTTTGCTAAATGACTTTTTTGAGTTATATATGTTTGTAAAGTATCTGTTGTAATTTCATTTTTTGAACACGACAAAAGTAACAACACTAAAAAAAAATATATTATTTTATTGTTCATACGCCTTTTTTATTATCAATTCAGCAGGTTTATTTTGTGGAGTAAATCTATTGTTTTTGATCCCTCCTACTTTAGTATGATCATGAAACCACTTCCATAAAAAACCACCGGCAAACCAATTCTCTTTCCAAAACTGTTGATAAATTGCTTCTAAGGCATTACTCTGATTTTTTAAATCTACATTACCTTCTACCCTATCTGAATTCCATGGTTCTTTACCTGTATAATGAACACTTCTGTATCCAAATTCTGTAAATAAAACAGGCTTATTTACCTTTTCCCTAACTTTAATTATTTGATTTTTATGCGATTGCCATCCATCAATAAAATCTTGAATTGTTGGTGATTTTTTGGTACTTAAAGGAAAATAAGCATCAATCCCTATAAAATCTACATCACCCCAAAATGGCACCCTCTTAAATTCATCCCAGTTAGCGGCATATGTGAGTTTTCCTTTGTAAACTTCTCTGATTTTAAGAATTAATTTACTCCAATAATCTGGTCGATTTTCAACAAATTTTTCTAACTCCGTACCAATACATAATATTTCTGCATTTATTTTTTGAGCTAATTTTGCATACGTTAAAATAAATTCTGAGTAAGATGCCTCTAAAATCTTCCAGTTTTCTTCTGAATTCATTCTTATAAATCCTGTATATTCTCCTCTCCAGACCCATAACTGAGGCTTCAACATTACTTTAATATCATTTTTTCTAAATTCAGTTGAATATTGCTCTATTCCTTTTTCAGTTTCACCAAACCATTGTCTTGAAGAATTAAAAGTAATCTTAGGAGAATTCAAATCTTTAATAAAACCAAAAGGCATCAACGTAACATAATTCGCTGACACCTTTTTTATGGGTATAATATTATCTTGATTAATTTTGTTTGGGGATGCAACAAAACTAATTCCATTTATTTTTTTTGTTTGGCCATCACAAGACCAATATAAAAAAACAACACTTATTAAAATGAGCCATTTATTTTTCATAGCTCCAATTTACATTTTTTCCATTAAAACAAAGCTCTAAGTCCAATATTAAAACTCTGACCTAATCCAGTATTTTCTCCTCTAACAAACTTACTATACAATGCTTCTAAATTAAGTGTTTTAGATAATTGATATTTTCCTCCAAAACCTAAAGCTGTATAATTTTGTGTAAAATCACCGAAGCGTTGAGCATGTTGAACAAAGGCTAATACAGTAGATTCATCCGATGGGAAATAACTTAAAAAAGCTCCTGGAACCAATAAAAAAGTGTTGTTTGCAAAACTTTTTTCTTCTCCAAAATTATATTCAGTATTTAACTCTGTAAACACTTGCCATTTTCCACTATCAAATGTGTAATCATAAAAAAATCTATTTTGAAATGTCCATGCTGTTTGATCTAAAAACACTCCATTTGCATCAGACTCATCACTTACTAAAGGAATATGTATTGCAGACTGAATAGAGAAGTTACCTACACTTTCAAGTGGCTGAAACTTTATAGCTGGTGCAATTGACGTGATACCTTTTCTATCTGTATTTGTATCTTCTAAACTAAAAACAGATAAAGCTTGACGACCACTAATTGTATTTGATCGGAACTCTACTATAGCTCCAACATTTATTCTATTATTATCAGAAATACCAGTAAAGGCTTCTACTGTAGAAGTAAAGTAATTTTCTCTAGGTTTATCAGCTGTAACGCCATTAAAATTACCTTTTGTTTCTGTATATAAGTTATTAAAAAACTTAATATCCCATTGTCCTTTATCTAATAATCTTGATGGTGTATACGTTTGAATATTGCTTTTTGTATTCTCCTCTTCTTCTTGTGCAAAAGATTGAAAACCTATTAATACCAAAGCAAAAAATAAATACTTAGTGCTATTTCTCATTATAAATTATTTTAATTAAAGCTTAGGTCGATAAAAATAAAACCTACTTACATTAACCTTTTATTTATACTGATTCTAAATTTAATACTCAAATTAAGTTCTTAACTTTAAGTGCGACCTAATTTGCAAATCAACTTATTTATGGAACACGTTGTAATTATTGGTAATGGTATTTCTGGTGTCACTGCTGCTAGACATATTAGAAAACTATCCGACAAACAGATCACTATCATATCTTCAGAAACAGATTTCTTTTTTTCAAGAACAGCCCTAATGTATGTTTACATGGGACATATGAAGTTTGAACACACACAGCCTTATGAACCTTGGTTTTGGAAAAAAAACAATATCAATTTAAAAAAAGGGTTCGTTTCTAAAGTTCATTCATCAAAAAATGAAATTGAACTTAAGGGTGGTGAAACCGTTAATTACGATACTTTAATTATAGCTACGGGCTCTAAACCTAATAAGTTTGGTTGGCCAGGACAAGATGCTAAAGGAGTAATGGGAATGTACCATAAACAAGACCTAGAGAAATTAGAAAAATATGCTCCTGATAATGCAACATGTAAAAGAGCTGTTATTGTAGGTGGCGGGTTAATTGGTATTGAATTAGCAGAGATGCTTCACAGCAGAAACATTCCAGTTACTTTTCTTGTTCGTGAAACTAGTTTTTGGAATACTGTTTTACCTAAACAAGAATCTGCTATGATTAATAATGAAATTATTGATAATCATATAGATTTACGTTTAGGTGTTAATTTAAAAGAGATAAAAACTGATCAAAACGGCAAAGCCACCTCTATTGTTATTGCTGAAACTGGTGAAGAAATTTCTTGTGATGTTGTTGGTTTAACTGCTGGTGTTTCTCCAAATGTTGATTTTATAAAAGATTCTGAAATTGAAATTGGACGTGGAGTAAAAGTCAATCGTTTTTTAGAAACAAATATCTCAAATATATATGCTATTGGAGATTGTGCCGAACAACATGAATCTATTGGGCAAAGACGTCCTATTGAAGCAGTATGGTATACTGGAAGAATGATGGGAGAAACTGTTGCTCAAACAATTTGTGGTAATCGCATAGAATACAAACCTGGACACTGGTTTAATTCAGCCAAGTTTATTGATATAGAATATCAAACTTATGGTTGGGTTTGGGCTGAACCTAAGAAAAATGAAAGTCGTTTTTACTGGGAACATGAAAGTGGAAAGAAGTGTATTCATATAAATTTTAACAAAAAAACGAATGAATTTATTGGTATTAACACCTTTGGAATTAGGATGAGACATGAGTTTTTTGATCGAGTTTTAACTGAAAAACAAACTGTTGAATACGTTCTTGAACATTTATCAGATGCTAACTTCGACCCTGAATTTTACAAATTACATGAAGCTGAAATTGTAGCTAAATTCAATCAAGAAAACAACACCAACATTCAACTAAAAAAGAAAAGCTGGAAACGAATCTTTAGCAAAGCTTAAAAATATGAAAACAATAAAACAAATAGGATTAATACTATTCTTAATAGGACTAGCCATTTTTACAGGAACCATTTTTACAGGTTCTTTTAGTTTAACTGAATCGGAATTGAATTCTTTTATTAACGAAAAAGGTTATAAAAGTGAAGTCATAAAAAAAGAACTTAGCAGTGCTATTGTTACAAATGAAGATTTAAATATTTTTAAATTTTCTAGTAGAGTTAGAAATGCATATAAAAATTCTAATGATCATTATGATCAATTGATTTCAAAATATGATTCAGAAAAAAACTGGGCAAAAAAAGGAGAACAATATCAATTCAAAATATATGGAAAGCCACATACTTTAAGTTATGAATTAGCAAAAAAAGCTGGTAAAGGATTAATGAAAAATAATGCTGGCTTACTTTGGCTACTTACTTTTGGATTAGGTATTATAGGGGCACTTTTATTTATACTTCCTAATTTTATTCTTTTAGGAAATGAAGGAATTAAAAATAACGGAATTTACTTAGACTCTTCAACTAATAAAGGTTGGATAGCATGGTTGGTACTTATATATCTTGTATCATTCTATTTATTATTATACTTCTTACCAGATTATGTGGTTAATTGGACTTATATTTTAGATCCGATTAGTAAATCACTTAATGGTGGGCCAGCTAGTCAATGGTTTGTATATGGTTTTTTATATTGTGTTATTATGCTTGTTATGGCTGTAAGAATGTATATAAAATACAGACATAATAAATATCAAATTATAAGAACGACTTCAGTTTTATTTTTTCAAATTGTATTTGCTTTTTTAATTCCTGAAATCATGACTAGCCTTAACATGCCTGGATATGATTTTAAAAATGCATTTCCTTTGGATTATGATTTTTTCTTTGAATGGAATTTAGATAGCTTAACCAGTAGCGGGTCAATAGGTATATTTATTTTAGTTTGGGGAATACTACTTACATTGGTAATTGTTCCTGTAATGGTATATTTCTTTGGAAAAAGATGGTACTGTTCATGGGTTTGTGGTTGTGGTGGTTTAGCTGAAACTTTAGGGGATCCTTACAGACAACATTCAAATAAAAGTATGAATGCTTGGAAACTTGAACGTTGGTTAATTCATTCTGTTTTAGTATTTTCTTTAGTTATGACAATAGTAACTTTGTACTGTTATTTTACTGGTACACAATCGTTTTTAGGCATAAAATCTCAATGGATTAAAGATACTTATAGTTTTTTAATTGGAGCTTGGTTTGCTGGTGTAATTGGAACTGGGTTTTATCCAATTTTCGGAAACAGAGTTTGGTGTCGTTTTGGTTGCCCTTTAGCAGCATACATGGGACTGGTACAACGTTTTAAATCTCGTTTTAGAATTACTACCAATGGAGGTCAATGTATTTCTTGTGGTAATTGTTCTACGTATTGTGAACAAGGAATTGATGTACGATCATATGCCCAAAAAGGAGAAAATATTGTTAGAGCAAGTTGCGTAGGTTGTGGTATTTGTTCAGCAGTATGTCCTAGAGGTGTTTTAAAACTAGAAAATGGCCCAGAAGAAGGTCGTATTAACCCAACAGAAGTTTTATTAGGTAATGATGTTGATTTAATGAAACTAGTTAATGAGAAATAAAAGGTTACATGCTATTTATTCTTCTAAAAAAAGGAAGAGTATTTCATTACTGTCATATAAAAAAAGAATTATCATTTTTATAATATTCTTTTCATTGACTTCTATATTATATGCTCAAAAAAAATATTCTAAAGTTTACTATAATAATGGAAATTTAAAAGAAGAAGGCTGGTTAAATAATAATAAAAAAGTAGATTTTTGGAAGTTTTATTACAAAAATGGTGTTTTAAAAAAACAAGGACACTTTAAAGCTAATTTTCCAGTAAAGTATTGGTACTTTTACCGTAAAAATTCATCAAAAGAAAAAGAAGGGCATTTTATAGGAGGTAAACAAAATAAATGGTGGTTATATTATGATAAAAAAGGTACTATAAACCATAAATGCCAACTTAAAAACAACAAAAAACATGGGTATTGCCTAGTTTATAAAAAAAAGGAATTAGTAAAAGCTGTGAGGTTTAGAAATGGTAAAAAAGTAAATGAATGGACGGATTTTTCTTCATTTAAAGAAGAAAATAATTTGACGGATTTAAAATAAAAGATGAATCAACTAATAAAAGTTATTATTCCTGCATATAATGAACAGGATTCAATAGCTAATGTCATTAAAGACATCCCTTCTGTAGTAGATGAAATTATTGTTGTGAGTAATAACTCAACAGACAACACTGAAATAAATGCTAAAAATGCTGGCGCAACAGTATTACTAGAAAATCGAAAAGGATATGGATATGCTTGTTTAAAAGGAATGGAGTACATTGCTAATCAAACAAAAAAACCTAGAGTTGTTGTTTTTCTTGATGGGGACTACTCTGATTATCCTGAACAACTTACAGAAGTTATTGCACCAATTATAAATGATAATATTGATTTTGTAATAGGATCACGAGTAAAGCGACTACGTGAACAAGGTTCTATGACTCCACAACAAATATTCGGCAATTGGTTAGCAACCTTTTTAATGAAACTTTTTTTTGGTGCAAACTTTACTGATCTTGGTCCGTTTAGAGCTATAAAATATGAAAAACTACTAAACTTAAATATGGAAGACAAAACATATGGATGGACAGTAGAAATGCAATTAAAAGCATTAAAACAAAAATTAACGTATGTTGAAGTTCCTATGAAATATCGTAATCGTATTGGTATTTCTAAGGTTTCTGGAACAGTAAAAGGCAGTATATTAGCTGGCTTTAAAATTTTAGGTTGGATATTTAAATACAGTTTTAAATAATGGTTTTACAATACACAATAATTACATTATATACAGTATCATTGATTCTTATTTTAATGTATGCGTTAGCACAATTAAACTTACTCTTTAATTATTTAAAAGCTAGAAAAAAGCAAGATGACTCTCCTAAACTTGATTTAAGCAATCCTAATGAAATTCCTTTTATCACTATACAGCTTCCTGTATATAATGAGTTATACGTAATGGAACGTTTGTTAGATAATATTGCAAAAATTAAATATCCTAATGAAAAATTAGAAATACAAGTTTTAGATGATTCTACAGATGAATCAGTAATTTCTACAGAGAAACATATTAAGAAACTTCAAGAATCAGGACTAGACATTCAACATATTAGAAGAGAAAATAGATCTGGCTTTAAGGCTGGAGCTTTAAAAGAAGGGTTAAAAATTGCAAAAGGAGAATTCATTGCTATTTTTGATGCCGATTTTTTACCAAAACCTTGTTGGCTAGAGAACACAGTTCCTTTTTTTAAAAATCCAGAAATAGGAGTTGTACAAACTCGCTGGGGACACATAAATAGAAACTATTCTACTTTAACAAAAATTCAAGCGTTTGCTTTAGATGCACATTTTACACTAGAACAAGTTGGAAGAAATAGTCAAGGGCATTTTATCAATTTTAATGGTACTGCTGGTATATGGCGTAAAGAATGTATTTATGATGCTGGAAATTGGGAAGGAGATACTTTAACTGAAGATTTGGATTTGAGTTATAGAGCTCAATTAAAAAAATGGAAATTTAAGTATTTAGAAAATGTTGAAACTCCTGCTGAATTGCCAGTTATTATCAGTGCTGCTCGTTCTCAACAATTTAGATGGAATAAAGGTGGAGCTGAAAACTTTCAAAAGATGTTAAAAAAGATCATTGTGAGTAAAAACATTTCTTTTAAAACTAAAGTTCATGGAGTTTTACATTTATTAAATAGCTCAATGTTTACTTGTATATTTTTGGTTGCAGTTTTAAGTATTCCTATGTTATATATAAAAAACGAATATGGACATTTAAGACTTTACTTTCTAGTCATGAGTTTTTTCGTTGTAAGTACTATTATTTTTTTTATATGTTACTGGTATATGTACAAAAAAACGTACGGAACTGGATTTTTTAATTTTATAAAATATATCGGAGCATTCTTTTCATTCTTTTCTATTGCAATGGGATTTTCTTTACATAATACTATAGCTGTTTTTGAAGGTCATTTTGGTAAAAAAAGTGAATTTGTAAGAACACCAAAATTCAATATTAAGTCACTTAAAGACAATTGGAAAAACAATAAATATATACGTGCAAAAATTTCACCAAATGTTATTATTGAAGGCCTTTTGGCTATTTACTTTGCTTTTGGTATGTATAGCGCTTTTATAGTTGGCGATCAGGGTGGTGATTTTGGTTTATTTCCATTTCACTTAATGCTATTTATTGGCTTCAGTTATGTGTTTTTTAAATCAATTTTTTCTAAAGCATAAATGTGGAATTACAAAAAATATAATTACATAATTTTAACAGGTTTTGCACTAATCTTATATTTTTTATTTGCTTATTTATTAGAAAGAACATCTTTTTATAAATTACTTTTTTTATGGATTAGTTTATTTAGTTGCTCCTATTATTTATACAGAAGTAGAATTACAGATTTTAGTTTTTTAGTTTATATTTCTATTTTATTTAGATTCATTTTTTTATTTTCAGATCCAAATTTATCTCAAGATTTTTATCGATTTATATGGGATGGACGAATGCTTTTAGAAGGTTATAATCCATATTTATCATTACCTGAAACATTTATTGAACAAAGAAACTACCCCATTAACCAGGCTGTAGAATTATATAATGGTATGGGAGCAATGAATGGTAGCCATTATACAAATTACCCTCCTATTAACCAGCTATGCTTCTTTATTGCTTCATTGATTGCTAATAATAGCATCATAGGGTCAGTCATTGTTATGCGATTAATTATAATCCTAGCTGATATTGGTATTTTATTTTATGGTAAAAAACTGTTAGAAAAACTACAATTACCAGCATCTAATATTTTTTTATACCTATTAAATCCATTTGTTATTATTGAACTAACAGGTAATTTACATTTTGAACCTGTAATGTTATTCTTTTTAGTTTGGGGTTTATATAAGTTGAATCAAAAAAATTGGGTACTAGCTGGTGTCTTATTTGCTGTTTCAATATCTGTTAAGTTAATCCCTCTGCTATTTCTACCTATATTTTATCAATTATTTATAAAAAAAGAGGAAACAATTTTTAAAGGCTTAAAAAAACTAATTGGATTCTATCTTGTAATTTTTGTAACTATATGTTTATTGTTTCTTCCATTTTTTTCTTCTACGTTTATTAGTAACTACAGTAAATCTGTAGGATTATGGTTTAAAAATTTTGAATTTAATGCTAGTATTTATTACTTAGCTAGAGAAATAGGATATTTGTTTAGAGGGTATAATGAAATCGCTATTATTGGTAAAATAATGCCAGCTTTAACAATAGTTTTTCTAAGCTTAATTAGTTTTTACAAGAAAAACAACTCAATGAAACAAATAATAACCTCCATGTTATTTGGTTTATCTTTCTATTATTTTACAACAACAACCATGCATCCATGGTACTTATCGACTCTTATTATACTTGCTGTATTTACAAAATACCGTTTTCCAATTATTTGGAGTTTGGTAGTTATTTTAAGTTATCAAGCTTACGCCAATACTCCATGGAAAGAAAACCTATGGTTTATTACCTTAGAATATTTAATTGTATACGGATTTTTAATTTATGAAGTGTTTATAAAAAACAAACCCACTCAAAAATTGAGTGGGAAAAATTGCTATGAAAAAGAAAAAGAAAGTGGTTTGTTCAACCACAACTCAAATATATAAATATTTTTATTTTTTACAAAATTTTTTTACAAAAAAATAACTATTTCATAATCAAGACTATTTTTCTAGTTCATTTTATCAACTAATCCATTATCTTTTATATACTTGTCACCTGACTCAACGCACTCAGCAATTCCATTTTTATCAAAAATTAAACGATGTCCAAATTCACTAACCCAACCAATTTGTTGAGATGGATTCCCTACCACTAACGCATAGGGTAGCACATTTTTCGTTACTACTGCTCCAGCTCCTACAAAAGCATATTCTCCTATTGTGTTACCACAAACAATTGTTGCATTAGCTCCAATACTAGCGCCTCTTTTAACATTTGTTACTTGAAATTCATTTTGTCTTTTTATTGCACTTCTTGGATTTATTACGTTTGTAAAAACCATAGAAGGTCCTAAAAAAACATCATCTTCACAAAACACTCCAGTATATATAGAAACATTGTTTTGAACTTTAACATTATTTCCTAAAACTACTTTTGGAGAGACAACTACATTTTGGCCAATATTACAATCGTTTCCTATAATACAGTCAGGCATTATATGACTAAAGTGCCAAATTTTAGTTCTTTCACCTATAATACATCCATCATCAATAATAGATGTTTCATGTGAAAAAAATCTTTTTATTTTACCCATATTACAAAAATAAAAAACTCAACTTAAAAAGTTGAGTTTTTAAAATTATTCTACCATGAATGTTATGGGCAGTGTATATCTTACTTTTACTGGTACATTATTTTGTTTACCTGGTGTAAACTTAGGAATTTTATTTACTAAATTTTTAACCTCCTTTTTTAACTTTATATGTGGTGCTCTTATTTTTAAATCTACAATATTTCCTTCTTTATTGATTACAAATTGTGTTGATATTCTATACTTACCAGATCTCATCCCTAAATCTTGCGCTATTTCTGAATTAAAGTATCTTTGCACATGCTGTTTTATTTTTCTTTCCAAACACTTTCTACCTTGTTTCTCACTTAACCCTTCACAGCCTCTAAAAATTGGTGCATTTTGTAAGTTACGCATAGTTACAGGATCATCATTTTTATTAATTATTTCATCCTCATCAGACTCTGGCAAATCAGTTACATCTATTATAGGCTCATTATCTGTTACAGGTAAATCAATAACATTTTTAATTACTTCATCGTTATCAACCTTTTTAATTTTTGTTAAGTCAAGCTTTACTTGCTTTTTTGGTGCTGTTTTAATAGCACTCTTCTTTACTTGCTTAACAAATATTTTAGGTAATTCGTCAATTGAATAATTCTTAGGTATTTCTTCTCCAAAAGTAACAGGCATATTTCCTTTTTCTTTAGTTTCATATTCTAAAGCAAAGTATACAATAGACAAAGAGAACACTAGACCTAATTGCATAAATATTGTTGAAAATTTTTCTAACTGTTTTCTTGGCATTTTTTTTGGCATTTTCATAGTTACAAGTTTTAATGTTAATGCTGTGTTAAAATCAAGAAACGTGCCAATAAAAAAAGCAACTCGAAAATGAGTTGCTTTTTTATATCTATAAGTATATTGTGTCTATGCTATTCTACATTGAAAGTAATTGGCAATGTATATCCAACTCTTACTGGTCTTCCTCTTTGTTTACCAGGTAACATTTTAGGTAACTTTTTTGCTATACGAATAGCCTCTTTCTTTAATCTTGGGTGAGGTGCTCTAGCATTAATTTGTTCGATATTTCCAGTTTTACCTATTTTAAAAACTAAATAAATTTTCTTTTTCCCTGGAGCTAAACCTAACTCATTAGCTAATTCAGCATCAAAATAACGTTGAACGTGTCTTTGCATCTTTTTATTTAAACATGCTTTCTTTTGAGCTTTAGTTCCTGAGCACCCTGGAAATACAGGTACATCTTCAATAATTGAAAATGGAACATCTTCTACAACTTCTTCTTCTTCTTCAGCCTCTTCAATTTCTTCAACCTCTACAGCCTCAGATTCATCAGTTTCAGTAGATTCGATTACAGTTTCCTCAACTTCTTTTTCGTCCTCTACTATCTCAATCTTTTCAGGAGCTGGTGGTGGTGGTGTATTTTGAGGTGGCTTTGGTGCTTCAGGTTGAATTTCGATTGTTTCTTCTTCAATTTCTGATGCCATATTAGCCATCCCTAAATCTCCGTATTCTTTATCGTATGTTTTATTTTCAATTGCTACATATGTAACAAATAAAGCTAAAACCAAACCTAGTTGCATAAACAACTTACTATAATTCTCTAAGTTTGATTTTGGATTTTTTTTGATTTCCATCCTTTCTGTTTTTTAATAGTTCGCTAATTTAATTAATTTATTTCAACTTATACAAGCTAATTTACCAAATAGTATCTTTTTTATAAAAAAAGACGCTAAATAATATAAATGCCAAAAGAACTCCTACTGAATTTGCTATTACATCGTAATAATCTCCAGTTCTATATATCGTAATTGTAGCTTGTAAAGCTTCAATAATTATGCCGTAAATCAAACAACAAATAGATACAATATAGATTTGATATTTTGTTTTAACTAAAGCTAACAACCAAGAAAAAGTAAGAAAGAAATAAGCAATTGAGTGTTCAATTTTATCAATATTGCTAATTGAGATTGGTTGTTTACCTAGCTTTATTAAACTAAGAATAGCGATACTTATTGTAATAAATATCGCTATTATGATTCTGTTTTTCTTATCCTTGAATAAGTTCTTGATAAGCATCAGCACTTAATAAACCTTCTAATTGTGATTCATCTGATATTTTAATTTTAATCATCCAACCTTTTCCATAAGGATCTGAATTCACCAATTCAGGCTCATCTTCTAAACCTTCATTGAATTCTGTAACCTCTCCAGATAAAGGCATAAATAAATCTGAAACTGTTTTTACTGCTTCTACTGAACCAAAAACTTCTTCTATTTCTAATGTATCATCTAAAGAATCTACATCTACATAAACGATGTCTCCTAATTCTCCTTGTGCAAAATCCGTAATTCCTATAGTTACTACGTCTCCTTCAACTTTAACCCATTCGTGGTCTTTAGTGTATTTTAATTCTGATGGAATGTTCATTGTATTGTTGTTTTATATTTTTGTTTGTTTTTAATTTCCTAAGTTATATACTAAATTAATACCAGCATTGATTGATTGTCTAGGGAAAGTAGTTGAAACTGCATAATTAAATGTTTGGTGATTGTAATAAAAAGATGCAGTTAGATTTCTACTTAAATTATAATCTGCTAAAAATTTTATTCCAAATAACCTTTCTCCCCCTGTTACTTGATTGTTCTCTTTATCAACACTTCTTATTAATGTTAAATTGTCTCTTAATGATATATCTGCTCTAAAGTTGATGTCTCCTTTTAATGTTTCTTTTTTACCCGTAAATCTGGTTACAAATTTAACATCTCTTATCTTATATCCAAATCCAATTACATATTCTGTTCCATTTATATCAGTTATTGTATTATTGTTAAAATTTAGTGTTAAACTTCTATCTCTTCTAATTTCACCTTTAAAGGATAATGAATTTTTCATTCTAAAATCAACCTTAATTAATGGTGAAAATTCATCTATTAAAGTTGCCGACGAAATTAATAATTCTGGATGATAATTACCAGAAGTATTTACTTTGACTGATGTTGGACCTTCATACTGTAAGTTATTAGTATAATTACCTATCGTATAAGACGATTTATATCCATGAGACACTGTAAACGAAGAGAATGTTTTCTTAAACCATTTAAACTTCATTAAACCGTTATAACGAAGCGTCCAGTTAGGTATAGGAATGTTTTTAAAGATTCCTGTACTTACAGAATTTGGACTACTACCAGAATAAGCTGCTAAAAAAGCTGGTAACATTGCTTGTTGTCCACTTTCTTTAAACCCATTGACTGGTTGAGCTGTTGTAGCTAATCTATTTGCAATTGTTGTTCTATAATTTAAAAAGTTTTGATACAAAACTTCATTATTTGTGAACATTGTACCTAACATAAAATGACTGATACTATAATTTCCTGTTTCAAAAGATTTAATATTTGGATTTTGTTCAAAACCACCATTTCCATCAGAAATTACATCTAGTTGTTGGGTAATATTACTCGTTTGAATTCTATTACCTCTAAAATCGATTGTTAAACTTTTTAATGGTTTTACAGAAATGGTATAATCTAATTTTCTGTTACTAGTTCTACCATAGTTTTTATTATAATATTCTTGCCCAGGAATACTTCTAATAATCCAATTATTATCAATCGCTGTTCTTAAAATATCAGTTTGGCTACCAAATACAAACCCAAAAGTAGGAGCAAGACCACCATCAAAATTATTTCTACCAAGAAAACCAACAGTTGGTTTGTATCCTTGTAATAAAGTTCCGTTGTTTTGGCTATAATTAATTTTAGCCCTCTTTACTGACGTTAAAACATCATATAACCCTTTCAATGCTTTTTTTCCAAAACCAGCATTCTTTTTTAGTTTTGCTTTTTGAGCTACTTGTTTACTTCCTAATTTTAAAGATCCTTTCTTAATTGGTCCCTTCTTAGCTCCTCTAATTAGCAATTTATCTAGCTTTAATACCTTATAGAATCGTCCGAAATCTATTGTAGTGTTTAAATTATGTGTGTTGGCATTTTGTATCATATTCCCAACTTTATCTACATAACTTTGTGAAGCCGCCTTCCAATCAAAATCTGCTGTATATCCATAATCAGCAGATATAAAACTTAAATAAGGTAATTTATTAATAGGAACCTTATATGTTGCATTTAATTTTTGGTGGTAATTATTAGGACGTCCAATACTAAAAAACTTATCATATATTTCTAAGTCTTCATCCCTACCAAAACTATCATAAATATAATTATTAGTAGCATTGAAGTTTAATTTTAACGACTTTGTTAAATCAAAACCAATAGTATAATCCCAATCAAAAACAAAATTACGTTGTTTAAGTTCAGGCTGTGGTGATAACCCTTCTATTAAATTTCTTGATTGTTGTGCACTATAATTTCTATTAATTCTTGAATTTACTGCAATATTTTTAGGAACAGGATTAATATTTAAATCTTTAATAAATCGTAAATATCTATTACTAAACATTTTTGATTTTTTGAATGGCTCAACTATCCAAGGTTTAAAGTTAAAATTATAACTAGCTCCAGCCATCACATTTTGATTGACATATTTTTGAATATTGTAATCTTTATGAAACTCTTCATTAAACGAATATGAAACTGAAAAATTTTCTACATCATAAAATTTCTGCTTCTTCTTACTTTCAGGGTTTCTATTCTTTTTAACGTTAATGAAACTTATGCTTTTTCTTCTAGTATAATCTTGAGAATTTTTACTGTTAGGGTTTTTATCTAATGCATCTTCAAGTTTTATATCTTGAAATTGCGGATCATATTTAGGATCTCTAAACTCTTCTCCATAACTATAACTCATAGGTATTTGCATGTTCCATTTTTTTGGCATCATTTTTCCTACCTGAACATTTGTTGCTACATTATATTGTTTTACTTCTTCAATACTTCTTTGCTGTACTCTATCTTCAACATTTCCAAAACCAATTGTAGACATTCTTCCGCCTATTGACACATCTGCAACATCAGCAAAATTAGCATCTGCATTTAAAACAGCTGCCCATCCTCCTTTATTATCAAAACCAACAGCTCGCAACTCATTAAACCAAACCTCAATTGTTTTAGGTACAGCAGAATTATTCTTCACACCTAACATTACTGTTCGTATTTGTGCTAACGTTGGATTACCTTTTACCGATATCTTTAACCCATTTGTACTTACTCCAGAAAACACATCAGTTAAAGACCCAGTCCTTTCCAGTTTAAGATTAGCTAACTCTTCTAAGAAAATATCTAAATTATTTTCCTCAGGCCATACCTTATCTGACTCAGGTGTTCCAGAAGTACTAGAGTAAATTAATGGCTTTTCAATTTCATAATAATTTTCATTTAAATCTGTTCCTAAACGAATAATAGCTACACTTTCAGTGTTTTCTCCTTGTTTTGCTATTCTATTAGGATCTTCAGCATGCACAAACATTCGTAAATTTTTATATCTACGCATATCTATACTTATGTTTTTATAAATAGTTCTAAGTGAATCAGCAGGTAAATCAGAAACTTTTAAAGTAACAGATTGTTCATTTTGGCGTTGAACTCTATTCGTTCCTTGCAACTGTTCTCTTTCAATACCAGGAGGTAGAGCATACTTATCACTATTTTGCTCTATATTAACAATTCCTATTTCAAATTTATTAATTTCAGTATTAGGAACATTTTTTGTGTATCTCCTCCAATCACTACGAACCAATTCTAATTCTCCAAAACGTAATACAACTGGTATTCTAAACTGTGTAACAAACATTCTTACAAAACGAATACTATTAAAATCAGTAATTCCATTTACTGGTGTACCACCTTTTACTGGTATTCTAAATTGGTACCATCTAGTTGTTCTTGATTGACCATTTGACAAAGTAACTGTGCTATTTTTAACATCAACTATATTGTTAAATCCAACACCTTTATCTAACTCAGTTTTATTTAAAGGTATTTCATATTCAAAATAACTATTAACAGGATTCATCGTTTGATCCTTATTAATATCTTCTGTATCTGGATATGTAGATGATGATGTAGGATATGCTTCTGTTGACTGCCCTGAAGTAGGTGAGTTACCCTGTGTATTATTAAAATTCTTATAACGAGTTAAAATAGAAGCATTAACAGCATCTAATTCACTACCTCTAAAAAACTGAAAATTATCTCCAGACGGATCTGATAAAGCTTTATATTCAGCTGGAAAAGATGATATACTGTGAAAATCACTTTTCTCTTCGGCATCACTTAGCCCATCTAATCCAACATCTTGATTTGTTCTAGCATTGTCATCTGAAGCAAAAGCATATAAAATGGAAGGATTAATTGGAGTGTAACCCCAAACTGATTCTCTAACATTACTACCATTAGTTTTAATGCCTGTTTCTGGTAACCCATTTTCATATTGCTTACTACCATCACGTAAAATATCTTCTGATATATTTCCTAAATTTATCAATAACTTACCATGGTTAATTGCATCTTTAGGATTTGCTCCAACTGGTAATCCTTCGGATTCAGTTATAGAATAGTTTTCATACGGATCCATTAACCAAAACTGAATATACTCAACATTTGCCTGTTCAAAATTATTTGTTGTTAATGGGCGCATAATACCACCCCAACTTTCTTCAGGTTTTTTAAGTGTTACCTTATCATTTCCTGCATCGATATCAACTTCAGTTGTATTTGTATTAAAATTATAAGGACCTCTTTCATTAGGATAGTACGCTAAATCTAATGTTCTTACTAAATTTTGTTGTGTAATATCTAAATCTACATCGAATAATTCTTCATATCTAATTTGACGAACTTCATCTCTTGACAATTCATTTTCATTGATATTACCTGGTCTATTAGTACTTCCATAAAAAAGTTGATCGACATTATACCAAGCTATCTTAGCTCTTTTATTATTATAAACTAAATTATTCACTTCTTTTCCTTCAACTTCTAACCCTTGTGATTCAGGTGTACTTGCCAAAAACCACTGCTGAGGAGAATTTAAATTAATAGGAATCTGTGATGCTTCAAAATCATCTAAATATGAGGTAGCTGTTCCATTTACATCAATACCGCTAGGTGATCCTGGTAGTAAATACGCCATATCAGCTCTTACTGATATTTTTGAAGGAACATCAGTCTCTACATATGGTAATTTATTTGCTAGTTTCGTAAAATAAGGTACTTCAGATGAATAATCTAAATTGAAACCAATCATTGTGTTATCAATTGGTTCTCCTCCAAAATTAACTTTTGGAGTAATAGGCTTTTCACTAACATTTAAAAATGTACCACCTATAGTAAAGTTCTCTGCAAATCGATGTTCAACATCTATTCCGATAAATGTTTTTCTTTGTTGATTAAAAAAAGTATTGTTTTCTACAGTAGCATTAATAGGTGTTCCTGAAGCTTCTAATCCAGGGTCTAAAACTTGCACTCTCCCTAATTGATAATCTACCACATAATCAATACCTTCTACTAATTGCCTTCCTCCAGCTGTAACTTTTACTGAACCCCTCGGAATATTAAATGCTCCTAATGATATTCCTCTACTTGATTCTGATTTAAAGTATCCTTTTAAAAAGTATTTATCCTTATTTTGAAATTCATTTTTTGCTTGAATTTTAGTTGTCAAGTATAAGTCTTTAAATAGATATTTACTTTTATCGGCTCCAACTAATTTTGAATCTAAATATGAGTTTTCTCCAAAAGGTTCAGGATCTGGAAATATAATATATCCTTTTTGTGAATTTACAGTTGCTCCTTCTATAAAATCAAAAAAACCATCACCTCCTGCTACTTCATACTGACTTTGATCTAATCTATCAATATGTAAAACTTGCATTAAAGGGGTTTCTTTTATACTGGAATTACTGGCATTTTGTAATGTATTTTGTAAAGTTCCAGTTTGATCATCACGATATAATAAATCAAAACGAAAACCTTGTTGCTGTAAAGGATATGCGCCTATCGCATATACATTTTTCATCATTAATCTCCATGTAGGAAATGACTCATCTAAATTAGTAACAGAATTTTTTCTAACCGTAGTTAATATTTCACTTCTAAGTAATTTTACTACTAAATTTGCTGGGGCAACAACTCCATCATTTGAAAACTCCCCTACTTTAAAAACCGTTTCATTATTAGATGCTCCAACTACAGTATATTCATAGGCTACAGCTAAAACCTCTCCATCATTTAATCTTCTATTTAATGATATAAAACCTAATTGTGGATGTAACTTATATTCATTAGCCTGAAGTTTACGTGCATTTTGCAAATATGAAAAATCAGTACCTTGAGTAGCTTTTTGAGGAGCAACAACTCCATCTAAAGTACTATTCATTGTTGCGATATCTCTAAGACCACTAGTATTTGTTAACAACCCTCCAAATTCGTTTACTTCATTATAAGGTATTACTTTTCCGTTAACAGTAACTAAGTTTGGATTATTAGTTACTTGAGTTTTCACCTTATTTTCATCTTTAGATTCTCCAATATCGGCAAGTGCAACAATACTTCTAAAGTCAGTAACACTTTGTGTTCTATTGGTAACCCAAACTTCTACTCTGGTTATATTTATTGAACTATTGATTAAAGGATATTGTTTTAGTGCATCCTTATAGTTTTCTCTAAAATATTGTGATAAAAAGAAGTGACGATCATTATCATAATCAGAAGCTCTTAATTCAAACTCTTCAATCGTAGCTCCACCTTCGGCTACAACTGTTTTTGATTGCGAATTTTGTTGAGAAAATGCAGCTGTAACACGAGTTTTTCCAAATTGTAATTCTGCCTTTACCCCAAATAAAGCCTGAGCACCGTTTATTAATGAATTTTTAATAGGCATACTTATATTACCTGCATCAATACCTTGAATAATATCGTCTTCAGTTGGTGTGTATTCTAATTTTATAAGATTTTGGAAATCAAAAGTAGATTGCGTATCATAATTAGCAGTAACTTTTAATCGTTTTCCTACTTTGGCTTGTAAACTTGCACTTATTTGTTGGTCAAAATCAAAAGTAAAACTACTTTGATTATCTATTGATATTTGTGGATTTTCATTATTTTGATAAACACCCCCTAATTTAATATTTACTTGTCCTCTAGGAATAACCTCAACTTCATTTCCTCCAAAAACAGATTCAAAAAACTTTGAGTTCACATAATATTTTGGTAACAAGTTTTTTCTAGCTTTATTATTTCCTTTTTTTCTTGAATTAGTTGCATCAACTTTTTCTTTAAAATAGTCTTTCATATCGTTTTTTAAACGATACTTTTCATATTCTCTTGGAGTCATAAAAACTGGAGTCCCTATATAATAATCTCCAATTTTTTCAACTATTACAAACTTATTTATAGCTTTATCGTATCTGACTTGAAACTGTGAGGGATTATTTAAAAAAAGTTTTCCTTTTTGACTAAAATTAAAATTATACTTAAGTGGTATAACTGTATCTTTTTTTACTCCTTGTTTATTATTATTCGTAATACTTTGTGAAAACGAAACAACACTTACTAGCAAAGTAAGTGTTGTAAATAATTTATTCATAAATGTCTTTCCCAACTCTATTATAAGTTTTTTAACGCCTGCTTTATAAGCTCTTCTACAGTAGCTTCAGGTGTTACTTTTAATATATTATTAACTACTTTATCTGCTTGTTTCCGAGCAAATCCTAATACCTCTAAAGCAGATAACGCTTCTTCTTTATTTGTATTGTTTTGTTTTAATGAAACTTCATCTAAATCAAAGGTTTTTAGAATTTTATCTTTCAAATCAACAATAACTCTTTGTGCTGTTTTAACACCAATACCTTTAACAGATTGAATTAACTTTACATCTTCAGAAGCTATTGCTTGTTGAATTTCTTCAGATGTCATAGAGGAAAGCATAGTCCTTGCTGTACTCGGTCCAACCCCAGATACTGAAACTAATAATCTAAAAATTTCTCTTTCAGTTTTATTAATAAACCCAAACAAAGTATGTGCATCTTCTCTAATTGATAAATGCGTATATAACACGATGTTCTCATTTTCTGGTAATAAAGAAAATGTATTTAAAGAGATATGTAATAAATATCCAACTCCATTACAATCTACTACCACATAGGTTGGATTTTTCTCTACAAGTCTTCCTCTAATTTGTGTTATCATTCATTAATTTTTTGCGTTGTCTAAAGTAGAAAAAATATTTGTTTTTAAAAACACTCATTTTCAAGGTTTTTCACCCTCTTTTACATTGTTTTTTTTAATGATTTATTTTGTGCATCAACTACAGCAACTGCTGCCATATTAACCATTTCATCAACACTAGCTCCTAATTGTAATATATGAACTGGCTTGCTCATACCTAACAAAATTGGCCCAACAGATTCAACTCCGTCTACCTGCTTCATTAACTTATACGTAATATTAGCGGCATCTAAGTTTGGAAATATCAATACATTAACTCTTTTTCCATTTAATTTAGAAAACGGAAATTCTTTTGCTAACAAATCTGGGTTTAATGCAAAATCAGCTTGTAACTCACCATCAACCACAACATTTGGATAATTTCTATGAATATAAGAAACTGCTTCTCTAATTTTTGCTGAACTTTCTGACTTTGATGATCCAAAGTTTGAAAAACCTAACATAGCTACATTTGGCTTCATTCCAAACATTTTTGCCAAAGTAGACGTTAATTGTGTAATTTTTGCTAAATCTTTGGCCGTTGGATTGATATTAATAGTAGTATCAGCTAAAAACATTGGTCCTTGCTTAGTAAGCATTAGGTTTGTTGCTGCTACTCTAGTAACTCCTTTATCCTTTTCTATTAGTTCTAATATTGGCTTTACTACTGATGAATAAGGCCTAGAATACCCTGTAATCAAAGCATCAGCTTCACCACTATTTACCATCATAGCTGCAAAATAATTACGCTCACGCATTAATTTTTTAGCTTCAAATAGAGTTACCCCTTTTCGCTGACGTGTTTCCCAGAAAAAATCAGCATAACGATTTCTTCTTTCCTCTTCTTCATCTATTTTTGGATCGATAATCTGAACATCACCTGTAAATCCAAGTTCTTCTTTTAATTCCAAAATGACTTCTTTTCTACCTAATAAAATTGGAATACCAATTTTCTCTTCATAAACTCTTTGAGCTGCTTTTAACACATCTAAATGATCAGCTTCAGTAAATACAACTCTTTTTGGATTTTTCTTAGCTCGGTTATGTAATAATCTTATTTCTTTACTTCCTGTACCTGACCTATCCATTAACTCTTCTCTATACTTCTCCCAATCTTCAATAGGCTCTTTAGCAACTCCTGAATCCATTGCAGCTTTAGCAATTGCTGGAGGAATTTCGTAAATTAGCCTAGGATCAAATGGCTTTGGAATAATATAATCTTTTCCAAAAGAAAGACTTATTTCATCATACACTATATTCACTTGCTCTGGCACTGATTTTTTAGCTAAATCTGCTAATGCATGTACAGCAGCCATTTTCATTTCTTCATTAATTTTTGATGCTCTTACATCTAATGCACCTCTAAAAATAAAAGGGAACCCTAAAACATTGTTAACCTGATTAGGATGATCAGATCTTCCTGTTGCCATAATAATATCTTCTCTTGTAGCAACTGCCACATCATAAGAAATTTCAGGATCAGGATTTGCCATAGCAAACACAATAGGATTTTTTGCCATTGATAATAACATCTCTGGAGTAACTACATTACCTTTAGATAACCCTATAAAAACATCTGCATTATGCATTGCTTCTTCTAAAGTGTTCACATCTTTATGTGTTGCAAATTCTGCTTTTTGTGAAGTAAGATTATCTCTATCGTTTCTTATTACACCTTTACTATCACACATAATCACATTTTCCCTTTTAGCTCCTAGAGCTAAATATAAACGAGTACATGATATCGCAGCTGCTCCTGCTCCATTTACTACAATTAGAACTTTAGAAATATCTTTACCATTAATTTCTAAAGCATTTTTTAATGCCGCTGCAGAAATAATAGCTGTACCATGCTGATCATCGTGCATTACAGGAATATCTAATTCTTCTTTTAACCTTCTTTCTATCTCAAAAGCTTCAGGTGCCTTAATATCTTCAAGGTTAATCCCTCCAAAAGTAGGGGCAATTGCTTTTACAGTTTCTACAAATTTATCTACATCAGTTGCATCAACTTCAATATCGAATACATCAATATCTGCAAATATTTTAAATAGTAATCCTTTTCCTTCCATCACAGGCTTTGATGCCTCAGGACCAATATCTCCTAAACCTAAAACCGCCGTCCCGTTTGATATTACAGCTACTAAATTACCTTTAGCAGTATATCTATATACATTGTCTTTATCTTTTGCTATTTCTAAACAAGGCTCAGCAACTCCTGGGGAATACGCCAAAGACAAATCGTGTTGAGTTGCATACTTTTTAGTAGGAACTACAGAGATTTTTCCTGGCTTTGGTTTTGCATGATATAATAAAGCTTCTCGTCGTTTTCTAGATTCGCTCATAATAATGTTGTTTGTATTAACTGACAAATATACATTTTGTTCTGTTGTAAAAACAATTTAGAAACTGATAAAAATCATATTTAATTATCCTTTATTAATAGATTTTTGCGGCAACCAAAATAAAAAAACTAAATTATGGAAACTCCCCCAAAACAAATTATTAACGAAGAGGTAAAATGGGACAAGACCCAAACAATTGTAAGTAAAACGGATTTACACGGAACGATTTTATATGCTAATGATATTTTTACACAAGCTTGTGAGTATAGTGCCATTGAATTAATTGGCGAACCTCATAACATAATTAGACACCCAGATATGCCTAAAGTAGCATTTAAAGTTTTATGGGAAGCTTTAAAAAAAGGCGAAAACTTTCATGCCATCGTTAAAAACTTAACTAGAACTGGAAGATATTATTGGGTTATTACTGATTTTACAGTTGATAAAAATGAACAAGGTGAAGTTACTGGTTATACAGGACGAAGAAAAGCTGTTCCAGAAGGTGTTATTAAAAAAATTGAGCCACTATATAAAACATTACTTGACATTGAAAAATTAAAAGGCGAAAAGGTCAGTGAATTATATTTTGAAGGTTATTTAAAAGAAGAAATAGGCAAGAACTATAACGAGTTTGTTGTTGATTTATTTAAAGAGGAAAGTAAAAAAGAACAGTACGATACTCCAGCTAATAAAGATAAAATTAAAAAAGGCTTAAATTGGTTTTTCTTTGGTGATTTCCTTTAATAAACCACCCCTATTTTAAAAATAAAAAACAGTAACTTTTATTTAAAATTAAGGTTACTGTTTTATTTGTTTTAATTATTTTTGTTTAGACTAAATAAAGTATTAAATGACAAAAATATCCCCCAAACCAATCAAAATTATAAACGAAGAAGTAAAATGGGATAAAACCCAGACAATCATAAGCAAAACGGACATTCATGGTACAATTTTATACATGAATGATGCTTTTGAAGAAGCTTCTGAATACAATAAAATTGAATTAATTGGTGAGCCCCATAATATTATTCGTCATCCTGATATGCCTAAAGTGGCATTTAAAGTTTTATGGAACGCTTTAAAAAAAGGTGAAAATTTCCATGCTATTGTTAAAAACTTAACAAGAACCGGTAGATACTATTGGGTGATTACCGATTTTACAGTTGATAAAAATGAACAAGGTGAAATTACTGGTTATACAGGACGAAGAAAAGCTGTACCAAATGGTGTTATTGAAAAAATTGAGCCTTTATATAAAACACTTTTAGAAATAGAAAAAATAAAAGGAGAAAAAGCTAGTGAATTATACTTTGATGCTTTTTTAAAAGAGGAAACTAAAAAAACTTACGATGAATTTGTTATCGATTTATTTCAAAGTGAAATAAGAGACACCAAAATCCTAGAAGAAGACAACAAAGAAAACAAACTTAAAAAAAGTCTTAATTGGTTTTTCTTTGGTGATTTTCTGTAAAAAGAGGATAACATAATAAAACCTCCAAAGAATATCTTCTTTGGAGGTTTTATTATTAAAAGTTGAATTACTTATTATTTCATTTAATCTTTAATTATTTCTTTCAAATTTTGTTCTTGGTCTATTTCCCAAACATTAAAAACACCATCCCCATCAAAATCCACTATAGCAGTAGCACGCGCTTTAAAAGTATTCGTGGTAGCTTCTATAATTTCATATGAATATTTTGCTTTACCACCATTTTTATTAGTTAAAGGAACAACAAAATCAATAGCATTAAAATCATTTGAATATTTAGAATGCATATAAAAATGTGTACGTTGCATAGACCCCAAATGTTTTAATTGATTCTGAGCCTCAATACTTTTTGCTTTAGAAATCATTGGCATTAAATTAGGCAGCGCTATCAAAATAAGAATTCCAATAATAACAAGAACCACTAACAGCTCTTGCAAATTAAAAGCATCTACTTTTTTAGATAAAGTATTCTTCTTCAATTTCATAGTATATATATATATAAATGTCAAAAGTAAAAATATTTAGTATTTTTGCGCGACAATTTGTTGTTAAATTACGGCTTAAACAAATAAAATGAAAAAAACAATTGCTATAATCACATTAATAATGTGTGTTTCCTGCGGGGTCCTTCCTCAGAAAAACAATTTTCACACTACAAAAACACCCGTTGAGTTAGGTGTTATTGGAGAAAAACAAAAATCTCTTCGAAAAACTGCTTTTCAAACTTTTGGAGTTCCTAAATACGATCAAAAAATTAAGGTTTCTTACTCAATACATCAATTCAAAAAAGACACTTACAAAGAATACAAAAAAGCTATTAGTGGAAAAGATCAGACTCAAAAAATAATTTTTAACGATAGCATTCCAAACAAACCATTTTATACTAGCATCAGTGTTACTGATAAGGTTTCTATTGTTTCTTCAATAAATGAGAATAACTTATCTATTTTTAATTACTTAAAAAAATCACCTGAGGCTACGATAATTACTGGAATAAAACTCACCTCGGGAGCACCTTTTTTAAATCAACTTAAACAAAGTGACGCTATTTATTTACAAACAGATAAATATAAAAAACAAAGACTACTTCTATTTAAAAACGAAAAAAAGATTGGAGAATTAGACCTTTCTAAAGAGGTAATTTTTGGATATCAATTATCTTCATTCTGTTGGAAAACTACTAAAAGAAGAAAAATTAAAATAGCCACTATTGTTAATGAGGGTCAAAATTGCAGTAATACAACTAAAAGAAACGCTCAAGAACTTGAAAATAAATTAACTGAAAATAGTTTTAAATTTTAAAAAAATGAAAAAGTTAACAATCATTGTAAGTATCTGTTTTCTATTAAATTCTTGTGAAGCTATTTTTATTAAAAATATTTCAAATGAAAGGATCATATTACTTGCTCCTAGCAATGGTGCCCAATTAGACGCAGGATTAATTAGTTTTAATTGGCAAACTATTGAAGATGCAGATAACTATAATATCCAAATTGCAACACCGACCTTTAAAAACGCAACGAAAACTTTGTTGGATACCATAATTAACAATAAATCTATAAATAAAGATTTAACAAGTTCACAATATGAATGGAGAGTAAAAGCTATGAATACAGAATATGAAACTAGTTATTCAACAAATGCTTTTATTATAAAATAAAAAAAATGCTAAAAAAACATACAATTAAATTTATTTTAATACTATTTCTAGGAACTCTTAATGGGTTTACTCAAGAGAATATTAACAAAGAAAAAGAACGAATTCAAAAATTAGAACAAAAATTAAACAACCTACTAACAACAATCCCTGGGCTTACAAAAACTGTAGATTTTAATGTAAGTGGTCAAAACCTTCCAGTTTTTATTAGAGCCATTGGAAAAGCAAGAAAAGTTAATTTAAGTGTATCTGACGAGTTGCAAAATACAAACTTAACACACAATTTCTCTAACGCTCAAATTAAAGATATTTTACTTTACTTATGTAAAGAATTTAAACTTACATTCATTGTTACTGGTAATATTATTTCATTAAAAAAACACGTTCCAAAAAAAGAAAAAAAACCAGGATACATCCCAAAGAATATCCCCGTTGAATATGATGTTACTTCTGATTTATTTACTGTTGACTTACAAAATGATTCTATTGCTGTTGCATTTAAAAAAATCACTAACATATCAGGGAAAAACCTTGTTTTTTCATCAGATATAGGTAGGAAAACAATTTCTGGATACATAAAAAACAAGTCTTTTGAGAGTGCTATGGATAAACTAGCATTTTCGAACAACTTAATAGTCACAAAAACAAAAGACAATTATTATTTGTTTGAAAACGCTACAAGCTTTCAACAAAACTCTAATAATCGAAATTCAATTAATAATGGTCAAACTATAAGACCGACTCGCTATCAAAATTCAAATTTGTTTTTTAAAATAATCGATACTGAACATCTACTATTAGATGTAGATTTTGAAAACGCTAAAATTGAAACTGTTATCAACGATATAGGAAATGCTTTAAAAATTAATATTTTTACTAATACCCCTTTAAATAACATAGGTAAAGCTTCAGTAAAAGCATCAAGAATTACTTACGATGAATTGTTATCTAAAATTTTAGAAGACACTAAATTTACTTACAAAAAGAAAAAGAGCATTTACTATTTTGGTCAAAAAGAAAAAAGAATAATTAGAAGTTCTGTAGTCATTCCATTGATGCATCGTTCTATTGAAATAATGAATCAACCATTACAAAATAGAGCACGTAATAGAGTTCAAAACTTTAATGGTAATAGAAATTCACTCACTAATAACTCTAACAATTTTAATAGTTCTCAACAATCATATTCTAACGGAAATAGAAACAATTTTAACAACCAAAGAAATAACAACTATAATAGTAGACAGCAAAATATTCGCAACCCAAACCAATCTTTTGGAAATTATAATTCTAAAGCGGAAGCTTTAAAAAGTATTATACCAAAAGATATCATAGGTAAACTTGAAATAATAACCGATATAGAACAAAATGCTTTTATTGTAAGCGGTGACACACAAGAAGTAGAAAAATTCAAAGAATTTGTAAGTAAGATAGATAAACCGATACCTGTTGTTTTAATTGAAGTAATGATATTAGAAGTTACTAAGTCGGCATCAGTTAGCACAGGTTTAGATTTAGGTATAGGAGACAAACCAACTAAAGATAATGGAAGTATTTTCCCTTCTGCAAATATAAATTTGGGAGCTACTACTATAAACAAAATCATTGGAGGATTTAATGGCTTTGGATCATTAAATGTAGGTAAGGTAGTTCCTAACTTTTTTGCAAAAATCCAAATGATGGAAACAAATGGTGATGTAAAAATAAGGTCTACCCCAAAATTATCAACTTTAAACGGTCATAGTGCATCGTTATCAAATGGAGAGCGCTCATATTATAAAGATGAAAGAACTGATGTTATAGGTTCTCAAAACCCTCAAACAATACAAACTAACCAATACATCCCCATAGATGCTGATTTATCGGTAAACATTAGACCGATAGTATCTGGAGATGAACAAATAACACTTAGTGTAAATGTTTTACAATCTAGTTTTAATGGTAAACGTATTGATAAAAATGCTCCTCCAGGAATGAATTCCAGAGAATTTACTTCTACTATTAGAGTTCAGGATCAAGATGTTATTATTTTAGGTGGATTGGAAGAAAACATTAAAAACGATTCAGGTTCAGGAGTCCCTTTTCTAGCAAGAGTTCCTATTATTAAATGGTTATTTAGTAAAAAAACAAGAACAAACTCTAAAACAAAATTATCTGTTTTAATTAAACCAACTATCATTCGTTAATGTTAAAGAAATGGTTACTATACGGAACAAGTTTTTGTGCTATTGAGCATTCGACAGATAAAAATAATACAGATTTTTATACGGGGCTTCAATTATCTAAAAAGAAAAAAGAACTAACTGTAACAAACAGGCATCAATATAATAGTATAGATGAAGTTATTCCTTTTGTAAAAGCGAACAAACATGCTTTTTTAATTATTAATAATCAACATGTACTTTCTAAAAAGATAACAGTAATTAATGATAATCAAAAGAAGCTTATTCAAGTAGCTTTTCCAAACATTGTAATAAGTGATTTTTACTATGAAATATACTCAAACGATACCGAATCATTCATTTCTATCTGTAGAAAAGAACACATTGACTATGTAATTGATCTTTATTCAAAGAATAGTATTTCTATTGTTGATTTTTCACTAGGAAATTTAGCACTTCAAAATATTCTTCCTTTTATAGGAAATGATAATTTTAATACTTCTAATGCTGAAATAACAATAAAAAACAATAAAATAGCTGTTGTTGAAAAAAAATTTATAGAGGACCATACATATATTGTTAATGATTTAGAAGTATCTAATCATGAATTATTACCGCTAGGAGGTGTTTTATCGTACTATTTTGACCAAAACATGGAACAAATAGGTTTAACTCAAAAAACAGAGGGGTTAAAAAAAACATATCAACAAAAAAAACTTTTTGACTTGGGTTTGAAATTCGGGCTTGGGTTTTTATTTACAATTCTTCTAATTAATTTTTTAGTATATAGTCATTACACAACCAAAGCAGATCAACTGACCATTGATGTACAATTAAATGAGCAAACAAAAAACAGACTAATAAGCTTACAAGAAAAAGTAGCGCAAAAAGAAAAAGTAGTAAAAAACTTACAATCTGTCTCTCAATCTAAAGTTTCAAGACACATAGATGAAATAGCTCAATTAATTCCAAATACTATTTTACTTACAAATATTTATTATCAACCAATAAAATCTCGCGTAAAAAAAGGGAAAACAATTCTTGTTACCAAAAATCAAATTATAGTAAAAGGTGTTAGTAAAAAAAATGAAGATTCAACTCATTTAATTTCATTGTTAGAATCAAAAAAATGGGTTGATAAAGTAACAATTATGAGTTACGGAAAACAAAAAAAAAATATGGAATTTGAATTATTAATACATATAAACAATGAATAACCAACAAAAAAACATTGGCTTACTTGTTGGATTTTTAATCACCTTGTTTGTTGTATATAATTTTGCAATTAAAAATACTTTTGAGGTTAAAAACAAGTATTCAAACCTCTTAAAAGAAAAACAATTATTAAACAACGCAACCAATAGAACCATCTATTTGACTCAAAAAAACAATTTTTTAGATTCTATTTTAAAATCAAAAAATGTTTCACTAAAAAATTCATTTCAACAAACGCTACTTCAAAAAATCACCTCTTTTTCTGAAGAAAAAAAAATAGAAGTACTTGCTTTTGATGAACCGCATGAATTTATTGAGAAAAACACTACCATTACTACTTTTTCATTTGAAGTAAAAGGAGATTTTAGCACTCTTTTAAAATTAATAAATCATATAGAACAACAACAATTAGGCGAATTAATATCTATCCATTTTAAAAAGAAAAAGAACTACAGTAAAAATCGCATTTATTTAACTGCTGCTATTTTTCTACAAAAAATCAAAAACAACTAACCAATAACAGTACTTAGCTTAAACATTGGTAAATACATAGCTATTAATATTACAGCTACAACTCCACCTAAAAATAAAATAATTAGAGGTTCAATTACCGCACTTATTGTTTTAGATTGATACTCTATTTCTTGATTATATTGATATGTTAATCTGTTAAAAATTGTCTCTGTCTGATTCGTTTCTTCAGCCACTTTAATTAACGAACTCATTTTTTTATCAAAAATTGACTGATTACCTATACTTTCATGCAAACTTTTCCCTTGTAAAATATCCTCTTCAACTTTTGATAATGCAATTTGTAAAGGATAAAAATCTATCATTTTTTTAGTTAGCTGAATACCATTTAACAATGGCACTTTAGCACCAACTAATAACGTAATAGCTTGAGTAAATTGTGCTATTCGTACTTTACGTAAAAAACCACCTACAAAAGGAACTTTCAACAAAAAGGCAGCACTCCATTTACGATACCAAATTTTATTTTTAGCTAACTTCATAAAAACAAAAAAAGCTATAATCATTAAAATCACTACCCAATAATACGATGAAAAAACATTTGAAAAACTAATTATTTGTTTGGTAATCCAAGGCAATTCTACTTTGTTTTGTTTAAAAATATCTGCAAACATTGGCACTACATATTGCAACATGAAGCCTACTGCTAAAAATGCAGTACATAAAACAACCATTGGATAAGACAATGCATTTAATATTGTTCGTTTTTGTTCATTTTTTCTTCTAAAAAAAGCACCTAGCTCGTCAGTTACTTTTTGAAGCGTTCCTGTTCTTTCACCTATTTGCAATGAATAATATTCGTATTCTGTAAATTGTTTTTCAAGCCGTATTGCTTCTGATAAATTTTTCCCAGAAATTAACTCATCTACAATTGTTTTAAATAGCACTTTATCTGCTTCTTTTTTTTGTTCAGCTCCTATTAATTCAAGAGCATCTTTTAGCTCTAGACCAGCATTTAACAAAACTGATAACTCTATATAAAAAGCTTCTTTCTTTTTATTAGAAAAAGAGCTACCGAAAAAGTTAATTTCTTTTTTTAGAAGTGCATTAATATCAAAAGAAGTATCCTTCTTTTGTTTAGTTTTTTGTGTATTTTCTAATTTAAAAGCCATTAGTCATTTAAATAGTGCATTGCACTTTTACTTTTATATATAAACATTTTTTTAGATCCGAATTTAGCAGAAGTTTCAATCTGAATTCCATCAATAACACCAGAAGTAACGAAATCGCCATCTAAAAATATTTTTTTATTCATTAGTTGAACGAACATCGTATCCTTTTCTCGTACTATATAACCATCATTAAATACATAACTTATTGAATCAATAGAATTGGTTAAAAACAAGATATCCTTTTCTTTTTGATATGAAACTGCATAGGTATTAAAATCTTGCCATAGCGCTCTTTCTAAAAACTGAATCTCTTGTTTTTTATCTAAATTAGATTGAATGCTTTTAATTTGTTTTTGAACCATTAACAATATAAGAATAGCTAATGAAACTACAATACTAGAAATTACTAAAACAACTAGTAACTCACTCAATGTAAAAGCTTTTATTTTTTTAGTGATTTTCAATGAATATTTCTTTTTTTATCAATTGTTTTTTATGTAAGATATTTACAGCTTCAAAATGAACTACCGAATACACACCTTCTTTTACCTTTAGAATAGAAATTTTCCAATCATCAATTTCATCAGCATATGGGAGTCGTATTTTATTATTTTTATATAAATATCGCAACTCCGTTAACTCAGCTTCAACAGCCTGTGTATTCTTACTAACTGTGCTCTGCATTATGTTATTTAATGTAGCAATGGCAATACCAAAAACCACTACAATAAGTACTGTTGCTACCATTACCTCTGTTAAAGAGGACGCTTTTAATTTTCGGCTGAAAAACGATTTCAATATAACCACTTTGCTACTTTTTGAGTTGAATTCCCTATTTGTAGTCCACAATATTGCTCAGGCAATTTATTAACATTAATAACGCCATTAAAAACAGTATTAATATACACACTTCCAAAGTGTTTTGTGATAAAACTACTAGCGTATACGGAACCATAAACACTTCCTAATAGTTCTAAGTTTTGATTACAATACACTTCTCCTGTTATGGTTGTATTTTTAGATATAACTAATTGAGATTTATAATTTGATCCTTTTTCTTGATGAAAAAGAACAACTCCTTTAATATCACAATTTTCATTAATAGCTATCGAATTCTCTTCTGGTGGATTAATTTCTAATTTTTCATTTGAAAATAATACCAACGCCGAAGGATATTTCAATTTACAACCTCTAGCTACTTCTATTTTTTTTGTAGCCAATACTTGAAAACTACCTATTACATTCCTCTTAATCTTAACAACGGGAGCTATCAAAATAACATCTTCCAGAAGTGAAGTAGCATCTACTACAATAGATTTATTAGAATGAATTATAATATTTCCTTGTAATTGCACATTTCTCAAATAAATACTTTCAGATTCTTGAAAAACAGCCGTCGGCTGCGAAAATGATTGCCTTTTTTGCACGCCCTCTTCTAATTCAAATGAAATCACTTCATCATTCAAATACCTTTTTTGAATCAATCCTTTTATATATTCAAGGTTATCAATAGATGGAAGTGTAGCAGAACTTAATTTTTGGTTTCCAAAAATTAGTTGTTTTCCATAGTAAGAAGTTCCTGAAATATTACCTCCTTTTACACCTCGTTCAGGCAAAGCTACATCTCCTGTAATCTTGGTATCACCAACCAATACTAATGGCTGATTATTATCTTTTAAATATAAAGCATCTCTTTTAATGTTATTCCCTCCTATTAACCCTGTTTTTTGAAAGTTTTCATTTTTAACTGTAGAAGTAACGGTAACTTTATTAAAAACTCCCCAATGATCCTTTAATAAAGTTGTTTTTTCGAGTTCATTATTAGAAAATTGTTGTTCTTGAGGTGTATTATATGGAACATCATTTTGACTAATAAAATCAAATCCAAATTGTACATTTTCAATTGCCTCTTTATAAAAACTATTTTTTAATTGTACTCTTCGTTGTAAATAAATTAATGCAATAAAAGCAAAAACAATAATTGCAATGAGTACCGAAATAACCAAAACATATTGCAACGCCCCCGCTTTTACTTTTTTTAAAAACACTTTATTGTAATTTTATCGTTTTAATAACCGTATTGAAACGAACTTTTATTTGCTCACTATTTGCTTTTATCAGTTTCACTCCTGATAACTCTTCACCAATTCTTAATAACTCCTGCTTACCATTTACTGTAATAGTGTACGATTTTGAATTACCGCCCTCTACAACTCCATTATATACAACAGTAGGAAATGGAATGTTCACTTCTAGTTTAGGTGCAATATTCTTTCTTTTAACCTTTTTCTTTTCAGAAAACATCGTTCCTAAAAAAGGATCACGATACTTCGCAGTAACTACATACGATTTCGATTTATTAATTTTTTTAGGAATGTATTTTTTAGGTATTTGATCACCTAGTATTTCATTTTCAGTAGGGTTTATTTTTTTGAAAAACTGATACCCAATCAAGCCCCAAACAATTAATACAGCAACTAATAAAAAATATGTTTTTTGTTGTTTATTCATTTCTTATGATATCAATAGTGAAAATATTTCATCAACAGAAGTAATTCCTTCAGCTACTAATGAAAGTGCATTGTCTTGTAAAGTAGCAATGTTATTTTGCTTTAAATAACTAGAAATATTTAACTCCTTTTTTTCTATACTCTCTACCAATTCTTTAGTAATAGGAATAATTTCATAAATAGCTTTTCTTCCTTTATAGCCTGTTTGGTAGCACTCAGTACAACCGTTAGCCTTAAAATGAGTGGTTACACTTTCAGGAATGACAACTCCTTTAGGAAAAACATCTATCGTTAACTTTTCTTCTGTTTTACAAGAGGTACATAATTTACGAATCAACCGTTGTGCAACACTCACATTTAAAGTACTTGCTATTAAAAAAGGTGGAACCCCCATATCAATTAACCTAGAAATTGTTGCCCAAGCTGAATTTGTATGAATTGTAGACAATACCAAATGTCCAGTTAATGCGGCTCTAATTGCCATATTAGCTGTAGCAACATCACGAATTTCACCTACCATGATAATATCAGGATCTTGACGTAAAAAAGTACGTAATGTACTAGCAAAATCTAGCCCTATATTCTCTTTTAACTGCACTTGATTCACTCCTTCTAAAGTATACTCAATAGGATCTTCAATTGTTAAAATATTAGTATCATTTGTATTTAACAATTTTAAAGTAGCATACAACGTTGTTGTTTTTCCTGAACCCGTTGGACCTGAAATCAATACAATACCATTTGGTTTTTTAACCGCTATTTTATAAGTGTCTAATTCATTACTTGTAAATCCTAAATTTTCTAGTTGTACAGTTAAGGTGTTTTTAGATAAAATACGAAGTACTAACTTTTCTCCATGTAATGTTGGTAATGAGGATACACGAATATCAAAGTCTTCTTTTCCTGTTGAAATATTAATACGTCCATCTTGAGGTAATCTTTTTTCAGAAATATCTAGCCTCCCCATTATTTTAATCCTATTAACTATTTTTGGATATTCATTTTCTGAAATCACATAACGTTCCAATAGCTTACCATCAATTCGAAAACGAACCCTATGCTGTTTTTCATAAACTTCAAAATGAATATCACTACTTCCTAATTCTTTTGCCTCATGAATCATATTTAGCAAAAAGTCTTCCGAATAATTTAACGATGAGCTCGAGTTTCCTGAAGTTCTTTTTCGGTAATTTTTTTGAAGATATGTATCAATAGTTTGTGAATTTTCTTTTTCTAAAACTATGGTACTACCTAATATAATTTGTAACTCTTGTTGTAAAGAAGCAAGATCATTAAAATCTGTTTTAAAAGTTAACGAAGTTTTATCGCTCTTAACAGGTACGATTCTATATGAATAAGCCTGCTCAGCAGTAATTAACTGAATAGTTTCGGTAGGTATTTCTAAAAGTTCCTTTTTCATTTAAATAACGTATAAATCTACAATGTTAAATAGCCAATTTAGTAATAATAACAAACTTAAAAATAAAGACTGAAACCCTGCTAATGGAACAGTTTTATACTGTAATTTATTTTTCAAAATTAAAAATAAAAGTAATGAAAAAATAAGTGATGTAGAAAACACCACTAAAAATGTACCTATTGGAAAACTACATGCAAATACTATAAACATTAAAAAATCTCCTACCCCTATTGTTTCTAATAGTTTCTTTTTCATAATAAAAGTTGAATACAAAAATAACACTACAGTTAAAACAGCGATAAAGCCTACATTTAACAGTACATTTATTAAAAACTCCTCTAATAATGAGTTTTTATAATGTAAAACTCCTCCTGAAATCACTCCTAAGAGAAATAAATACAATACTACACTTCTGTTTTTAAAATCCTGATAAAAAATCAGCAATAAAAAGAGGATGAAAATAAGTTGTAAATAAAGCAATTTATTTTTTTGTCAAAAATACAAAAGAATTTATTACCCATTCCTATAAAAAAACTTAACACTATTAATTATTAAACATATAACAATCAACATGTAATAAATTTTATATATTTTTGCATGAAGAATGAAAAAAAATTGCTAATTAAAACATCACTCTTATCATGAAAAAAATAATGTTAAGCATTTTCACAATGCTTGTATGTGTATTGGGGAATGCACAAGAATTACCTAAAATAGTACCTCCAGCACCAACTGCTTTTGAGTTAACAAAATACGGAGATTTCCCTGTAGGTTTAAATACAGGAGTAACTGGAGTTAATCTACCTATTCAAGCTTATAAGACAAGAAATTTAAATGTACCAATTTCTTTATCATATAGCTCAAGTGGAATTAAAGTTGATCAATTAAGTTCAAATGTAGGTTTAGGTTGGAGTTTAAATATAGGTGGAGTAATTGCCAGAACTGTAAGAGGAAAAGAAGATGAAAATTACAGGTTAGAACATCCTGTAAAAGAAATAAACAGAGTAGATTTATATCCTATTGAACAATTATCAAGTCAACCAACTTTTAGTGAAAATGTTGATGTAGACCCTGATATTGTTTCTTTCTTATATAATGCTGGTAAAACTGACTATATAGATTCTGAATCTGATATGTTTTCATATAATATGCTAGGTAAATCAGGGAAAATAGTAATAGACAATGAAGGTGTTTATAGAACAGTACCTCACACAAATTTAAAAATAGAACGAAATTTAATTAGTGGACAAAAAGGGTTTGTAATAACTACTGATGATGGTGTAGCTTATCATTTTAATGATGAAGAAATTTTATACTCTAGAAACAAGTGTAATAATGCTGCTGCATCACCTCCTGAACAAGGCTATACAAGTTCATGGTATTTATCTAAAATAGTACACCCAAAGGGAGATATAATTAACTTTGTATATGACACTAATAATAAAGAAGAATCATATACAACAAGTATATCACAATCTTTAGAACTAACTTCTACATATCCTATAGGCAATTCTAATTTCCCTTTAACTACTGGAATTATTGATTGTGAAAACTTTAATAGAGTAATAAGAAAGAGACTTATTGAAATAAATAGTAACCAACCTCAAAGTGGTAAATTGTTAATTGATAATTCAACATTGCACCCTAGTCCTAGTGCTGTTAATTATAGGTTAATTAAAAACATTCAATTATTAGATCAAAGTAATAATTTAATAGATAAAACAGATTTCACATATCATTTTTCATCTAATAAGAGAGTGTTTTTAGAAAATTTGACGTTCAAAAACCCTCAAAAGAAGTTTTCGTTTGCTTATGATGATTTTAATGCTTTTCCTAAAAGATTTTCTTACAGTCAAGATTATTGGGGGTATTATAATGGAAAAACAAACCAATCAATGCTTCCTGATTTAGGAGAAAGTTACCCTGTTTTTGCAAAACAAACATCCCGTTTAGCTAATAGAAATTTGGATACTGTTTATTCTAAAAAAGGATTATTAACAAAAATAGTGTACCCTTCAAAGGGATATACAAATTTTGAATATGAAGGTAATAATTATTATGGTTACGAAACAGAATTAAACTATGAATACAAACCTGGTTTAACTATCGTCGGAGAGCAAATTAAATCTAATACTTTTACTATTGGTGATTACAATGCAGGAAAAAATGTTGAAATTGGGCTAAATTATCAAGTAAAAGGATATGTAAATTCATCTCAAGGATGTTATGATTATCCATTAGATAAGGCAAATGCAATTATTAAAATTTACGATATCACTAACGGTTCAAACAATTTAGTATATGAAAAAGGGTTTAATACAACTCAAGGGTCAATTAATTTTTCAACTATTACTAATTTACCACATAGTAAAAATTATAGAATTGAGATTCTAAATGGTAGCTATACCCCAAATAGATGTGTTGATGCTTCAGTTTCTTTAAGAATTAAAAAATATACTACTAGCTATAAAAACATTTTTACAGGTGGTAATAGAGTTAAATATATAAGAAATTACGATTTTAATACAGATATTTTAAACACCAAAAGGTATTATTATACCGACATGAATGATTTAACAAAATCTTCAGGTGATGCAACCATTAAAGGCTTAGGTCATGTACAAGGTAGAACAGCATTTAAAGACATAGGAAGTCTTGGTTCCAACATTGTTTCTGAAAATTATTTAACCTTAAGATCAACAGGTAGTTTTCCTCTTACCAATTCAGGTAGTAGTAATGTATATTATAAAAAAGTAACTATTAGTAATGGTGGCGATGACTTTATTAATGGTGGAGAAGAACATGAGTTTATAGTTAATAGAGACTCTCCTGGAGAAACACTTTTAGGTGCAAACCGTGTAATAGCAAATTTCACAAATTTTGGTTGGAATCATGGATTAGAAAAAAAGATTCAGTTTTTCAAAAAACCACTATCTAAAAGCTCAACAAAAACCGTTGTAAAAGAAATAACAAATAATTATAAACTTGACAGAACTGTGTCAGAAATATCTAATTATAACATAAGTTCTAATTATAATATCGTTGTTATGCAGCCAGCATATCCTACTTATAAATGTAAAGCTGCTGATTTAATAGGTACAACACCAGTATGGCAATGCCATACGAATCATTCACATGCTATTAGTGGACCAGGCTGGTTAGATCCTGTAACTTATTACTCATCAACAAGTAATGGTAAAGGACCTGTGACCATTGGTCAAATAAAATGTAAAAGTCCAGGCGCTACTAATATAAAAATTAGAGATATTAAACATAAATGTTTTGGGAAAAATGTAAATGACTTAGTTTCTTTTCCACAAATAATAAGGAATTTAAATGTTCATAAATATAAAACATACTCTTATTGGTCATACCTAGATAAAACTATAGAAAAACAGTTTGATATAAATGGAAATAATCCAATAACAAATACTATTAATTATTTTTACGATAATATAAATCATCTACAACAAACTAGAGTAGAAAAAACCAATAGTAAAGGAGAGGTATTAAAAACTAAAATGTATTATCCTGATGATAAAAGCCAATTATTAGGGATAAGCCCAGGAGCTTTAAAAGCTATTGATAGTTTAAAAAAACAGCATCGTATAGCAACACCAATACAAACAGAAAGTTATAAAAATGTACTGGTTAATTCTGAAACCGGGCAAAGAACTGATAAAAAATTAAGTACGCAACGTACTAATTTTAAAGACTGGGGTAATGGTATCATTGAAGCAGATACTATTCAAACAGCAAAAGGAAATGGAAATTTAGAACCACGTATTGTATATCATAAGTACGATAGTAAAGGAAATCCAACCGAGGTAAGTAAAGTAGGTGGTACCCATATTGTCTATTTATGGGGGTATGATTATTCGCAACCTATAGCCAAAATTGAAAACGCTACCTATGCACAAGTAATGACTGCTTTAGGAAAAACAAATACTGAAACATTAAGTTATTTACAAAACTATACTGAAAGCCAGATTCAAACAGAGATTCAAAAAATACGTAGTGCAATTAGTACCGCACAAGTAACTACTATTACTTATATACCTTTAGTTGGAGTGAGTACTATGACAGATCCAAGAGGAGAGAAAATCACCTATCATTATGATAACTTTAATAGGTTAGAATTTGTAAAAGATACTCAAGGAAATATTTTAAAAGAAAACAAATACAACTACAAAAATTAATAAGACTATGAAAAAGCTATTATTTATTTTATTATGTATTTCAATAAGCTCTTATGCACAAGTTGTACAAGATGTTGAAAAAACCAATTACCAAGTAACTGGAACAGCACACTTAACTGCAAGTAGAAGTATTACCCTAAAACCATTAACTTGGATAAAAGCAGGATCTACATTTACCGCAAAAATTATAAATGACCCATACATACCATTAAACCTTAGTAATGAAAACTATGTGTTAACTAGAAGTTTTCAAACAGAAACTAAAACTGGAACAGTTTCCAATAGAGAAGATGTAGTAGAACAAATAACCTATTTTGATGGATTGGGGCGTGCTAAACAAAGTATTGCTATACAACAATCACCAACCAAAGAAGATATTGTTACCCATATAGCCTACGATGAACTTGGAAGGCAAAATGAAGAATATTTACCCTATGCTGTAACTAGTAATAATGGAGGAATTATTTCAGGAGCTGAGTTAGGAACAAAAAATTATTACAAAACACAGTACGCAGCTGATTTTCCAGGTGTAACAGATGTAAATTTAATAAACGCTTATTCAAAAAAAGAGTTTGATAATTCACCGTTAAACAGAGTTTTAAAACAAGCAGCACCAGGAAAAGCATGGGAGCTTGGGGGTGGCCATGAAATAGAGTTTGACTATCAAACAAATTCGGCTGCCGATGCTGTTAAACTATTCAAAGCTACGACTACTGTAAATGGAAATGTATACACACCTGCTTTATCAACTACATCGTCTAATTATTTAGCTGGAGAATTATACAAAACAGTTACAAGAGATGAAAACCATAGTGGAAGTACTAAAGATCACACTACTGAAGAATTCAAAAATAAAGAAGGGCAAGTAGTTTTAAAAAGAACCTATAATAACAATGTAGCGCATGACACGTATTATGTATACGATGATTATGGGAATTTAACCTTTGTACTTCCTCCAAAGGTAAGTACAGCAGACGGAAGTGTATCAACTACTGAACTTTCAGAGTTGTGTTACCAATACAAATACGATCATAGAAATCGCTTAGTAGAAAAGAAAATACCAGGAAAAGGAGAAGAGTATATTGTGTATGATAATTTGGACCGTCCAGTATTAACACAAGATGCTAAGCAAAAACCAAACAAAAAATGGTTATTTACCAAATATGATGCTTTAGGAAGGGTAATTAACACAGGTATTTATACGCACAGCACAATAAGTTCACAGCCTGCTATGCAAAGCTATTTTAACACCAATAGCTCAACGGTAACAACAGGTGAAGTATTAACCATAAATTATTACGATACCTACCCAAGTGTACCAAGCGAACTATCAGCTCCGTCAAATGTGTATAGCAAAGCGGTAACAACCAATACTCAAGGATTAGCTACGGTTAGTAAAGTTAAAGTATTAAATACTAATAATTGGATAACTACCGTAACCTATTATGATGCCAAAGCACGCCCAGTATTTGTAGCTAGTAAAAATGACTACCTAGGAACTACTGATATTGTTGAAAGTAAGTTAGATTTTGTAGGGAAGGTATTAGAAACAAAAGCTACCCATAAAAAGGGAAGCTCAGAGATTGTAACCATAGATGTATTTAGTTATGACCATGCAGGTAGAATGACTAAACAAACCAATAAGATAAATAACCAAACAGCTGAAACTATTGTTGAGAATACCTATGACAAACTAGGGCAGTTAAAAAACAAAAAAGTAGGAGCAGGTTTACAAAAGGTTGATTATGCATACAATGTTCGTGGTTGGTTAAAAAATATTAACCAAGATAGTGATGCTAATGATAATGATTTGTTTAACTTTAGCTTAAAATATAATAACCCAACCATGGGAACAGCATTGTTTAATGGAAATATCGCACAAACTAACTGGAACTCACTAAGTGTAAACACGGGTAGTACAGTAAGTAACCAATACACTTATAGTTATGATGCACTAAACAGAATCACCCACGCAGTGGGGTCTAACACTTCAAATTATAACTTAGGGCATGTTAATATTCCTGTTACCTATGATAAGAATGGTAATATTACAAGATTGTATAGATATGGTCATACAAATACTGGAGCAACTTCATTTGGAGCGATGGATAATCTGTATTATACATATGATGCAGGAAATAAGCTTTTAAAAGTTACCGATATAGCCAATAAAACCCACGGTTTTAAAGACGGTACCAATACAGGAAACGATTATACCTATGATGCCAATGGTAATATGATTGCTGATGCTAATAAAGGCATTACTAATATCACTTACAATCACTTAAACCTGCCAACTAGGGTTACTATTGGAGGGCAACATATTGATTATACTTATGATGCTAGTGGTTCAAAATTAAGAAAAACAGTAAGCGGAATAACTACTGACTATGCAGGAAACCATATTTATAAAAATGGAGCGTTAGAATTCTTTAACCACTCTGAAGGATATGTAAAACCTGTTATTTCGAGCGGTAGCACAGCAATCTCATCATTTGAATACGTATACCAATATAAAGATCATTTAGGAAACGTTCGCCTATCATACACAGATAATAATAAAGACGGTGTTATTACTGCAAGTAGTGAAATTATAGAAGAATCTAATTATTATCCCTTTGGACTTAAACATAAAGGTTACAATAATATTACTAACTCCCTAGGAAATAGTACTGCGCAGAAGTATATGTTCAATCAAGGAACAAGTAGTAAAAACTTTCAAGGTAAAAAGGGTAAATCTTTCAAAGTAGAGAGACAGGAAGAATTAGGACTTAAACTCGATATGACTAAATTCAGAATGTATGATTATGCATTAGGAAGATTTACAAGTATTGATCCTTTAGCCGATGCAAATCCTCAAGAGAGCTGGACACCTTATCAATATGCGTATAATAGTCCTGCACAGTATAATGATCCTTACGGAGATTGTCCTTGGTGTTGGGGTGCAGTTATAGGTGGAGTAGCAGAATATCTAGGTCAAGTGGCAGTTAATCTTTCAAATGGTGATTCTTGGGATGATGCTATGTGGTATAATGTTGATGGAGCTGATATTGTTCTGTCTACTGTAGAAGGAGCCTTAACGGGAGGAGCAAGTACTTTAAAAAGAGTTGGTATAACATTAGGATCTGAAGTTGCAAAAGCTAGTGTGGATTATAAACTTAATGGCGAATCTGATGTTATATATACTAAGGGAAGTAAGAAAAAAACTAATACAGCAATTGTTGATGTGATTACTGGAACAATAGGTGCAGAAATTGGAGGTAAGGTAAATAGAGTATTAGATAAGTCTTCAAGTGTTAAAGCATTAAAAACAGCAAAATCAAAAGTACTTGCAACGTCCAAAAATTTGGACAAAGCTATCAATGTAGTAAAAAATGGTGCAAGAACTACCAAAGCAAAAACTACTAGTGAAGCATTTAATGCTTTTAATAAAGCGAAAAAAGGACAAGATGTAACTAGAATATTGTATATGATGGTAGGGAAAAAATCAGAAACAGGAATAAGTGCCCTTGAGGGGTTCCTTACAACTAAAACAGTTGATGAAACAAGAAAATAATGAAAACTCATTTAATTAAAAATAAAAACAGTAAAAGAGAAATTTATTTTATTCTTATAACAATAATCGGATTAGCGACATTTGGTTATTATCTTGGTTTAGAAAAAAAAAGACAATTAGAGAAAAGTCATTTATATACTATTGGTACTATTATTAAAAAATATAGAATACCCAAAAGAGGCTATCGTATAAGATATAGATACTCAATAAACGGTTCTTCTTATGAAGAAAACCAAGATTTAACAATAAAAGTAGACTTGGTCAAATTAGGGGATAAATTTAAAGTTAAATATTCTGAAGAAAATCTGACTGTGAGTAAATTAATTTTTGATAAAAGAATAAAGAATGAATAAATTATTAAATATAGCTTTCTTATTTAGTGCTCCCCCGCTATTCCTAGAATGGCTACTGCTAGTTTTTAACTAGTAGCGGGAAAGAGTAAGAAATACAAATGAGACCCCCCCGCTCCCGCATTCTATGGATAAAAACAAATAAAAAGCAATAAATTTTAGGCAGCAAAATTATGAGTATTAACATAAGGTTGCTGTCTTTTTATTACT